>JAJXTF010000341.1 GCA_021784125.1 Pseudomonadota bacterium | reverse complement strand
CTCGACCAGCAGCGACACCGCGAGGATCTTGTTGCGCGGCGAATACAGCAGGTTCGCGCGCGGCTCGTGGGTCGCGCACACCGGCTTGCATTTGCCGCAGCGCAGGCAGTTCTTGATCGCGTCCGACACGCCCTTGAGGTCGCTGTGCTGGAGGATCAGCGATTCGTGTCCCAGCAGGTTGAAGCTGGGCGTATACGCGCGCCGCAGATCGGCGCCGGGCATGAGCTTGCCGCGGTTGAACCGGCCTTCGGGGTCGACCCGGTTCTTGTATTCGCGGAAGTCGCGCAGCTCGTCCTCGCGCAGGAACTCGAGCTTGGTGATGCCGATGCCGTGCTCGCCGGAGATCACGCCGCCGAGATCGCGCGCGACCTGCATGATGCGGGCGACGGCGCGCTCGGCCGTCTGCAGCATCGCGTAGTTGTCCGAATTGACGGGGATGTTGGTGTGCACGTTGCCGTCGCCGGCGTGCATGTGCAGGGCGACGAAGACCCGGCCCTTGAGCACGCGGGCATGGATGGCGTCGCAGGCGTCGAGAACCGGGCGGAACACGGCGCCGCCGAACACGCGCGCCAGCGGTTCGCGCACTTCGGTCTTCCAGGAGACGCGCAGGCGCCCGTCCTGGAGGTCCCGCAGGTCGGTCTCGTCGCGCAGGTGGATCCAGCGCCGCCGCACCGCCGCCAGCAATTCGAGCGCGCGGGGCACGCGGTCGCCCAGCAGCTCGGCGTTCTCCTGGCCGCGCGCCTCGGGATCGTCGCCGGGCGCCAGCGCGAGGTCCGAGCGCAGGTGGCGTTCGATCTCGTCGAGCAGCTCCAGCTTGTTGGCGATCGACAGTTCGATGTTCAGGCGTTCGACCGCATCGGTGTAGTCGCCCATCCGTTCGAGCGGAATGACGACGTCCTCGTTGATCTTGAACGCATTGGTGTGGCGGGCGATCGCGGCGGTGCGTGCGCGGTCGGCCCAGAAGGCCTTGCGCGCTTCGGAGCTCACGGCGATGAAGCCCTCGCCTTCGCGCGCGTTGGCCATGCGCACGACCTCGGCGCAGGCGCGGGCGACCGCGCCCTCGTCGTCGCCGGCGACGTCGCCCAGCAGGACCATGCGCGGCAGGCCGCCGCGCGGCGAGCGCGTGGCGTAGCCGACGGCGCGCAGATAGCGCGCGTCGAGGTGCTCGAGGCCCGAGAGCACCGCTCCGCCCGGCTCGGCGCCGAGGTACGAGGTGATCTCGACGATCGCGGGGATGGCGTCGCGCACCGGGCCGAAGAATTCCAGGCAGAAGCTGCGCACGTGCTCCGGCATGCGGTGGACCACCCAGCGCGCGCTGGTGATGATGCCGTCGCAGCCTTCCTTCTGCACGCCCGGCAGGCCGCCGAGGAATTTGTCGGTGACGTCCTTGCCCAGGCCCGCCTTGCGGAAGAGCGCGCCGGGAATTTCCAGCCGCTCGCGCCGCAGTTCGCGCGCCTTGTCGGGGGCGCGCGTGCCGTCCTTCCAGACGAGGTCGAACCGGGCGACCTCGACGTCGTGGATCTTCCCGAGATTGTGGTCGACGCGGTGGACTTCGAGCCAGTTGCCCTCGGGGTCGACCATGCGCCACCAGGCGAGGTTGTCGACCGCCGTTCCCCAGAGCACGGCCTTCTTGCCGCCCGCGTTCATGGCGATGTTGCCGCCGACGCAGGAGGCGTCCGCGGACGTGGGGTCGACCGCGAACACGAAACCCGAGCGCTCGGCGGCTTCCGCGACGCGGCGGGTGACGACGCCCGCTTCGGTCCACACCGTCGGCGTTGCGGCCGCGCCGTCAGTCCCGCCGTTCGCCGCGCCCTCGGAGGCCCCGGCCGGCAGCGCGACGCGCTCGACCTCGCCGCAGCCCGTGAGCTTTTCGGTGTTGATGACGGCCGCGTCGGGGACCAGCGGCACCGCGCCGCCGGTGTAGCCGGTGCCGCCGCCGCGCGGAATGACGGTCAGCCCCAGTTCGACGCAGGCCCGCACGAGTTGCGGAATCTCCTCTTCGGTGTCCGGGTTGAGCACCACGAACGGCAATTCGACGCGCCAGTCGGTGGCATCGGTCACGTGGGAGACGCGGGCATAGGCGTCGAAACAGACGTTGTCGGCACGGGTGTGGCGGCTGAATCGCCGCAGCGCGCGCCGGCGGAGGTCGCGCGCCCGCGCGAACGAGGCCGCGAACGCGTCGACGGCGGCGGTCGCGGCCTGCACCAGCAGAACGACCTTGGCATCGCGCGCCGCTTCGCCCGGTTCGCGGCGCTGCTCGATTTCGCGCAGGCGGTAGCGCAGCGTCTCGACGACCGAGGCCAGGCGCTTGGGGTGGTCGAGCAGGTCGTCCTGCAGATAGGGGTTGCGCTGGATCGCCCAGATCTCGCCCAGCACCTCGTAGAGCATGCGGGCGCTGCGCCCGGTGCGGCGTTCGGTGCGCAAGGCGTCGAGCGCTGCCCAGGCCTCCTCGCCCAGCAAGCGCAGGACGACCTCCCGATCCGAGAACGAGGTGTAGTTGTATGGGATCTCACGCAGGCGAGGGACCGGGTCCAGCCCGGGGATTCGTCCGATCTCGTGCTGCGGATGCGGCTCTTGCGTGGCATTCATGGCAGGTGTCGGATTGTACCGTTGCATCGGCACGCGGCGGCCCGATAACCCCGAATCCCCCGGAACCTGCACGGACATCGGCCTTCT
>JAJXTF010000340.1 GCA_021784125.1 Pseudomonadota bacterium | reverse complement strand
TTGCAGCTTCGGACCGTATGCGCGCGCGATGATCCGTATCTGCAAGGAGGAATCGTTCCATCAGCGACAGGGTTACGACATCATGCTCGCGCTGTGCCGCGGCACGCCCGAGCAGAAGGCGATGGCGCAGGACGCGCTCGACCGCTGGTGGTGGCCTTCGCTGATGATGTTCGGTCCGCCGGACGCGGCGAGCGTGCACAGCGCGCAGTCCGCGCGGTGGAAGATCAAGCTCCTTTCCAACGACGAGCTGCGCCAGCGCTTCGTCGACCAGACCGTGCCGCAGGCGGAGTACCTGGGCTTGAAGATTCCCGACGCCAGGCTGGCGTGGAACGCCGGACGCGGACACTACGATTTCGGCGACATCGACTGGCAGGAATTCCACGAAGTCGTCAAGGGCAACGGGCCCTGCAACCGCGACCGGATGCAGACGAGGATCGGGGCCTGGGAAGCAGGGGCGTGGGTGCGCGAGGCCGCGCTCGCGCATGCGGAAAAGCGGGCCGCGCGCGACCGGCAGGCGGCGTGACCACGATGCCATTACGCCGACCCTCTCCCGAAAGCGGGGGAGGGAGCCGAGCGAATGCGAGGCGGGTGAGGGGAATCGAGGAGGCGAAATGAGCAGCGAATGGCCGTTGTGGGAGATCTTCATCCGCTCGCAGCACGGGCTGGCGCACAAGCACGTCGGCAGCCTGCATGCCCCCGACGCGGAGATGGCGATCCGCAGCGCCCGCGACGTCTACACGCGTCGCAACGAGGGCGTCTCGATCTGGGTCGCCCGCTCGGCCGACATCCATGCATCGTCTCCCGGCGACAAGGAAGCGCTGTTCGAGCCTTCCAACGACAAGGTCTATCGGCATCCGACATTCTTCCCGATGCCCGAGGAAGTGAAGCACATCTGATCCGCGCCGCGGCGAGCGACGTCCCGATGGCCGACCCGATACCCGACGACAGGCAACTCTTCGACTACGTCCTGCGGCTCGCCGACAACGGCGTCGTCCTGGCGCAGCGCCTGGGCGAGTGGGTGGGCAAGGGCCCCGCGCTGGAGGAGGACATCGCGCTCACCAATGTCGGGCTCGACCTCCTGGGCCAGGGCCGCATGTGGCTCGCCTACGCGCGCGAGATCGAAGCGCGCCATGCGCCGCCCGGCCGCGACGAGGACGATCTGGCGTTCCTGCGCGACAGCGGGGAATTCCGCAACCTCCTGCTGGTCGAGCAGCCCAACGGCAACTACGCGGACACCATGGCGCGGCAGTTCCTGTTCGACCAGTGGCACGCACTGCTGCTCCGGGCGCTGTCGGGATCGAAGGACGGGCGCATCGCCGCGATCGCGGCCAAGGCAGGCAAGGAGGTCCGCTACCATGTCGAGCGCTCGGCCGACTGGGTGGTTCGGCTGGGTGACGGCACCGGCCTGTCGCATCGCCGCATGCAGGACGCGATCGACGCCCTGTGGATGTACACGGGCGAGATGTTCGCCGTCGACGCGGTCGAGCGGCAGCTGATCGCAGCGGGCGTGGCGGCGGATGCGGCGGCACTGCGCGAGCCATGGCGATCCTCGGTCGCTGCGGTGCTTGCCGAAGCGACGCTCGCGACCCCCGCGGACGGATGGATGCAGGGCATGAACGGACGAGGTGGAAAGCAGGGACTGCACACCGAGCATTTCGGGCACATGCTGGCCGAGATGCAGATCCTCGCCCGCTCGTACCCGGGTGCGCGGTGGTGACGTCGAACGCGCCCGCCCCACGGCCGGACCCCGCGGAGGCCGCGGCGATCTGGCGTGCGCTCGCGACCGTGGTCGATCCCGAGATCCCGTCGGTAACGATCGTCGAGCTCGGTATCGTCCGCAGCGTCGAGCCGGAAGGGGGCGACTGGGTGGTGGCGATCACCCCGACCTATTCGGGCTGTCCGGCGACGCGCGTGATCGAGTCCGACATCCACGAAGCCCTCGCACAGGAGGCGCCCGCCAACGTTCGCGTCCGCACCGTGCTCTCCCCACCGTGGACCACCGACTGGATCGCGCCGGAGGCGCGACGCAAGCTGCGCGAAGCCGGCATTGCGCCGCCGCGACATGGCGCCCCGGACGCCGCCGGGACCGCGGTGCCGCTGCAGCGCCTGCGTGGCGACCGCGATGCGAGCGCGCCGACGGGGGCCGGCGGCGGCGACGTCGCCTGTCCGCGTTGCGGATCGCTGCGGACGACGCTGGTGGCGCGATTCGGGTCGACCGCGTGCAAGGCACAGTACCGCTGCCTCGATTGCCTCGAGCCTTTCGACTATTTCAAGCCGTATTGACCCTTCGAGGACGAGGGCGCCGACGACCGGCGCCCGTCGCATCGGCATGCCGCCATGAGCAAATTCCACCCACTGGCCATCGCGAGGATCGACCACGAGACGCGTGACGCGATCGCGATCAGCTTCGCGGTTCCGGGCGATCTGGGCGCGATGTTCCGCTTCGAGCCGGGCCAGCACGTGACGGTGCGCGCCGCCATCGGCGGCGAGGACCTGCGGCGCTCGTATTCGATCTGTGCGCCCGTCGGCGAGGGGCTGCGGATCGCGATCAAGCGCGCACCGGGCGGCGTGTTCTCGAACTGGGCGAACGACACGCTGCGCGAGGGCATGACGCTCGACGTCGTTCCGCCGATGGGACACTTCGGGGTCGCGCCCGATCCCGGCAGGGATCGGCATCA
>JAJXTF010000339.1 GCA_021784125.1 Pseudomonadota bacterium | reverse complement strand
ATAGATGAACGACAGGATGTGGCGCTGGGGCATCCTGGAGCCGAGCCAGCCCGTCGTGTAGGTCCCGATGATGTTGAACAGGCCGATAAGGGCCAACGCAGTGACCGCGACGCCCGGGGCCAGGCCGTGATCGGCGAGGTACGCCGGAAGGTGGACGCCGACGAAGACGACCTGGAAGCCGCAGACGAAGAAGCCTGCGGTCAGCAGGACGTAGCCGCGGTGGCCGAATGCCTCGCGGATCGCCTCGCCCGCCGATTGCCGGTGCGCGTGCTCATGCTTGATCCGCCGCTCGACCACCGCCGCGGCCAGTGGCGCCATCGCCAGGCCCACGCAAGCCAGTGCAACCAGTGCGCCGACCCAGCCGAGATGCGACAGCAGCCACTGCGTCAGCGGCAGCAGTGCGAACTGCCCGAACGAACCGGCGGCTGCCGAGATGCCCAGCACCATGCTGCGCTTGTCGGGCGGGAATGCGCGGCCGAGCACGCCCGCGATGACGCTGAACGTGACGCCGGACAGCCCGGTTCCGATCAGCACGCCTGCCGACAGGATGAAGGCGAGCGGCGTCGTCGGGTGCGCCATCAGGAACAGACCCAGCACGTAGAGCAACACTCCGCCCAGCACCACCCGGCCCGCACCGTACTTGTCGGCGATCATGCCGGCGAAAGGCTGCGTCATGCCCCACACGAGGTTCTGCACGGCGATCGCCAGGGCGAAGGTCTCGCGCGTCCAGTGCAGGTCGGCGGAGATCGGCTGCAGGAACAGCCCGAAGCCATGGCGGATGCCCATCCCCAGCGTCAGGATCAGGCTGCTGCAGACCAGCACAACCTTGGGGCTGCGCCAGGAGGGGGCGGGGGAGGCATTCTTCGTCATCGTCGATTCCGGAATTCACTCCCTCTCCCGCTTGCGGGAGAGAGCTGGGGTGAGGGTCGGGGCGAGGGCTTCGCCGCCGCCGGATGCAGCGACTCGAGCTCCGCGAGGACGCCGATCAGCGCCTCGAGCTTCTTCACCCCCAGGCGCTTCGCCACCGCGCGTTGCGCTGCGATCCAGTGCGGTTGCGCAAGGTCGAGCGCAGCAGCTCCCTTGCGCGTGATCGCGACCTCGCGAGTGCGGGCGTCGCGCCCGCGCGCGATGTCGACGTAGCCGGCGTCGAGCAGCGGATCGAGGTTGCGCGACAGCGCCGTGCGATCCAGCAACTGCCGTGCTGCCAGGTCAGAGATCCGGAGCGGGCCGTCGCGCAGCAGCGTGCGCAGCAGCGAAAACTGCGTGACGCGCAGGCTCGCCGGCGCCATCGCATCGTCGTAGAGCTGCGTCAGCGCGCGGCTGGCGCGGCGCAGGCGCCCGCAGGTGCAGGGCGTCGGGAGCGGCACTGCGAGCGCCGCGTCCGGATGCAGTCGGGATGCAGTCACGATAGATACGCGCATATGCACATATACGCAAGATTACACCGGCGGATCCGGTATTTGGCAATCCGTTCGAGCTGGTGCGGCGGGGCGGTTCGTCCCGGGCCGACCCACGGCACCGCCGGCGGGCAGCGGTCCGGCCCTGCCGGGGAATTGCGCAGCCGGCGGCCTTCGTGGTAACTGTTTAGGACGATGTACGGTTGATGGGTCGGTAAAGGCCCAACGCTGTCGCGAGGATAAGTTCAGCACGAGGGGGGCGCTTGAAGCTCTGGCGGAGAAGGAAATCGACCGAGGTCCACCTGCCATCCTTGGGCCAGCCGCCGGAGGCTTCGGTCTTCAATTTCTTTGTCCCGCAATTCTGGGGAGCCTCGGACAACGATCTCGTGGCCGAGAGCATCAAGCGCGTCTCCGAGAAGGTCGCACCGGGATTCCACTTCAGCGACAACTTCTTCACCTGGGCCCGCAACAATTCGATGTTCGACGACCGCCTGTTCGTGAAGGCATGGGAATCGAACGCGGAGAGCGTGTCCGACCGGGCGATCGTCTGGCGGCGCTACGTGCTCGCCTGCGCCGCCTACCACTGCGTACAGCTCGACGGTGCCTTCGTCGAGTGCGGCGCCTATACCGGCGTCGGGGTCAAGACGGTGATCGACTACCTCGGCGGTCCCGACTTTCCGAAGGACTTCTGGGCCTACGACCTGTTCGAGCACGAAGAAGGCATGCTGCATCACGCGATGCCCGAGCACGGACCGAAGCTTTTCCAGAAGGTCAGGCAGAAGTTCGAGTCGTATCCGCAGGTGAAGATATTCAAGGGAAGCATCCCGGAAGTCTTCGCCGGGCAGTCGCCCGATGTGATCGCCTATCTGCACATCGACCTCAACCAGGCGCCCGCGGAAATCGCCGCGCTGGACGCGCTGTTCGACAGGGTCGTTCCGGGCGGGTTGGTCATCCTCGACGACTACGAGTGGTCAGGTCCGTATCGGAAGCAGAAGCTCGCCGAGGACCCGTGGTTCGAGAAGCGGCGCTACCGCGTGTTTCCGCTGCCCACCGGCCAGGGCATCGTGATCAAGCGCTAGGCGGGCTCCGGGTGGTCGTCCCGCTCGCACACCAGGCGCGCCACATTTGCCGGTAACGCTCTTCGAGATCGGCAACGAACTGCTTGGCGTCCATCAGCGGTGACGCCACAAGTCGCGGCCGCAGCGTGTCACGAAGCCGGCTACGCCAGTCCGCATCGCGCGCCAGGCGGACGTTGATGTCAACGTATTCGTCCGGATTGAGCGCGAT
>JAJXTF010000078.1 GCA_021784125.1 Pseudomonadota bacterium | reverse complement strand
CATTCGCGTGTGCTTCGGCGATACAGACCGGGCCACGGGTTTCGGCAGCGCGGGCTCCCGCTCGCTGTTCGTCGTCGGCTCTGCGGTTCAGGTCGCCTCCGAGCGCACGGTGGAGAAGGCGCAGGACCTCGCGGCGAAGGAGCTCGAGACCGCGGTGGGCGACATCGAATACCGCGACGGCGTCTTCAGCATCGCCGGCACCGACCGGCGCATCGGGCTGTTCGAGCTCGCGCGGCGCCAGGTGGGTGAGCGCATCGTCCTGCAATCGACGAGCTCGGTGGGTGCTGCGAGCTGGCCCAACGGCTGCCACGTCTGCGAAGTGGAGATCGATCCCGATACCGGGGCCGTCGCGCTCGACGGCTACTGGTCGGTGAACGACGTCGGCCGCGTCGTCAACCCGATGGTGGTGATCGGCCAGCTCGAAGGGGGCGCTGCACAGGGCATCGGCCAGGCGCTCTCCGAGGCCTTCGTCTACGACACGGAATCGGGCCAGGCGCTGACGGCGAGCTTCATGGACTACGCGCTGCCGCGCGCGTCGACGACCGGCCGCTTCGAGATGACGATGGACGAATCCACACCCTGTCTGACCAATCCGATGGGGGTCAAGGGGGTGGGCGAGCTCGGCACCATCGGCGCCACACCCGCGGTGGTCAACGCCGTGATGGATGCGCTGGCGCGAAACGGCCATGCAGGCGGCATGGCGGCACTGCAGATGCCGCTGACCCCGGAGAGGGTGTGGCGGGGGCTGCAGTCCTGAGCAAGGAGGGTGCGGTGGTGGCCGCGTCGAGTCAAGGATTGCGGGCCGTGACGAACCAGGTGCTCGAGGACGCCCACACGCCATCCTCCCGCACGTACGGCGCCAGCGTTTCCCGGAGCGCCGCGACGACCTCGGGCTTTCGCCTTTCGCCTTCGTCGCCGGCCAGGCGAATGATCTCGCCGGCGGGGCCCAGCGCCATCGCGAATTCGATGGCGTCCGCAAGGTCCTTGCCGATGCAGATGTCGGCGTCGTGGCGCTCGAACGCGATGCGGTCGTAGCCCGCGCTTCGCAGCAGCGCGCTGACCATGTCCGGGCTGGCCATCGAGAACGGTCCCGGCCCGCAGTGAACCTGGTCGGTGTCCTCGTGGGACACGACCGGGACGATCTCCCTGACGCGCATCTCCGCATCGTGCAGCCACGGGTTGTCCTCGCGCCGGCGCCACACCACCATGGTCAGCCCGCCGCCGGGCTCGAGCGCCTTCCTGATGTTGCGCAGGCCGGCGCCCGGCATCGTGAAGAACATCGTTCCGAAGCGGGAGAACGCGAAGTCGTAGGGCCCGCGCAGATCGTCCGTCTGCACGTCGGCCTCGAAGAACGAGACATTGCCGACGCAGGCCCGACGGGCGTCCTGCGCGGCGGCCTCGACGAAGTTCGCGGCGCAGTCGACGCCGAGCACCGCACCTCGCGGACCGACGCCTGCGGCGATCCGCTGCGCGCAGTCTCCAAAGCCGCATCCGACGTCCAGCACGCGCGCAGCTGCAGGGTAGGCGTGCCGGGCGAGCGCCTCGTCGCTGTGCGCCGACAGGCCCACCGTCAGCAGGTGCTTGAAGCGGCAGAACTTGTCGAAAAGCACGCCGTTCCACGCCGCGATGACGCCATCGTTTTCCCCAGTCATGGAAGTCCCCGGATTGCCTGCCATCGCGTCGTCGTCGACGGTCGCCCTTCGCCGCGCCTCAGCGCTTGGTGATTACGATTTCGAGATACTCGGCAGGCACGACCAGCGACGTCTTGCCTGCGACATTCATCTCCTCGAGCAGCGCGGTGATGTCGCGCGCCAGCTTCTGCCCGGCGGCTTCTTCGAGCGCAGCGAAGGCCTTGTGCATCGGTCCGTAGTAGTCACGGAACACCTGCAGCCAATGCGCGGCCGAGCGGTAGCGGAAGTTGAAGTGGCGCCGCTCGCAATGGATCTTCGCGGCCTTGCTGCCGAACAGCTCGACGAGGTGCGGCTCGGTGCCCCACAGCGCCGGCGACTTGAGGCCGGCCGCGGGCGGCAGGTAGCTGCCGACGACCTTGAACAGCCGGCCGATGAAGCCCTCGGGCGTCCAGTTCGCCATGCCGATGCGACCACCGTCGCGCAGCACGCGCAACATCTCGCGGGCGACCCGGTCGTGCTCGGGCGTGAACATGGCGCCGAAGGTCGACAGCACGACGTCGAAGCTGCCGTCCTCGAACGGCAGCTGCTCGGCGTCGGCGACCTGGAACTTCACCGCCAGACCCTCGGCGCGCGCGCGCTCGCGGCCCTTGTCGAGCAGCGCCGGAACGTAGTCGGTCGACGTGACCTCGGCGAAGCGGTGCGCTGCGGCAAGCGTCGCGTTGCCGTTGCCGGCGGCCACGTCGAGGACGCGCTCGCCGGCGCGGACGTCGGCGGCCTCGGCGAGCGACTCGCCGACGATCTGGATGGTGTTGCCGATGACCGCGAAATCGCCGCTGGCCCACGTCGCCTGCTGGCGGCTCTTGATCGCGGCGAAATCGGGCGTGGCGGGGCGGGTGTCGAGAACGGTGCTCATGCGAATCTCCTGAGTGAGTGATGTCGGCCCGCAGCGCGGGCCGGTGCCGGAAGGCGATCGGCGCATCATCGCGACGACGGACCGATTGTTCCCGGCAACGGCCATTGACGCTTCACTCGCCGTCGTGCAAATTTGTCCGTGCGTCCGCACCTGCACCGCCGCTTGATCGTGCGTCCGCCCTTCTTGATCGCGACGCTGCCGCCCCCGACGTCAACCCGCCATGAAGCACGACCCACTGTCCGACGTCCTGCGCAGCGTGCGCCTGCGCGGCGCGGTCTTCTACTACGTCAACTGCCGTGACGAGTGGGTGGCCGAATCTCCCGCGGCGCGCGATGTCGGCGACATCGTGATGCCGGGCGCCGAGCACGTGCTGGGCTACCACCTGATCATCAAGGGCGGCAGCTGGGCGGCGACCGGCGGCGTGCCGCCGGTGCGCCTGTCCAGCGGCGACATCGTGATGTTTCCGCGCGGCGACGCCCATGTTCTGTCGAGCGCGCCGGGGATGCGCGCGCGGCACGGCGACGGCGACTGGGTGGCGGCGAGGCGGAACGATCCCAAGCCCATTCCGGTCGCCTACTACGGGGACGTCGTGCGGCCTGGCGTGACGATGCCGCTCGAGGAGGCCAGTACCGTCGTCATCTGCGGTTTCGTCGGCTGCGACCTGCGGCCCTTCAACCCGCTGATCGAGGCTTTGCCGCGGCTGCTGCACCTGCCCGCCGGCGGCGTCGGCGCCTGGGTCGCCCCGGTGCTGCACCAGGCGGCGTCGGAATCGCAGCTGCGCCGGCCCGGCAGCGCGGCAGTGCTCGAGCGCGTCAGCGAGATGGTGTTCGTCGATGCCGCGAGGCGCTACCTCGAGTCGCTGCCCGCGGATGCGTCGGGCTGGCTGGCGGCGCTGCGCGACCGTCATGTCGGACGTGCGATCGGGCTGCTGCACGAGCGGCCCGCCGAGTCGTGGACGATCGACGAGCTGGGCCGACAGGTCGGCCTGTCGCGCTCGACGCTGCACGAGCGTTTCGTGGACCTGGTCGGGCAGCCGCCGATGCAGTACCTGACGAACTGGCGCATGCAATGCGGCGCGCGCCTGCTGCGTGAAGGCCGGGCGACGGTGGCGACGATCGCACAGGAGGTGGGCTACGATTCCGAAGCCGCGTTCGCGCGCGCCTTCAAGCGCCTGGTCGGGCAGCCTCCGGCGGCGTGGCGCCGTGCCCAGCGCTCGTCGGGATAGTCCGGGTCCGATGCAGCGCCCGGACCGCTTGGTGTTGACGGTCGGGCGGTGGTCGATTAAATTAACTTAGAGTTCTAAGTAAATCTACTGGATCGACGCCGGGCGCGACCGACTGCGCCCGCGCCTCATCACGGAACAGGTGATCCCGATGCTGACCCACGAGGAAAACGAGCTGCTGTGCCGCGTCGAGGGGAGCGCTCCGACCGGCCAGCTGATGCGGCGTTTCTGGACGCCGGTGTGCCTGATCGAGGAAGTGGCCGAGCCCGACGGTGCGCCGGTGAAGGCGCGCGTGCTGGGTGAGGACCTGGTCGTGTTCCGCGACACCGACGGCCGCGTCGGCGTGATGGACGAGTACTGCCCGCACCGCCGCGCGTCGCTGGTGTTCGGTCGCAACGAGGAATGCGGGCTGCGCTGCCTCTATCACGGCTGGAAGATGGACGTCGATGGCAACGTGCTGGAGATGGCGTCCGAGCCCGCGGCGAGCGGCATGGCGGCGAAGGTCAAGCACAAGGCCTATCCGGCCAAGGAGTGGGGCGGCTTCGTCTGGGCGTACATGGGCGCGCAAGAGACGATGCCCGAATTCACGCCGCCGCCCTGGGCGCCGGTCGCCGAGGCGCGGGTGTCGATCGCCAAGGCGATCATCCCCTGCAACTGGGCGCAGATCCTCGAGGGCGCGATCGACTCGGCGCACAGCTCCAGTCTGCATTCGTCCGACATGGTGCCCGCGCGCGTCGACGGCGCCAAGGCGACCGCGAACCTGTGGCTGCGCCCCTCCACCGACAAGGCGCCGCGGCTGCAGGTCGAGCGCACGCCCTACGGCTTTCGCTATGCGGCGCTGCGCCGCCCGATCAAGGATGCGGCCACACAGGACTACGTGCGCTCGACGGTGTTCGTCGCGCCGGCCACGGTGCTGATCCCGCCGAACAACCTCTACAACGTCGCCAACGTCAACGTGCCGATGGACGACACCAACACCGCGTTCTATTTCATTGCCTGGGGCCACCCGGCGACCACACCCGAGACCGAGACCTGGCGCCGCTTCCTGCGCCAGACCGTGGGTGTGGATCTCGACGCGACCTACCGGCCGCTGCGCAACGTCGACAACCGCTTCTGGCAGGACCGGCAGGCGATGAAGGCGGGCAACTTCACCGGCATCACCGGCTTCCCGAACCAGGACATCGCGATGTGGGTGACGATGGGACCCATTGCCGACCGCAGCCACGAGCGCCTCGGCGCGAGCGACCTCGCGATCGTCGAGTTCCGCCGCCGTATGCTCGACGCCTTGAAGGAGTTCCAGGCAGGCGGGCCGGCGATCGGCACCGGCGACAGGGCGATCCCGCCGGCCGTCTGCTCGTTCCAGGCGATGGTGCCCAAGACCGGCGACTGGCGGGCGCACCCGGCGCGCTGGGTCTGGGACGACGGGGGAGAGCGTCCCGAGCTCGAGCCCTCGTACTCCGTGACCTCGCGCTGACCTCGCGCCGATCGAGTTCCACCGCAGAATCCCCTCGAGACATTCATGTCCAAGCTCCAGCTCTCGGTCGCCATGGGCGACTACGATCGCACCCGCGCGTTGCTCGACGGCCGCGTCCTGATCGACGGCGTCGATCCCGTCTACATGACGCTGAGCCCGGAGGAAATGTTCTTCCGCGCGATGCGCAGCGTCGACTTCGACATCTGCGAGCTGTCGTTCTCGAGCTACCTCGTCCGCGCGTCGCGCGGCGACAGCCCCTACGTCGCCGTGCCGGTGTTCCTGTCGCGGGCGTTCCGCCACACGTCGATCTACGTGCGCAAGGACCGGATCAAGGCACCATCCGACCTCAAGGGCCGGCGGGTGGGCGTGCCCGAATACCAGCTGACCGCGATCGTCTGGGCGCGCGCGCTGCTGCAGGACGATTTCGGCGTGCGCCCGCAGGACGTGACCTGGGTGCGCGGCGGCATCGACACCCCGGGCCGGCCCGAGAAGATCAAGCTGCAGCTGCCGCCCGATGTGAAGCTCGAAGCCGCGCCCGAAGGCACGACGATCTCGGAGCTGCTCGACCGCGGCGACATCGACGGCTTCATCGCGCCGCGCCCGCCCGGTGCTGCCGCCTTGCGCAATCCGAGCGTCGGCTGGCTGTTCGACGATCCGACTGCTGCCGCCAAGGACTACTGCAAGCGCAGCGGCGTGTTCCCGATCATGCACGTCGTCGGCATCCGCCGCGAGCTCGCCGCGCAGCACCCGTGGCTGCCCGCGGCCGTGCAGAAGGCTTTCACCCAGTCGAAGGCGGCGGCGATCGAGGCGCTGTCCGACACCTCGGCGACCAAGGTGACGCTGCCTTTCGTCGAGGAGCAATTGAAAGCCGCGCGCGAGACGCTGGGCGACGACTACTGGTCCTACGGCGTCGCCGCGAACCGGCGCACGCTGGAGACCTTCCTGCGGCATCACCACGGTCAGGGCCTGTCGTCGCGCCTGATGTCGGTCGACGAGATCTTCCATCCGGCGACCTACGAGTCGTACAGCATCTGAGCCCGGTCGGAACGGCGATGGCCGTCCAGATGCACGCCGACACCCAGATGCCGCTGCGCATCGTGCGCGCGTACGACGCGGCCGAGGGCGTCCGCGGCTTCGAGCTGGCGATGCCCGACGGCAGCGAGCTGCCGCCTTTCACGCCCGGCTCGCACGTCAAGCTGCAGGTGCCCAACGGCCTCGTTCGCAAGTATTCGCTGTGCGGCGACCCGGCCGAGCGCCGCCGCTACGAGATCGCGGTCAAGCGCGAGGCGCAGGGGCAGGGCGGATCGATCAGCCTCTGCGACGACGCGCAGGAGGGCGACACGCTGCCCACGTCACTTCCGGACAACGCGTTCCCGCTGGTGGACAACGCGAAGGGCTGGATCTTCGTCGCCGGCGGCATCGGGATCACGCCGATCCGCTCGATGATCAGGAGCTTCGGCGAGTTGCCTGCGGCGCCGTGGAAGCTCTTCTATCTCACGCGCTCGCCGCAGGCCACGCCTTTCCTCGACGAGCTGGGCGCATTGGCGCTGAAGAGCCGCGTGCGCATCCACCACGATCACGGCGATCCTGAAAAGGCCTTCGACCTGTGGCCGGTGTTCGAGCGCCCGCTCCCCGGTACGCACATCTACTGCTGCGGGCCCCGCGGCCTGATGGAAGCGGTGCGCGACATGACCGGTCACTGGTCGACCCGGCAGGTGCATTTCGAGAGCTTCGCCGGAGCCGGCGAGGTGCGCCCCGACGACAAACCTTTCACCGTGCGGCTGGCGCGCTCGGGCATCGGCTTCGGGGTCCCGGTCGGCGGCACGATCCTCGCCGCGCTGCGCGAGCACGGCTGCAACGTGCCCTCGTCCTGCGAGAGCGGCACCTGCGGCACCTGCCGCACCCGGCTCCTGGCCGGCGAAGCCGACCACCGCGACATGGTGCTGCTGCCCGAGGAGCAGGCGGGCGAGATCATGGTCTGCGTGTCGCGCGCGAAGTCCGCCGAGCTGACGCTGGACCTGTGAGCGGCACGCGGCCGATCGCGATGACCCGACGAAGCGATCCCCCGATCACCCGATGACCCGATGACATCCACCCCGATACGACTCGGAGTCATCGGTCTCGGCCGCGCGTTCACGCTGATGCTGCCGACCTTCCGTGCCGATCCTCGCATCGAGCTGGTCGCCGCCTGCGATCCGCGCGAGGCGGCGCGCACGCAGTTCGAGCGCGACTTCGGCGCACGCAGCTACGCGAGCGCCGAGGAGCTCGTCGCCGATCCCGCCGCGCAGGCCGTGTACGTGGCGAGCCCCCACGGCTTCCACGCCGCGCACACGGGGCTCGCCGCGGCAGCGGGAAAGCACGTGCTGGTCGAGAAGCCGATGGCGCTGACACTGCCCGAGTGCGACGACATGATCGCGGCCTGCGCCGCGGCCGGCGTGCACCTGCTCGTCGGGCACTGCCACAGCTTCGACACGCCCTACCTCGCGGCGCGCGAACTGATCGGTCGCGGCGATCTCGGCCGCGTGCGCATGATCCAGGCGCTCGACTACACCGATTTCCTCTACCGCCCGCGCCGGCCCGAGGAGTTGCGCACCGAGGAGGGCGGCGGCGTCGTGTTCAGCCAAGCCGCGCACCAGGTCGACATCGTGCGGCTGCTGGCGGGGAGCGGCGCGGTCCGCGTGCGCGCGGTGCTCGGCGCCTGGGACCCGGCGCGGCCCACCGAGGGCGCCTACACGGCGCTCCTGTGGTTCGACGACGGCGTGTTCGCCACGCTCACCTACAGCGGCTACGGCCACTTCGATTCCGACGAGTGGTGCGGCTGGATGGGCGAGCTGGGAACGATAAAGGATCCCGCGCGCCACGGCCAGGCGCGGGCGCGGTTGCGCGCGCTGCGCTTGCCCGACGAGGAGGCGCGCCTGAAGCACGCCGGCACCTACGGCGGCCCGGCGTATGTGGCGCCGCCCGCCGGCGCGCAGCAGGCGAACCAGCATTTCGGGCCGGTCGTCGTGTCCTGCGAGAAAGGCGACCTGCGGCCGCTCCCCGATGCGCTGCTCGTCTACGGCGACGAGCGCGTCGAGCGCATCCCGCTCGCGGCGCCCGCCGTGCCGCGCTTCGAGGTGATCGACGAGCTCGTCGCGGCCGTCGTCGACGGCAAGCGTCCGCTGCACAGCGGGCAATGGGCGCGGGGCACGCAGGAGATATGCCTCGCGATGCTGCGCTCGGCGCGCGAGAACCGCGACGTTACGCTCGAGCACCAAGTGGGACCCGGAGCATGACCAAGCAACGCCTGGCCGGGGAGAAGCCGGCGACGCAGCCCGGCGACGAGATCGCGCGCCGCGTGCTCAAACATTGGCACGAGGCCGTTCCCAGCGACCGCAACGCGCACCTGGTCAAAGACGCGACGCGCAGCTTCCTGCGCTCGCTGCAGCTGCGCCTCGCGCAGCACGACGTGCAGCTCGGCCACTGGGCATTCCTGCGCATCCTGTGGCATCGCGACGGCCTGACCCAGCGCGAGCTCTCCGCCGAGGCCGGGGTGATGGAACCCACGACGCTGATCGCTCTGCGCGCGATGGAGGCGCTGGGCTACATCCGCCGCGAGCACAAGCCCGACAACCGCAAGAACATCTACGTCTACCTGACCCCGCTCGGCCGGCGCCTCGAGAAGACGCTGGTGCCGCTGGCCGAGGAGATCAACGCGATCGCGGTCCGAGGCCTGAGCGCCGCCGACATCGCCATCGCGCGACGCGTGCTGCTCACGATGCTCGCCAACCTCGCGCACGACCCGCTGCTCGAGGAGGGCGCGGCGCAGGCATCGCGGCGACGCGTGGTGTAGCATGCCGCGCCTATGAGCCCGACCGCCTCGGGAATCTGAGTGCCGCCCGCGCAGCAGCCGCGGCGCTGGCTCTGGCACAACCGTGACTACATGCTGCTGTGGAGCGGTCAGATCGTCTCCACGCTGGGCTCGGCCGCGTCGTCGGTCATCTACCCGCTGCTGATCCTGGCGCTCACCAATTCGCCCGAGGCCGCCGGCATCGCCGGCGCGCTGCGCGCCGTTCCCTATCTCGTGCTGAGCCTGCCGGTGGGCGCGCTGATCGACCGCTGGGACAGAAAGCGCGTGATGATCGTCTGCGACGTCGGGCGCGCCCTCGCCGCGGCGAGCGTCCCCGTCGCGATGGGGCTCGGAGTGCTGACGCTGTGGCAGATCTACGCAGCGACGCTGATCGAGGGCAGCCTGTTCGTGCTGTTCAACATCGCCGAGGTCGCCGCGCTGCCGCGGATCGTCGCCGCCCACCAGTTGCCGCAGGCCGCCGCGCAGAACGAGGCGGGCTTCGGCGTGGCCAACATCGTCGGGCCGTCGCTCGGGACCGTGCTCTACCAGGGCTTCGGCCGTGCCGTGCCGTTCATCGCCGATGCGCTGTCCTACATCGTGTCGGTGGCGACATTGCTGCGGATCAGGACGCCGTTCCGCGCGGCACCGTCACCCGTGCGTCGCGACCTGCGCGCCGAGATCGCGGAAGGGCTGCGCTGGATGTGGGCGAACCCGCTGATCCGCTACATGGCGTTCCTCACCGGCGGGCTTAACCTGATCAACGCCGCGGCACCGCTGGTCATGATCGTGCTGGCCAAGCACTTGGGCGCAGGCGACGCCGAGATCGGCGTCATCTTCAGCCTCGGCGGCATCGGCGGGGTCGTCGGGTCGCTGGTCGGTGGACAGATCCAGAAGCGCTTCACCTTCGGTCAGGTGATCGTCACCGTCGTCTGGATCGAGGCGCTGCTCTTCCCCCTCTACGCGGTCGCGCCGTCGTACCTGCTGCTCGGCGTGATTTCCGGCCTGATCTACCTGCTCGGGCCGATCTACAACGTCGTCCAGTTCAGCTACCGGCTATCCATCATCCCCGACGAGCTGCAGGGCCGAGTCAACAGCACGTTCCGCCTGATCGCTTTCGGCTTCATGCCCCTCGGGGCGTGGCTCTCCGGCGCGCTGATCGAGCGAGTCGGGGCGCTCGACACCGTGCTGGTATTCGCGGCGTGGCTGCTGCTCCTGGCCGGCCTTACGTCGGTCAACCGACACGTGCGCAAGGCACGGCCGATCGCGCAGGCTGCGGCGGCGTAGGCGGGGGGATGTCGACGGGCAGCCCGGCGCTGTGGGCAGGCCCTTGCCCTGTGCTACCACGGCAGTCGCCTGGCGGCAGGTGCCGATTCGCGAATATCGTATTAGGATGGGCGAAACGGGGGCAGCACCTTGATTACCTTGAGCAATTCCAACGGAACCGTAGGACGGGCTGAGCCGCGACCGTTTCCTTTCCGTCATTTGGGACGGAAATGTCGGTTCGTTAGGCCGGCAACATTACGTTAGCCAGCATGGACGCGACCGCGCTCTACTACACCCTCAGCACGATTGCGCAGACTCTTGCTGCCGGTTTTGCCGTGCTTTCAGCTTTTGTGCTGTTCAGACTGCAAGGCGTTGAGACTGAGCTAATGAAGGCCACGAACGCTTTTGCCGCCTTTCCCGACTATTTCCAGCCAGACGAAGTGTGGACAATTTTGCATCGAGAGGGCGTTTCAGGTTTGGAAAGACGCCTCGAACAGATCGAAACCGAAAAGGGGGTGACGGTTGTTGCTTTCCGCTCACTCGGGCGCCCTGCACAAATGGTGTTGATATGGTGGCCCGTTTGGACGAGAACGATCCGAACGCTTCGGCTCGCCCTTTTGATAACGATCGTCGATATCGCGGCAAGCCTCATTGCATTGCCGCTCGTTCCAAGACTCGCAACGGCGCAGGCCGCCGTCTGGCTCGTACTCGTGGTCGTCGCTCTGGCAGTGGCCGCGGTGCTCCTCTATGCGCGCATGATCTTGCTGCTGCTCAAACCAGCTAAGCTAATTCCAGAGGCGACATAGGGAACGATGCTGGCTAACCTTGCGGTCAACCGGACACGCCGACACATGCCTTGATCTTCGGTCGCCGTCTCGTCGGCGCGCCGGTTACCTCGACCGTTAGGCCGCACGAAGCGCCACCGCGCACGATCGTCGCACGACAATCACACCCCATAGGAATACCTATGACCACTCAAGGTTTCGTCGCGTCCCACGCCAAAGATGCAGAGTTTCAACGAGGGCTTCGCTCCTTCTACGAGTATCGCGATCTGGGAATCAAGAATGCGACGCAAGGTCGAGTTGACGCCCATGTCATCCGCGCGGCAGCCGGAGAAGAGTTCTCAAGCCAGCCTCACCTGCACAAGACGGAGTTTCAGCTTGTGTACATCCTCAAGGGTTGGATCGAATTTGAGTACGAGGGTCAAGGTATCGTGCGCCTGGAGGCAGGTTCGTGCGTCCATCAACCGCCGAATATCCGTCACCGTGAACTCGGTCACAGCCACGACATCGAAATGCTTGAGGTCGTTCTCCCCGCCGGCTTTGCCACGGAAGAGGTCGCATCTGTATAGCCAGGCGCGCCAAGTGCGGCCTAACCACGCGGTCAACACGAACGCCCACTGGCGGCGCTTTGCGCCTTGGTGGTCGCCGGTTACCTTGGTTCGTTAGACGGCAGGCACACGATGCAACGCGGATTCATCAACCACCTTGACCTCACGGTCTCCGATCTGGCGGTCTCATGCGCCTTCTACGACAAAGTTTTGGGCAGGCTTGGCTACACACGGACCAGCGAATACGAAGGCGAGGTACCGTGCTGGGTGCTCTCTCAATCGGGCTCGACGTTCGGCATTGGATTGCACAAAGCCAATGTGAGCACCGCTCACAACCGGTATTCAGTCGGTTTGCACCACTTGGCGTTTCACCTCGCAAGCCGCGCCGAAGTGGATAGCTTTCACGAGTTCCTACGCAGCAAGGGCATTGCAGTCT
>JAJXTF010000338.1 GCA_021784125.1 Pseudomonadota bacterium | reverse complement strand
CTCGGCGGTCGTCGTGGTGCTGCGTGGGCGCCGGCCCTTCGCGGCCGGCCGCGCCGCAGGCGCGTGCTTGGGCTGCGCCCTGGGCGCTTTCGCGGTCTTCCTCGCGCGCGGTGCCTCGACGGCCTGCGGCTCATCGCGCTTGCGCCACAGGATCAGCAGCTTGCCCAGGTGCTGCACCGGGGTGCAGGACAGCGCGTCGCAGATCCTGGCGAGCAGAACTTCGCGCTCGGCGCGATCGTCGCTGAACACGCGCAGCTTGATCAGTTCGTGGGCGGTCAGCGCGACGTCGATCTCGTGCAGAACGGCCGGTGTCAGGCCATGCTGGCCGACGGCGACGACAGGATGCAGATGGTGGGCGCGGGCGCGCAATTCGCGCCGGAATGCGGGGGTCAGGGTCTTCATCACGCGATTCTAACGTCCCCGGCCGCCCGAGCGTCGGATACGCAGAGGGCGCGATGCTAGGATTCGCGGATGTTCCGTTCCATTCCCGGTTCCCGGGCTTGCCCCCCTCCCGACCTGCGCGAGCCGCGGCGGTGAGCGGACCCCTCAATCCGACGCGCAAGAAGCACCGTTTCGGCAAGGCGTGGATGCACGAGCACGTCAACGATCCGTACGTGCGCGAGGCGCAGCGGCGCGGCTACCGTTCCCGCGCGGCATTCAAACTGCAGGAGCTGGACGAGCGCGACCACTTGTTGCGGCCCGCGATGACCGTCGTCGATCTCGGCGCCGCACCCGGAAGCTGGCTCCAGGTGCTCCGCGAGCGCCTGGGCCCCAAGGCGAAGATCGTTGCGATCGACCTGCTGCCGCTGACCCCGGTCGCGGGCGTCGATCTGATCGAGGGCGATTTCGCGTCGGACGAGGGCCTTGCGGCCGTCGAGGAGAAGCTCGCCGGGGCGCCGGTCGACCTTGTCCTTTCGGACATGTCCCCCAATCTTTCGGGCATCGAAGCCGCCGACCAGGCAAGAAGTGTCCATCTCGCGGAGCTTGCACTCGAATTTGCGCGCACCCACCTGCAACCCGGGGGCGACCTCGTGGTCAAGGTCTTCCAGGGTGCGGGGCTCGGCGAGTACCAGCGTCAGGTAGGGCAACATTTCACCAAGGTCTATCTGCGCAAGCCGAAGGCATCGCGCGACCGCAGCCGCGAGCATTACCTGGTCGCGAAGGGCCGCCGAACGGCGCCTTGACTGTCGCCTGCGGGAGACAGCGGTGCGAGTGGGGGCTTTCGGCCGGATTGGCACGATTGCTGCGTCGATGACCGTGCCCGGGCATCGAATCGACGCTAAAATGGCGCCAGGGAAATTAATGGGCAATTCGGGCCGCAGCGATGCGCGGCGGGTGCCGGTCACGATTCCGGCCGGAAGGAGCTTGGTTTGAACAACCTCTTGAAGAATATCGGCGTCTGGCTGGTGATCGGGCTGGTCGTCCTGACGGTCGTCAAGCAGTTCGATTCGCGGCAGGCCGCGAAGGACACCGTCGCCTACTCGGAATTCATGCAGTCGGCGCGCGACGGGCGCGTCGAATCGGCGGCCGTCGACGGCCGCACGATCAAGTGGGTCTCGACGGACAAGAAGCGCTTCGTCACCTACAGCCCCGGCGACATCTGGATGGTCGGCGACCTGATCAAGGACGGCGTCAAGGTCGAAGCCAAGCCCGAGGAGGAACAGAGCTTCCTCGCGCAGATCTTCATTTCGTGGTTCCCGATGCTGCTGCTGATCGGCGTGTGGATCTTCTTCATGCGCCAGATGCAGGGCGGCGGGCGCGGCGGCGCGTTCAGCTTCGGCAAGAGCAAGGCGCGGATGCTCGACGAGGCGAACAACACGATCACCTTCGCCGACGTCGCAGGCTGCGACGAGGCGAAGGAAGAAGTCGCCGAGCTGGTCGAGTTCCTGCGCGATCCCTCCAAGTTCCAGAAGCTGGGCGGACGCATCCCGCGCGGCGTGCTGATGGTCGGCTCGCCTGGCACCGGCAAGACGCTGCTCGCCAAGGCGATCGCCGGCGAGGCGAAAGTGCCTTTCTTCTCGATCTCGGGCTCCGATTTCGTGGAGATGTTCGTCGGCGTCGGGGCCGCGCGCGTGCGCGACATGTTCGAGCAGGCGAAGAAGAGCGCACCCTGCATCGTGTTCATCGACGAGATCGACGCGGTCGGCCGGCAGCGCGGCGCGGGCCTGGGCGGCGGCAACGACGAGCGCGAGCAGACGCTGAACCAGCTGCTGGTCGAGATGGACGGCTTCGAAGGCAGCGCCGGGGTCATCGTCATCGCGGCGACCAACCGCCCGGACGTGCTCGACCCCGCGTTGCTGAGGCCGGGCCGCTTCGACCGCCAGGTCGTCGTCCCGCTGCCCGACATTCGCGGCCGCGAGCAGATCCTGCTCGTCCACATGCGCAAGGTTCCGCTCGCTCCGGACGTCAAGGCCGACATCATCGCGCGGGGCACGCCGGGCTTCTCCGGCGCGGATCTGGCCAACCTGGTGAACGAGGCGGCGCTGTTCGCCGCCCGCGGCAGCAAGCGGCTGGTCGACATGATCGATTTCGAGCGCGCCAAGGACAAGATCATCATGGGCGCCGAACGCCGCTCGATCGTGATGCCCGAGGAGGAGCGCCGCAACACCGCGTACCACGAGTCGGGTCACGCGGTCGTCGCGATGCTGCTGCCCAAGACCGATCCGGTGCACAAGGTGACGATCATCCCGCGC
>JAJXTF010000001.1 GCA_021784125.1 Pseudomonadota bacterium | reverse complement strand
TCTACAACGAGGAACGACCGCATGCTAGCCTTCATCGACAAACACCGCTCAGCCGACTCGCTCAGTTTACTGAACAACGGTCGTAGAAATCACAACTAGCCGCACAGCGCGATCGGATACGAAGCAAACGAGGCGCCGCGGCGCCCCGTTTGCGTTGCGTTGCTGGCGCCCCCTAGCCCATGTTCCTGCGCACGAACGCCTCGAGGCGCGCGACGCCCTCCTCGATCGCGTGGTTCGACGCCGCATACGACAACCGGATGTGCTGCCCGTCCCCGGGCACCCGCCGGCCGAAGTGGATGTCGGCGAGCACGGCGATGCCGGCTTCGTGCAGCAGGCGCTTGCGCAGCACCTCGGAATCGGCGGCCCCGACGAGCCGGCAGGCCTCGGTCACGTTGGGCCAGGCGTAGAACGCCCCGCCCGGGCTCCTGCAGGACACTCCCGGCACAGCATTGAGCAGGCGGACGATCAGTTCCCGACGTTCGGCAAAGCGTGCCTGCATCTCGACGACCGAATCCTGCGGCCCGTTGATCGCCTCGACTGCCGCCCACTGCGAGATCTGCGACGCGCAGGACTCGGTGTTGGTGATCCAGCGGGTGAACGCCGGCGCGAGCGCGCGGTTGGCGACGTAGCCGACGCGCCACCCCGTCATCGCCCAGGTCTTCGATGCGCCGTCGGCGATGATCGTGCGCTTCTGCATGCCGGGTCGCCGGGCCAGCGTGTCGAACGCGCCGGTGTAGACCAGCCGCGAGTAGATCTCGTCGGCGTACACCCAGATCTGCGGGTGCTGCGCGAGGATCTCCGCGATCGCATCGAGATCAGCCGCACCGAGGATGCCGCCGGTCGGGTTCTGCGGCGTGTTGAGGATCAGCAGCCGCGTCTTGTCGGTGATCTTCGCCTCGAGCTCGGCAGGATCGAAGGCGAAATCGCGCGATTCGCGCAGGAAGATCGGGACCGGCACCGCGCCGTTGGCGATGATCTGCGATTCATAGATCGGGAAGCCCGGAACCGGGTAGATCACCTCGTCGCCGGCGCCGTAGTCGGTGACCGAGGCGATCGTGTAGGCGATGAAAGGCTTGGCGCCGGCGCCGACGACGACGTCCTCCGGGCGGATGTCCAGCCCGCGACGCTGCCCGAGGTCACGCGCGACCGCCTCGCGCAGCTCGTCGATCCCCGCCGACGGCGTGTAGCCGTGCTTGCCGCCTCGGATCGCCGCGATCGCTGCCTCCTGGATGTTGCGCGGCGTCGGGAAATCGGGCTGGCCGATGCAGAACGAGACGATGTCCCTGCCCTCGCGGACCAGGGCGTTGACCTCCGCGAGCACGACGAACGCGTTCTCCGTGCCGAGCGATTCGCAGCGCCGCGACACCCTCGGCGTCGCGTCCGCTCCCTGTGATGCACTCATGGCGTTCCTTCCGGGGGCCCCCGCCCCTTGCGGTCAGGGGAAGTTCGACTGCGTCAACGCGATCGCGCACAGGCCGATCAGCTGCTGGGGCAGGATCCCGAGCAGCAGCAGCAGCAGGCCGTTGACCGACAGCACGAGCTGGGTGTCGCCGCGCACGACGATCGGCAGCGTCTCGACCGGCTCGTCGAAATACATCAGCTTGACGATCCGCAGGTAGTAGAACGCCCCGATCAGCGAGGTCATCACCGCGATCACCGCCAGCCAGACGAAGCCGTCGCTGACCGCAGCCTCGATGACCATGAACTTGGCGTAGAACCCGACCGTGGGCGGCAGTCCCGCCAGCGAGAACATCACCAGCAGCATGATGAAGGCCCACCAGGGTGAGCGCTGGTTCAGGCCCTTGAAGTCGTCCAGCCGGTCGCTCTCGAAGCCGTGGCGCGACAGCAGCATCACGACGCCGAAGGAGGCGAGGCTCGTCAGCGCATACGTCACGACGTAGAACATCGCCGCGGAATAGCCGTAGCGGTTGGCGGTCAGCAGACCCAGCAGCATGTAGCCCATGTTCGCGATCGTCGAATAGGCCAGCATGCGCTTGATGTTGGTCTGCGAGATCGCGATCAGGTTGCCCAGCACCATCGACAGCACCGACAGCACGATCAACATGCCCTGCCAGTCGAACGACGCGCCCTGCAGCCCGGTCGACAGCAGGCGCAGCGCCATCGCGAAGGCGGCGATCTTCGGCGCCGTGCCGATCAGGACCGTGATCGGGGTCGGCGCGCCCTCGTAGACGTCGGGCACCCACATGTGGAACGGGACGACGGCGAGCTTGAACGCGAGACCGGCGACGACGAAGACGAGCCCGAGCGTCAGCAGCGCCGGGCTGCCCTGCCGGGCGAAGATCGCGTGGGCAACGCGGCCCAGATCGAGCGAACCGGTCGTGCCGTAGATCATCGACATTCCGTAGAGCAGCATGCCAGACGCCAGCGCGCCGAGGACGAAATACTTCATCGCCGCCTCGGTCGAACGGGCATCGTCGCGGCGCGACGCCACCAGCGCGTAGAGCGACAGCGACATCAGCTCGAGCCCGAGGTACAGCGTGAGGAGGTTGTTGCCGGTGATCATCACCTGCATGCCGAGCAGGGCGAACAGCATCAGCACGAACACCTCGCCGCGGAACATGCCGCGGGCGACGAGATAGCTGCGCGAGTAGAACAGGATCAGCGAGACGGCGAGGAAGCACGCAATGCGCAGGAAGTCGGCCAGCATGTCGTCGATCACGAGACCGTGGTAGGCCGTGACCGAATCCAGTCGCAGCGTCGTCAGCGTGACGCAGACGGCCACCAGCAGCGCCAGCTGCGTCAGCCAGTAGGAGACGTGGCGGCGATCGTCGGGCACGAACAGGTCGATCAGCAGGATCGAGGCCGCCGCCGTCAGGACGACGATCTCGGGCAGTGCGGCCAGTGCGTTGAGTTCGGTGGGCATGTCAGAGCTTCGAGCGGGCCACGGTCTGCAGGAGGTCGGCGACCGAGACGTGCATGACGTCGATGAATGGCCTGGGCCAGATCCCCATGCCGAGCACTGCGACCGCCAGCACCGCCAGTAGCCAGAATTCGCGCCGTCCGATGTCGGTCAGCTTGGCGACGTTGACGTTCGCAACCGGCCCGAAGATCACGCGCTTGTACATCCAGAGCGTGTAGGCGGCGCCGAGGATCAGCGTGACCGCAGCCGCGAAACCCAGCCAGAAATTCGCCTTCACCGCGGCGAGGATCACCAGGAACTCCCCGACGAAACCCGAGGTTCCGGGGAGCCCGGCATTGGCCATCGCGAACAGCATCATGAACGCGGCGAACTTCGGCATCGTGTTGACGACACCGCCGTAGTCGGCGATGCGCCGCGAATGCATCCGGTCGTACATGACGCCGACGCACAGGAACATCGCCGCCGAGACGAAACCGTGCGAAAGCATCTGTGCCAGCGCGCCCTCGACGCCCAGCTGGCTGTAGAGGAAGAAGCCCAGCGTCACGAAACCCATGTGCGATATCGACGAATAGGCGATCAGCTTCTTCATGTCGGACTGAGCCAGCGCGACGAAGCCGATGTAAATGACGGCGATCAGCGACAGCGCGATGACGAAGCCCGAGAGCAGGCGCGACGCGTCGGGAAGGATCGGCAGGATGAAGCGCACGAAGCCGTACGCCCCGATCTTCAGGGTGATCGCGGCCAGCACGACCGAGCCGCCCGTCGGTGCCTCCACGTGCGCGTCGGGAAGCCAGGTGTGCACCGGCCACATCGGCACCTTGACCGCGAAGGCCAGGAAGAAGGCGATCCACAGCGGGATCTGCGCGCCCATCTCCAGCGGCACCTTGTACCACTGCAGGATCTCGAAGCTCTCCGACACGCTGTAGAGGTAGATTAGCGCGACCAGCATCAGCAGCGAGCCGAGCAGCGTGTACAGGAAGAACTTCATCGCCGCATAGACGCGGTTCGGGCCGCCCCACACCCCGATGATCAGGTACATCGGGATCAGCATCGCCTCGAAGTACACGTAGAACAGGATGCCGTCGAGCGCGCAGAACACCCCGTTCACCAGGCCCGACATGATCAGGAACGCCGCCATGTACTGCGCGACGCGGGTCGTGATCACCTCCCAGCCGGCCCAGACGACGAGCACCGTCATCAGGCTGTTCAGCAGGATGAACAGCACCGAGATGCCGTCGACGCCCAGGTGGTAGTGGATGCCGAAGCGCGGAATCCACGACGCGTACTCGACGAACTGCATCGCCGAAGTCGAGGTGTCGAAATGGGCGTACAGAGGAATCGTCACCAGGAATCCCGCGACGGCGCCGGCAAGGGCGATCCAGCGCGCGAACGCGGCATCGCGGTCGCGCCCGACCACGAGCACCGCCAGCCCGGCGACGATGGGCACCCAGATCGACAGCGAGAGGTACGGGGTCATCGCGCAGTCCTCACCGGACCCCCCACCAGTACAGCAGGCCGAACACCCCGACGATCATCATGAATGCGTAGTGGTAGACGAAGCCGGACTGGATCCGCCGGAACGCGCGCGACGCCATCCCGACGAGCCTGGCGGAGCCGTTGACGACCCAGCCATCGATGATCGTCCGGTCGCCGTAGTTCGACGCGAAGTTGCCGAGCCAGCGCGCGCCACCCGCGAAGAACCAGTCGTTGAAGCGGTCGAAGTAGTACTTGTTGTCGAGCAGCGCGTCGATGGCGCGGAAGCGGGCTGCGATCCTTGCCGGCATCGCCGGATTGACCAGGTACAGGTACGCCGCGGTTGCGATGCCCGCGATCGCCAGCCAGAACGGGGCGCTGGCGAGGCCGTGCAGCGCGAATGCGAGCGGCCCGTGCCACTCCGATTTGAGCTCGCCGAGCACGGCGTGCGGCTCGCGCACGAAGATCGAGTTGCCGAACCAGTCGCCGAAGAGCATCGGCTGCACGAAGGCCCAGCCGGCGAACACCGACGGGATCGCGAGCAGGACCAGCGGCACGGTGATGACCCACGGCGATTCCCGCGGCGGTCCGGCGTCGTGGGCATGTGCGTCGTGCCCGGGGTCGTGGCCGTGCGCATTCGGGGCAGCATGCGCGCGGAAGCGCTCTTCGCCGTGGAAGGCGAGGAACAGCATCCGGAACGAATAGAACGCGGTCACGAAGACGCCCGCCATCACCGCGAAATACGCGTAGCGATGCCCGCCGACGTGCGACAGGGCCACCGCCTCGATGATCGCGTCCTTCGAGTAGAAGCCGGCGAACGGCGGGATTCCCGCGAGCGCAAGCGAGCCGACGACGGCGGTCACGTAGGTGATCGGCATGTACCTGCGCAGGCCGCCCATGCGCCGCAGGTCCTGCTCGTGGTGCATCGCGATGATCACCGAGCCTGCGCCGAGGAACAGCAGCGCCTTGAAGAACGCGTGGGTCATCAGGTGGAAGATCGCGGCCGAGTACGCCGACACCCCGAGCGCCACCGTCATGTAGCCCAGCTGCGACAGCGTCGAGTACGCGACCACGCGCTTGATGTCGTTCTGGACGATGCCGAGGAAAGCCATGAACAGCGCGGTCGTGGCGCCGATCACCGTGACGAACGACAGCGCAGTCTCCGACCATTCGAAGAGCGGGCTCATCCGCGCGACCATGAAGATGCCCGCGGTGACCATCGTCGCCGCGTGGATCAGCGCCGAGATCGGCGTCGGGCCTTCCATCGAGTCGGGCAGCCACACGTGCAGCGGCACCTGCGCGCTCTTGCCCATCGCGCCGATGAACAGGCAGATGCAGATCGCGGTCATCAGCGACCACTCGGTCCCGCCCCAGGGCGAGATCGTCGTGGCTGCCATCGACCCCGCCCTGGCGAAGACCGGTGCGTAGTCGAGGCTGCCGAAGTACGCCAGCACGAGGCCGATGCCCAGCACGAAGCCGAAGTCGCCGACCCGGTTGGCGAGGAAGGCCTTGAGGTTCGCGTAGATCGCCGTCGGCCGCTCGAACCAGAAGCCGATCAGCAGGTAGGACACCAGCCCGACCGCCTCCCAGCCGAAGAACAGCTGCATGAAGTTGTTGCTCATCACGAGCATCAGCATCGAGAACGTGAAGAGCGAGATGTACGAGAAGAAGCGCGTGTAGCCCGGATCGTCGGCCATGTAGCCGACCGTGTAGACGTGCACCATCAGCGACACGAACGTGACGACGATCAGCATCGTCGCCGTCAGCGGGTCGATCAGGAAGCCGACGGCCATCTTGAAGCTGCCCGACGCGAGCCAGGTGTAAACGTCGCCGTTGAAGACGTGACCGGCGTGGACGTCGCGCGCGATCGCGATCGAGGCCAGAAACGAGACCGCGACGCCGACGATGCACAGCCAGTGCGACAGCCTGCGGCCGAGCTTCGGGCCGAACAGCCCGACGACGACCGACGCCGCCAGCGGCGCGAGCGGCACCAGGAGGTAGAGATCGCGCATGGTCATCGGCCGCTCATCCCTTCAGGCGCCCGAACTTCTCGACGTCGATCGACCCTGCGTTGCGGAACAGCAGCACCAGGATCGCCAGCCCGATCGCCGATTCGG
Source organism: Pseudomonadota bacterium (assembly GCA_021784125.1). Taxonomy (GTDB): domain Bacteria; phylum Pseudomonadota; class Gammaproteobacteria; order Burkholderiales; family Casimicrobiaceae; genus VBCG01. The sequence goes on along the minus strand of JAJXTF010000001.1, from coordinate 40,048 downwards.
CGGCGGCAATGGTCAGAATGAAGAAGACGAAGACCTGTCCCGCCATGTCGCCGAGGTAGTGCGAGAAGGCGATGAAGTTCATGTTGACGGCGAGCAGCATCAGCTCGATCGCCATCAGCATGATGATCACGTTGCGCCGGTTGAGGAAAATGCCGGCCATGCTGATGGCGAACAGGATCGCCCCCAGCACGAGGTAGTGCGCAAGTGTCGGTGCGCCCGGCAGTGACATTCGCTCTCCCTGTGCGACGCGCCCGCGACGGCCCTGCGACGGGGCCGCGAACGCATCGCGCACGTGCCGGATCAGACCGGCGGTTTTTCCGATGGCATGCTGACCAGCCGCACGCGCTCGCTCGCCCGCACCCTGACCTGCGCGGACGGATCCTGGTGCTTCATTTCCCTGCGCTTGCGGTGCGTCAGCGCGATCGCCGCGATGATCGCGACCAGCAGCACGACCGCGGCGATCTCGAACGGATACACGTAATCGACGTACAGCAGCATGCCCAGCGCCTGCGTGTTGCTGCCGGCCGGCGCTGCGGGTGCGCTCACCGTGCGCCCGACGGCGCTGCCGACGATGACCAGCGCCATCTCGAGCAGCACCAGCATGCCCACGGCCGTGCCGACGGGCAGGAAGCTCCTGAAATGCTGGCGCAGGCTGTCGAAGTTGACGTCGAGCATCATGACGACGAACAGGAACAGGACCATCACCGCGCCGACATAGACCAGCACCAGCGCGATGGCGAGGAACTCGGCCTGCAGCAGCAGCCAGATCCCGGCGGCCGTGAAGAACGAAAGCACGAGCCACAGCGCCGCATGCACCGGGTTGCGGGTCGTGATCACGCGCAGCGCCGCGAAGACGAGGATCGCCGCGAATGCATAGAAGGTGAAGGTCTGGAAGCTCATGGGGCGCGCGTTGTCGTGGACCGTGGCGGCATCTGCATTCAGCGGTATTTCGCGTCCTGGGCGCGATCGGCGGCGATCTGCGCCTCGTAGCGGTCGCCGACCGCCAGCAGCATTTCCTTCGTGTAGTACAGGTCGCCCCGGCGCTCGCCGTGGTACTCGAGGATCCGGGTCTCGACGATCGAGTCGACCGGGCAGCTCTCCTCGCAGAAACCGCAGAAGATGCACTTGGTCAGGTCGATGTCGTAGCGCGTGGTCCGGCGCGTGCCGTCATCGCGCTGCGCGGATTCGATGGTGATCGCGAGTGCCGGGCAGACCGCCTCGCAGAGCTTGCAGGCGATGCAGCGCTCCTCGCCGTTCGGGTACCTGCGCAGCGCATGCAGGCCGCGGAAGCGCGGGCTCTGCGGCGTCTTTTCCTCGGGGTACTGGACCGTGATCTTGCGCGCGAACATGTACCGCCCGGTGAGCGACATGCCCTTCAGGAGCTCGATCAGGAGCCAGGTGCCGAAGAATTCGCGTATGCGCTGGAACACGGGTCGCCTCGCCGTCCGCAGCTAGTGGAACAGGCCCGCATAGCGGGTCTGCATCATGGCGCCGATGAACACGATCCAGACGAGCGTCACCGGGATGAACACCTTCCAGCCCAGGCGCATGATCTGGTCGTAGCGATAACGCGGGAACGTCGCGCGGATCCACAGGAAGATCAGCAGCACGAACGCCCACTTGACCGCGAGCCACAGCATGCCGTCGCCGAACGGGTGGTACCCAAGCACGTCGATCTCGTTCAGGATCGGCAGCGGCGCCAGCCAGCCACCCAGGAACAGGGTCGAGGTGAGCGCCGCGATCATGATCATGTTCATGTATTCGGCGAGGAAGAACAGCGCGAAGCCGATCCCCGAATACTCGACGTGGAACCCGGCGACGATCTCGGATTCGCCTTCGGCGACGTCGAAAGGATGACGGTTCGTCTCGGCGATCCCCGACACCAGGTAGACGACGAACAGCGGGAAGAGCGGCCAGATGTACCAGTACGCTGCGCCCCCTTCCTGGCCCGCGACGATGTCGGACAGGTTGAGGCTGTTGGCCGCCATCAGCACGCCGACGAGCGCGAAGCCCATTGCGATCTCGTAGGACACGATCTGCGCCGCCGAGCGCAGGCAGCCGAGGAAGGCGTACTTGGAATTCGACGCCCAGCCCGCGAGGATGATGCCGTAGACGCCCAGCGAGGTCATCGCCAGCAGGTAGAGCAGGCCCGCATTGATGTTCGACAGCACCAGCGTGCCCGTGAAGGGCATGACGGCCCAGGCCGCGAGCGCCGGCGCGAGCGAGAGCATCGGCGCGACGAAGAACAGCGCGCGGCTTGCCCCCGACGGGACGACGATCTCCTTGAAAAGCATCTTCAGCGTGTCCGCGAACGGCTGCAGCAGGCCGAGCGGACCGACGCGGTTGGGTCCGATGCGGACCTGCATCCACCCGATGACCTTGCGCTCGGCGTAGGTCAGGTAGGCGACGCCGATGATCAGCGGCACGGCGATGACGACGACCTTGACGATCGTCCACACCGGGAGCCACCACGCACCCATCGCGCTCTGCAGCGGTGCGAGCAGGTCCGCCATGGCTATGCGCGCTCCACCGTCACCGGGCCGGACAGGCCCTCGAGGCCGCAGGTCGACGGATGCGCGGCCGCGATGCGCACCACGCCCGGCGGCACGGCCGGGTCGACCTGGGTCGTGAGCACGGCCTCGCCGCCGCCCTGCCTGACCTTGACCTGCGCCCCTTCGGCGATCCCGAGGGAATCGAGCAGGGTGCGGCTGAGCCTCGCCCTCGGCGGCCGCGCATCCGCGGTCTCCTGCAGCGATGCCGCGCGCCGCACCAGGGGATCGGCGAAATGGATCGGCACGTCCGCGACGCGTTCGACCGGCGCGGCGGAGGTCGCGGGCGCCGCGATCGGCGTGCGCGTCGCGTTGGACAGCCGCGACGCGAGGTCGCCGCCCTCCGCAAGCGTGGCGTCGCGCACCGCTTCCGACGTCTCGAAATCGAAGCCCGGGAGCTTCAGCGTCGTCCCGAGCACGCGCAGCACCTTCCACCCCGGGCGCGTCTCGCCCGCGGGCACGGCCACGCCGTGGAATCCCTGCACCCGGCCTTCGCAGTTGACGAAAGTCCCGGAGGTCTCGGTGAACGGCGCGACCGGCAGCAGCACGTCGGCGTATTTCAGCCCGTGGCGGAATGCGCTGAGCACCACGACGAAATCGGCTTTCTGCAATGCCGCGCGGGCCGCCACCGGATTGGCGCAGTCGAACTCGGGTTCGGCCTGCACGACGACGTAGGCCCGGCGCGGCTCGGTGCCGCTGTCGCCCAGCATCGCCCGCGCATTGCGGCCGCCCCGCTGCGGCAGCGCGCCCGCGACGAGGCCGCCGACGGTGTTGGCGGCCTCGGTCAGCACGCCGAGCGTCGCCCCGGTGATCGCGGCGAGCGCCTGCGCCAGCGCGGCGAGCTGCGAGGCCTCGGTGTGCTGGACTGCGTAGTTGCCGAGCAGGATCGCGCGACGCTCGCCGGTCAGCAGGCTGGCGGCGATCACTTCCGCGCCTGCGGTGGGCTCGATGCCGGCAAGCGCCTCCGGTACGGCCTTGCCTGCGCCCTGGGCCGCGGCGACGACGATTTCCGCGAGCAGCATGGGCAGCAGCGAAGGCGGCACGATGGCGCGATGGGCGACGGGCATCAGCCAGTCGTCGTCGACCGAATGCAGCGAGGTGACCTGCGCGCCCTTTTTCGCGGCCTGGCGCAACCGGTGCGCCAACAGCGGGTGGTCCTTGCGCAGAAAGCTGCCGATGACCAGTGCGCGATCCAGCTTCTGGACGTCCGCGATCGGCATGCCGAGCCAGGGGATGCCCTGGCGCGCGCCATCGTCGCGGAAATCGACCTGCCGCAGGCGGAAGTCGACGTTGTCGCTGCCGAGGCCGCGTGCGAGTCTCGCGGCCAGCGCCATTTCCTCGAGCGTCGCATGCGGCGACACCAGCGCGCCGAGCGCATCCCCGCCGTGCTTTGCGACGACGTCGGCGAGGCCGTTAGCGGTGAACTCGAGCGCCGTCGCCCAGTCGACGGTCTTCCATTCGCCACCCTGCTTGATCATCGGCGCGGTCAGGCGCTCGTCGCTGCCGAGGGCCTCGTAGGAGAAGCGGTCCTTGTCCGAGATCCAGCATTCGTTGACGGCCTCGTTCTCGAGCGGGACGACGCGCATCACCTTGCCGTTCTTCACCTGGACGACGAGGTTGCTGCCGAGACCGTCGTGCGGCGACACGCTCTTGCGCCGGGCGAGCTCCCAGGTCCTCGCGGCGAACCGGAAAGGCTTCGACGTCAGCGCGCCGACCGGGCAGATGTCGATCATGTTCCCCGAGAGCTCGGAGTCGACCGTGCGCCCGACGAAGGTGACGATCTCGGAATGCTCGGTGCGCCCGATCATCCCGAGCTCCATGATGCCGCCGATCTCCTGCCCGAAACGGATGCAGCGGGTGCAGTGGATGCAGCGCGTCATCTCCTGCGCCGAGACCAGCGGGCCGATGCTCTTGTGCACGACGACGCGCTTGGGCTCGTGATAGCGCGACGCGGAGCCGCCGTAGCCGACGGCCAGGTCCTGCAGCTGGCATTCGCCGCCCTGGTCGCAGATCGGGCAGTCGAGCGGATGGTTGATCAGCAGGAATTCCATCACGCCCTGCTGGGCCTTGACCGCCTGCTCCGAGTGCGTCCATGCCTTCATGCCGTCGGTGACGGGGGTGGCGCAGGCCGGCAGCGGCTTGGGCGCCTTCTCCACCTGGACCAGGCACATCCGGCAGTTCGCGGCGATCGACAGCTTCTTGTGGTAGCAGAAATGGGGCACGTAGATGCCGAGCTTGGTCGCGGCATCCATCACCGTGCTGCCATTGGGCACCTGCACTGCCCTGCCGTCGATTTCGATGTTAAGCATCGAGTGCTCTTGTGATCGGATTGCCTGCCGTTCAGACGTACTGCGGAACGACGCACTGGCCGTGCTGGATGTGGTGCTCGAATTCGTGGCGGAAGTGCCTGATGAAGCTCTTCACCGGCAGCGCGGCCGCATCGCCCAGCGCGCATATCGTCCGGCCGGCGATGTTGTCCGCCACCGAGGTGAGGACGTCCAGGTCCTCCGGGCGGCCCTTGCCGTGCTCGATGCGGTCGACCATCCGCCACATCCAGCCCGTGCCCTCGCGGCAGGGCGTGCACTGCCCGCAGGACTCCTCGTAGTAGAAATACGACAGGCGCGACAGGCTCTTGACCATGCAGCGCGTGTCGTCGATGACGATGACCGCGCCCGAGCCCAGCATCGATCCCGCCTTGGCGATCGCGTCGTAGTCCATCGTGAGCCCCATCATCACGTCGCCGGGCAGCACCGGGGCGGACGACCCGCCGGGGATGACCGCCTTCAGCCCGCGGCCGCCGCGCACGCCGCCGGCCATCTCCAGCAGCTTCGAGAACGGCGTGCCGAGCCTGATCTCGTAGTTGCCGGGGCGCTCGACGTCGCCGGACACCGAGAAGATCTTGGTCCCGCCGTTGTTCGGCAGGCCCAGGTTCAGGAACCACTCGCCGCCGTTGCGCATGATCCACGGCACGGCGGCGAAGGTCTCGGTGTTGTTGATCGTCGTCGGTTTGCCGTAGAGGCCGAAGCTCGCCGGGAACGGCGGCTTGAAGCGCGGCTGCCCTTTCTTGCCCTCGAGCGATTCGAGCAGCCCGGTCTCCTCGCCGCAGATGTAGGCGCCGTAGCCGTGATGGTTGAACAGGTGGAAGCCGAATCCGCTGCCCAGGATGTCGTTGCCCAGGAAACCCGCGGCGTAGGCCTCGCCGATCGCCTCCTCGCAGCGCTCGTAGACGTCCCAGATCTCGCCGTGGATGTAGTTGTAGCCGCGGGCGCAGCCCATCGCGTACGCGGCGATGGCCATGCCTTCGAACAGCGCATGCGGGTTGTAGCGCAGGAGGTCGCGGTCCTTGAACGTCCCTGGCTCGCCCTCGTCCGAGTTGCAGACCAGGTACTTGTCGCCCGGGAACTGGCGCGGCATGAAGCTCCACTTGAGCCCGGTCGGGAAGCCGGCGCCGCCGCGCCCGCGCAAGGCGGATTTCTTCACCTCGGCGATCACCTGCTCGGGCGGGATCTTCTCGGCGAGGATCTTCTTCAGGGCCTCGTAGCCGCCGCGCCGCACGTAGTCGGCGAGCCGCCAGTTGCGGCCGTTGAGCCCCGCCAGCAGCACCGCGTCGGGGCCGTAGTCGATGAATTCGGAAGGAGCGTTCATGATCCCGCGGGCTCCGTGCCGCCCGGCGCGCCTTCACCGCGGTCGGCGGCGGCGGTGAGTTCGTCCAGCAGCGCATTGAGCTTCGACGGCGACATGAAACCCTCCATGCGCTTGTTGTTGACGATGACCACCGGCGCGTCGCCGCAGGCGCCCATGCACTCGCCCTCCTTCAGCGTGAAGCGGCCATCGGCGGTCGTCTCGCCGAAGCCGACGCCCAGCCGGCGCTTCAGGTGCTCGGCCGCCGCCGTCGCGCCCTGCAGCGCGCAAGGCAGGTTGGTGCAGATCGTCAGCTTGAAGCGTCCGGTCGGCTTCAGGTTGTACATCTCGTAGAACGACGCGACCTCGTAGACGGCGACCGGCGGCATCCCGAGGTAGCGCGCGACCTCGTCCATCAGGGGCGTCGGCAGCCAGCCGTGCTCGTCCTGCGCGATCGCGAGCGCCGACATCACCGCCGACTGCTTCTGGTCGGCGGGGTACTTGGCGACCTCGCGGTCGATCCGTGTCCGTGCGTCGTCAGAGAGCATCATCGATCAATGGATCCGAACACGATGTCCTGAGTTCCGATGATCGCGACGACGTCGGCGATCATGTGGCCGCGCGACATCTCGTCGAGCGCGGACAGGTGGACGTAGTCCGGCGTGCGCAGCTTGATCCGGTACGGCTTGTTCGCGCCGTCGGAGATCGCATAGACACCGAACTCCCCTTTCGGATGCTCGATCGCCGCGTAGACCTCGCCGGCCGGGACGTGGATGCCCTCGGTGAAGAGCTTGAAGTGGTGGATCAGCTCTTCCATGTTCGTCTTCATCGCTTCGCGGGCGGGCGGCGCCACCTTGAAGTTGTCGACGATCACCGGCCCCGGATGCGCGCGCAGCCACGCGACGCACTGGGCGATGATGCGGTTCGACTGGCGCATCTCGTGGATGCGCACCAGGTAGCGGTCGTAGCAGTCGCCGTTGACGCCGACCGGAATGTCGAAGTCCACGCGGTCGTAGGCGGCATAGGGCTGCTTCTTGCGCAGGTCCCAGGGGACCCCGGAACCCCGCAGCATCGGACCGGTGAAGCCCAGCGCCATCGCCCGTTCCGCGCTAACGACGCCGATGCCTACCGTGCGCTGCTTCCAGATCCGGTTGTCGGTCAGGAGCGTCTCGTAGTCATCGACGTAGCCGGGGAAGCGGCGCGCGAAATCCTCGATGAAGTCGAGCAGCGATCCCTGGCGGTTCTCGTTCATCTGCGCCAGCGCGCGCGCGTTGCGCGTCTTCTGCGCCGCGTACCTGGGCATCTGCTCCGGAAGGTCGCGGTAGACGCCGCCGGGGCGGTAGTAGGCGGCGTGCATCCGCGCCCCCGACACGGCCTCGTACATGTCGAACAGGTCCTCCCTCTCGCGGAAGGCGTAGAGGAAGGTCGTCATCGCGCCGACGTCCAGCGAATGCGATCCCAGCCACATCAGGTGATTCATGATGCGGGTGATCTCGTCGAACATCGTCCGGATCCAGAGCGCGCGCTCCGGCACCTCGATGCCGAGCAGCCGCTCGATCGCGAGGCAGTAGCCGTGCTCGTTGCACATCATCGAGACGTAGTCGAGCCGGTCCATGTACGGCAGCGACTGGATCCACGTGCGAGTCTCGGCGAGTTTCTCGGTCGCACGATGCAGCAGCCCGATGTGCGGATCGGCGCGCACGATGACCTCGCCGTCGAGCTCCAGCACCAGGCGCAGCACGCCGTGCGCCGCCGGGTGCTGCGGCCCGAAGTTCATGGTGTAGTTGCGGACTTCGGCCACCGTCACTCGCCTTCCGCGTAGTTCTCTTCGCGGATGATCCGCGGCACGATCTCGCGGGGCTCGATCGACACCGGCTGGTAGACCACGCGCGCCAGCTCCGGGTCGTAGCGCATCTCGACGTAGCCCGAGATCGGAAAATCCTTGCGGAACGGATGGCCGACGAAGCCGTAGTCGGTGAGCAGCCGACGCAGGTCTGGATGCCCCGGAAACACGATGCCGAACAGGTCGAAAGCCTCGCGTTCGAACCAGTTGACCGAGGGCCAGACGTCGATCACGCTGGGAACGACCGGAAAATCGTCGTCGGGGGCGAAGGTGCGGACCCGCAGCCGCCGGTTGTGGGCGAGCGACAGCAGGTGGGACACGACGCCGAAGCGCGGGCCGCCGTGGCCGTCGCCGTGGATCGAGTAGTCGACACCGCAGAGGTCGATCAGGGTCTCGAAGCGCAGCTCCGGACGGTCGCGCAACGCACGCATCGCTTCCAGGTAGCGGCCGGCCGGAATCACGATCGTCACTTCGCCCCGATCGACGGTCGTGCCGGCGAGCATCCCGTCGAGGGCGCTGCCCAGGACCGCAACCAGAGTGTCGGGGGACTCCGCCATCAGCGCGCGATCGTGTTGGTGCGCCAGATCTTGTTCTGGAGCTGCAGGATGCCGTAGAGCAGGGCCTCGGACGTCGGCGGACAGCCCGGGACGTAGATGTCGACCGGAACGATGCGGTCGCAGCCGCGGACCACCGAGTACGAGTAGTGGTAGTAGCCGCCGCCGTTGGCGCAGGACCCCATCGAGATCACCCAGCGGGGCTCGGCCATCTGGTCGTAGACCTTGCGCAGCGCGGGCGCCATCTTGTTGCACAGCGTGCCTGCGACGATCATCACGTCGGACTGGCGCGGGCTCGGCCGGAAGACGATGCCGAAACGATCGAGGTCGTAGCGTGACGCCCCGGCGTGCATCATCTCGACGGCGCAGCACGCGAGCCCGAAGGTCATCGGCCACATCGAGCCGTTGCGCGCCCAGTTGATCACGCTGTCGAGCGTGGTCGTGACGAAGCCCTTCTCCAGCACGCCTTCAATGGCCATGGCCGCTCCTCATTCCCACTCCAGCGCGCCTTTCTTCCATTCGTAGACGAAGCCGACGACGAGGATCAGCAGGAAGACCATCATCGCACCGAAGCCGAACAGGCCGATCCGGGGCAGCACGACGGCCCAGGGAAAGAGGAACGCGATCTCGAGGTCGAACAGGATGAACAGGATCGCGACGAGGTAGTAGCGAACGTCGAATTTCATCCGCGCGTCCTCGAACGCCTCGAATCCGCACTCGTAGGGCGACAGCTTTTCCGGGTCCGGGCGATTGGGCGACACGAAGCGCCCGACCGTGAGCAGCAGCGCCCCGAGTCCGATGCCGAACAGAATGAAGACGAGGATGGGAAAGTACTGTTCGAGCATCGTGATCGGCGCGTGCGCCTGAAGTGCTGCAGAGTTGCCTCGGGTACCGCGGAACGGCCTGCTGCGAATCCTTCCTTCTGCCTGCTTCCGGCGGAATCCGGATGCCCGCCCTTGCCATCAACCTGGTGCCGACGGGGAGACTCGAACTCCCACGGCTTGCGCCACTGCCCCCTCAAGACAGCGTGTCTACCAATTTCACCACGTCGGCATGTTCATGCGCCCGCTGTTTCGCGCTGTTTCCCGCTGTTTCGCCGGCCCGCTACTTCGGAACCTCGCCCTGCTTCGGCGCCTGCCCGCCGGCGCCGGGCGCGGGCGACGCATTTCCGGCGGCAGCGGGCGCGGCTGCGCCCGGCGCGACAGCCGCCGGCGCGGCCGGCTGCGGCACGTCGGTGGGTGCTGGCGGCGGCAGCGTGCGCTCCATCACGCCCTTGTCCATCACGCCTTGCGGCGTTCCCTCGCGGGACCCGAACCAGGTCAGCGCGATGCTGGTGACGAAGAACACCGTCGCGAGCAGCGCAGTCGTCCGCGACAGGAAATTCGCCGAGCCCGCCGCACCGAACAGGCTGCCCGACGATCCGCCGCCGAACGCCGCGCCCATGTCGGCGCCTTTTCCGTGCTGGAGCAACACGAACCCGATGACGGCAAGCGCCACGAGCACGTGCAACACCAGCACGATCGATTGAATGAGACCCATACCTGCCTGCTCCAACGCGCCGCAGCCCTCGATCAGTCCTTAGGCACGCGCGATCGTCAAAAATTCATCGGCATCGAGCGACGCGCCACCTACCAGCGCGCCATCGATGTCTGACATAGCAAACAACGCGGCGGCGTTCGATCCCTTGACGCTGCCGCCGTACAACAGGCCCACATCGCCTGCCCCCGCACCCGCCAGCCGCGAGCGCAGCACTGCGTGCACCGCCTGGGCCTGCTCGGGCGACGCCGTCCGGCCCGTGCCGATCGCCCACACCGGCTCGTAGGCGACGACGCAACCTCGCATCCTTGCACCCAGCGCCTCGATCAGCGCGTCGAGCTGGCGCGTCACGACGGCATCGGTCGCACCGCGCTCGCGTTCGTCGAGCGTCTCGCCGACGCAGGCAATCGGCGTCAGGCCTCTGCCCAGCGCAGCGAGCGCCTTCGCGCCCACCACCCCGTCGGTCTCGCCGTGCAGTCTCCGGCGTTCGGAGTGACCGACGATCGCGTAGCGACACCCGAATTCCACTGCCATCCCCGCCGCGATCTCGCCCGTGTACGCACCCGCGGCGTGCTCGCTGACGTCCTGCACCCCCCACATCACCGCGCTGGCCGACAGCGCAGCCTGGGCCTGGGCGAGGTAGGGCGCCGGTACGCAAACGACGAGCTTGCGTGCGTCGCCGGGCGTCCACTCCGACGCGAGGCGAGCCAGCAGCTCCGCGTTCGTCGCGAGCCCGCCGTTCATCTTCCAGTTGCCAACGACGAGCTTCTCGCGCATGCCTCACCCTGCATCGGTGGCGCCCGACTCGCAATCGATGCGGCTGCATCCAGCCCGGCTCATCCGGCCACTGCAAGGCCGGACCGGGCTGCAGACAGCGCGGACCCACCACCAAAACCTTCGGATTTTATCGCGTTACGGGAGTATGGGTCAAACGCGGCTGCACATCGTCCGCGGACCTCAGCCCTGCCGGCCCTTCCACCAGGCACCGAGCTCCCCCACGACACCGCGGCGGAACGCGAGCACGCAGACGACGAATATCGCGCCCGTGATGACGGTCACCCATTCGCCGAAGCCGGCCAGGTAGTTCTCGAGCGCGACGATGATGAACGCCCCGACGACCGGCCCGAAGATCGTGCCCATGCCGCCCAGGAGCGTCATCAGCACGACCTCGCCGGACATCGACCAGTGGACGTCGGTCAGGGATGCCAGCTGGAACACGATGGCCTTCAGCGCCCCGGCGAGCCCCGCGAGCGTCGCGGACAGGACGAAGGCCAGCAGCTTGTAGCGATCGGCATCGTAACCCAGGGAAATGGCGCGCGGCTCGTTCTCGCGGATCGCCTTCAGGACCTGCCCGAACGGCGAATGGACGATCCGGTAGATCAGCAGGAACGCTGCGATGAACACGACCAGCACCGTGTAGTACATCGCCAGCGAGTGGGACAGATCGATCAGGCCGAACAGCCTGCCGCGCGGCACCGACTGTATGCCGTCCTCGCCGTGCGTGAAGGGCGCCTGCACGTAGACGAAATACATCATCTGCGCGATCGCGAGCGTGACCATCGCGAAGTAGATGCCCTGCCTGCGGATCGCCACTGCGCCGACGACCACGCCGAGCGCGGCCGAGGTCGCGGTCCCCAGGAGTATCGCGAGCTCCGGCGACAGGCCCCACCGCTTCGCCGCGTAGGCGCAGACATAGCCCGCGGTGCCGAGGAACATCGCGTGGCCGAACGACAACAGCCCCCCGAAACCCAGCAGGAGATTGAAGGCGCAGGCGAAGAGAGCAAAGCACATCGCCTTCTCGACGATCACGGGATAGATGTCGACGAGCGGCGCGATGGCAAGCGCGGCGGCCATGACCGCGGTCGCGAGCAGGATCCGGCCGCGCGGTCGCGCCCCCGCGGCTGCAACGGCCAGTGCAGTCGCCAAGATCAGCGCTCCCGTCCGAACAAGCCCGCCGGCTTGATCATCAGCACGATCACCATGATGACGAAGATGACCGTCGTCGACGCCTCGGCATAGAAATACTTGGTGAGTCCCTCGACGACACCCAGGCCGAAACCGGTCAGGATCGCACCCATGATCGAGCCCATGCCGCCGATGACGACGACCGCGAACACGACGATGATCAGGTCCGCGCCCATCAGCGGATTGACCTGGTAGATCGGTGCGGCCATGACCCCGGCGAACGCGGCGAGGCCGACGCCGGCGCCGAAGGTCAGAGTGATCATCAGCGGCACGTTGATGCCGAACGCCTGCACCAGCGTCGGGTTCTCGGTCGCCGCGCGCAGGTAGCTGCCGAGCTTGGTGCGCTCGATCACGTACCACGTCACGACGCACACGACCAGCGACGCGACGATGACCCACGCGCGGTAGATCGGCAGATACATGAACCCGAGGTTGACGCCGCCGGCCAGCGCCGATGGAATCTGGTAAGGCAGCCCCGACGAGCCGAATTCGTTGCGGAATACGCCCTGGATGACCAGCGCGAGCCCGAAGGTGAGCAGCAGGCCGTACAGGTGATCGAGCTTGTAGAGCCGGGAGAGCATCGTGCGCTCGATCAGCATGCCGAAGGCGCCGACGACGATCGGCGCGATGATCAGCGACGACCAGTATCCCGGGTGCCAGTCGCCGATGTGGACGTACTGCAGCAGGAACCACGCGCAGAACGCCCCCAGCATGTACTGGGCGCCGTGCGTGAAGTTGATGATGTTGAGCAGGCCGAAGATGACGGCGAGCCCCAGCGACAGAACGGCGTAGAAAGCGCCGTTGATGAGCCCGATCAGCAGCTGGCCGAAAAGTGCCTGCATGGAGATCATCCGTTGCGCACAAGCGGCGCGCGATCCCTCACCCGCCGCGCGCCCGCGCGGCACCCCCTCCCCGGAGGGGAGAGGGCCGGGGTGAGGGTTCCGGCGCGATTGGTCACTTGACCAGCGAGCAGCCGCCGTCCTTTAGGGGGCGGAATGCCTCGTCCGCCGGAATCGTCGCCAGGACCTTGTAGTAGTCCCAGGGCGCCTTCGATTCGGCCGGTGACTTCACCTGGACGAGGTAAGCCGGATGGATCGCCCGACCGTCGATGCGGATCGATCCCTTGCCGAACAGCGGGTCGTCGGTGGGCATTTCCTTCATCTTGGCGACGACCCTGGCGCCGTCCGCATCGCTCTTCAGCGCCTCGACCGCCTTCAGGTAGTGGAGCACCGAAGCGTAGACGCCGGCGTGCACCATCGTCGGATAGATGCCCTTGTCCTGGGCGGCGAAGCGCTTGGCGAACGCCCGCGTCTTGTCGTTCATGTCCCAGTAGAACGTGGTCGTCAGCGTCAGGCCTTGCGCGGTCTGCAATCCCATCGCGTGGACGTCGGTCAGGAACACCAGCAGCCCGGCGAGCTGCTGCCCGCCCTTGACGATGCCGAACTCGGCCGCCTGCTTGATCGAGTTCGTCGTGTCGCCGCCGGCATTGGCCAGCCCGATCACCTTGGCCTTCGACGCCTGTGCCTGGAGCAGGAACGACGAGAAGTCCTGCGTGTTGAGCGGAGCCTTCACGTCGCCCAGAACCTTGCCGCCCGCCTTCTCGACCGCCGCCGTCGTGTCGCGCTCGAGCGCCTGCCCGAACGCGTAATCGGCAGCGATGAAGAACCACGTGTTGCCACCGTGTCTGGTGATCGCCGTGCCCGTCCCGTTCGCGAGCATCCACGTGTCGTAGGTGAAATGCACGGTGTTGGGCGTGCAGGCCTTGCCGGTCAGGTCGGAGGACCCGGGTCCGGAAGCGAGAAACACCTTGTTCTTGTCCTTGGTGATCTGCGCGATCGCGAGCGCGACGCCCGAATTCGGCACGTCGACGATCGCATCGACACCCTCGGCGTCGTACCAGCGGCGGGCGATCGCCGAACCGACGTCGGGCTTGTTCTGGTGGTCGGCCGAGACGATCTCGACCTTGACGCCGCGCTTCTCGATGCCCGAGTCCTCGACGGCCATCTTCGCCGCGATCACCGAGCCCTGCCCCGCGAGGTCCGTGTACAGGCTCGACATGTCGGTGAGCACGCCGAGCTTGATCTCGTTCCCCGTGTATTGCGCGTTCGCCGAGCCTGCGGCGAACATGCCGGCGACGGCCAGCACGAGCAGACTACGTTTGGCTGCGTTCATGTGTTTCCTCCTCGATGAAGCGGGTTGGAATTCGAACCGGGCGAGATCCGTCATACGCCCAGGTACCTGTGCAGCTTGGGCAGGCTGGCGTCGAGCTCGGCGTTGGCGATCACGTCGACGATGCGTCCATGCTCCATGACGCAATGCCGATCGGCGACCTTCGCCGCGAAATGGAAATTCTGCTCGACCAGCAGAATCGTGAAACCGCGCGCCTTGAGGTCGATGATGGTGCGCCCGATCTGCTGGACGATGACCGGCGCGAGTCCCTCGGTCGGCTCGTCGAGGAGCAGGAGCCGCGCCCCCGTGCGCAGGATCCTGCCGATCGCGAGCATCTGCTGCTCGCCGCCGGAGAGCTTCGTGCCCTGGCTCCTGCGGCGCTCGGCGAGGTTGGGGAAGAGCTCGTAGATCTGCTCGACCGACAGCCCGCCGTCGCGCACCTTCGGCGGCAGCATCAGGTTCTCCTCGACGTCGAGGCTCGCGAAGATGCCGCGCTCCTCGGGGCACCACGCGAGGCCCAGCCTTGCGATTCGGTTCGACGGCAGCCTGATCGTCTCGACGCCATCGAACGCAACCGAGCCGACGCGCCGCGGCACGACGCCCATGATCGACTTGAGCGTCGTCGTCTTGCCGGCGCCGTTGCGGCCGAGCAGCGTCACGACCTCGCCCTGCGCGACGTCGAACGAAACGCCGTGCAGGACGTGCGATTCACCGTACCACGCCTGCAGGTCGCGGACCGCCAGCAGCGGCGCCGCGCCTACCGCGTTGGCAGGTTGCTCGCGCGCTGCGCCTTCAGGCAAGGGCACCCCCGAGGTAGGCCTCGACGACCGCGGGATCCTTCGACACGGACGCGTAGTCACCGTCCGCCAGGATCTCGCCCCGCGCCAGCACCGTGATCCGGTCCGACAGCGTGGAGACGACCGACAGGTTGTGCTCCACCATCAGCACGGTCCGGTCGAGCGCGACCTTCCCGATCAGCGCCGCAATCCGCTCGACGTCCTCGTGCGTCATGCCGGCGGTCGGCTCGTCGAGCAGCATCATTTCCGGATCGAGCGCGAGCGTCGTCGCGATCTCCAGCGCGCGCTTGCGCCCGTACGGCAGTTCGCCGGCGGGCGTGTCCTCGAATTGCTCGAGGCCCACCGCCTCGAGCAGCTCACCGGCGCGCAGGTCGTGCTCGCGCAGCACCTGCTCCGATCGCCAGAAGTCCATCGAACGACCGCGCTTGCGCTGCAGCGCGATGCGGACGTTCTCCAGCCCCGTCAGATGCGGAAAGACGGCGGAGATCTGGAACGAGCGCACGAGACCCATGCGCGCGATCGCCGCGGGCCGCGATCCGGTGATCTCGCGCCCGTTGTAGAGAATCTTTCCGGAGGACGGCGCCAGGAAATGGGTGAGCAGATTGAAGCAGGTCGTCTTGCCCGCGCCGTTGGGGCCGATCAGCGCATGGATCGTCCCGCGCTTCACGCTCAGGTTGACGTTCCTGACCGCGACGAAGCCCTTGAACTCCTTGGTGAGTCCGCGCGTCTCGAGGATGATCTCGTCGGCCATTGCCTTCCCTGGATCGCGGGCGCGGGGCACATGCCCGGCAGCCCCGTTCCCTTCACCCCGCCGGGATTATCGCGGCGGGGGACGCGCTTGGCAACGAGACCGCGGCAGCGACTCGGTCGCGTCAGACCGGCGCGCGCCAGTTTGCCGGGCGTTTGCCGATGAAGGCGTCGATGCCCTCGTCGGCGTCAGGGTCGTCGAGGTTGCAGCACATCGCCTCGCCGGTCATCGCATAGGCCTCGCCCAGCGACGCGTCGATCTGCGCATAGAAAGCGCGTTTGCCCAGCGCGACCACCGATGCGCTGCGCGCGCCGATCAGGTCGGTGAAATGGCGCACCGCCGCGTCGAGCCCATCCGCAGGAACGACGCGGTTGACCAGCCCCCATGCCAGCGCGGTCGCGGCATCGATCGGCTCGCCGGTCAGCAGCAATTCCATCACGCGCTTGCGCGCGACGTTGCGTCCGACGCCGACTGCCGGCGTCGAGCAGAAGATGCCGACGTTGACGCCGGGCAGGGCAAAGCGCGCCGAGTCGGCGGCGACCGCGAGGTCGCACATCGACACCAGCTGGCAGCCCGCCGCGGTCGCGAGGCCGTGCACCCGGGCGATCGTGGGCTGCGGCAGCTGCGTGAGCTTGACCATGGCGCGACTGCACAGGTCGAAGAGCCCCCGGCGCCACTCGGGCGAACGTTGCGCGCGCAGCTCCTTGAGGTCGTGGCCGGCGCAGAAGCCGCGCCCGGCGCCCGCGATCACGACGGCGCGCACCGCGGAATCGGCGGCGACCTCGTCGATCGCCGCTTCCAGCGCGGCGAGCATGTCGAAGGACAACGCGTTGAAGCGCTCGCCGCGATTCAGCGTCAGCGTGCGCACGCCGTCGCGGGTGTCGGCGAGGACGAAAGGGGTGACCATCGTTTCCACGGGTGCGTTCATTCGATTGCCGCCGTCGATTGTGCGCGTTCGCGCAGGATGAACTTCTGGATCTTGCCGGTCGAGGTCTTCGGCAGCTCGCCGAACACGACGCTCTTGGGCACCTTGTAGCGGGCCAGCTGCGCCCGGCAATGCTCGATCACCTCGGCATCGGAGAGGCTCGCCCCCGGCTTCAGCTCGACGAACGCGCAGGGGGTCTCGCCCCACTTGGGATCGGGCCTTGCGACCACCGCCGCGGCGAGGATCGCCGGGTGGCGGTAGAGGACGTCCTCGACCTCGAGCGAGCTGATGTTCTCGCCCCCCGAGATGATCACGTCCTTGGAGCGGTCGCGGATCTTGACGTAGCCGTCGGGCTGCATCACCGCAAGATCGCCCGTGTGGAACCACCCGCCGGCGAAGGATTCGTCGGTCGCGCTGGGATTCTTCAGGTAACCCTTCATCGTGATGTTGCCGCGGAACATGACCTCGCCCATCGTCTCGCCGTCCCGGGGCACCGGCTGCATCGTCGCGGGATCCATCACCGTCATGCCTTCCTGGCAGGTGTAGCGCACGCCTTGGCGCCCGTTGCGCTCCGTGCGCGCGCCGATGTCGAGGTCCGCCCACTCGGCCTGCTTGGCGCAGACCGCAGCAGGACCGTAGGTCTCGGTGAGGCCGTAGACGTGGGTGATCTCGAAGCCCAGCCGCTCCATGCCTTCGATCACCGCCGCGGGAGGCGCCGCCGCTGCGACCAGTGCATGCACCTTGTGCGCGATGCCGCGCTTCTGCTCGTCGGGCGCGTTGATCAGCAGCGAATGCACGATCGGCGCGCCGCAGTAGTGCGTGACCCGATGCTCGCGGATCGCGTCGAGGATCGCCTTCGCCTCGACCCTGCGCAGGCAGACGTTGGTCCCGGCGTTCGCCGCCATCGTCCACGGAAAGCACCAGCCGTTGCAGTGGAACATCGGCAGCGTCCACAGGTACACCGAGTGCCTCTGCATGCCCCAGTCGACGACGTTCGACAGTGCGTTGAGATAGGCGCCGCGATGGTGGTAGACGACGCCCTTGGGATTGCCGGTCGTTCCCGACGTGTAGTTGAGGGAGATCGATTGCCACTCGTCGGCCGGCGGCTGCCAGGCGAAATCGTGATCGCCCTTGGCGATGAACGTCTCGTAATCGGACTCGCCCAGCAGGTCGCCCCCGGGTCCCAGCGCGTCGACGACGTCGATCACCAGCAGTTTCCTGGCGATGCGCTTCAGCGCGGCCGCGATCGCCGGCGAGAACTCGGTGTCGGTGATCAGCACCTTCGCCTCGCCGTGCTCGAGCATGAACGCCAGCGTTTCCGCATCGAGCCGCGTGTTCAGGGTGTTCAGCACCCCGCCCGTCATCGGGACGCCGAAATGGCATTCGACCATCTCGGGGGTGTTCGCGAGCATCACCGCGACCGTGTCGCCCATGCCGATGCCGCGATGCGCCAGCGCCGAGGCGAGCCGGCGCGAGCGCGCGTAGGTCTCGCTCCACGTGTAGCGACGCGGGCCGTGGACGACGGCGATCCGTTGCGGCCAGGTGTAGGCCGTGCGGGCAATGAGCGACAGCGGCGTCAGCGGCGCATAGTTCGCCGCGCTGCGATCGAGATGCTGCTCGTAGATGCCGCGGGTCGACATGGCGGGCCTCCTGTCGCAATCTGCTCCGGTGGACAATCCTAGCAAAATCGACGACGATCGCCGCTCCCCGCATCGAAAATCCTGCACGATGGGACATCGCCTCTCCCGCATCGTCACTCGCACCGGAGACTCGGGAACGACCGGCCTGGGCGACGGCTCGCGCGTCGACAAGGACAGCCTCCGGATAAGCGCCATCGGCGCCGTCGACGAGCTCAATTCGAGCGTCGGGGCGTTGCTCGCCGAGACACTGCCGGATGCGATCGGCGCCCTGCTGGTCGACATCCAGCACGACCTGTTCGACCTCGGCGGCGAGCTGTCGATTCCGGGCCACGTCGCGGTGACGGCCGACCACGTGGCCCGGCTCGAGCGGGCGGTCGAGGCGATCAACTCGGGCCTGGCGCCTCTGAAGGAATTCATCCTCCCCGGAGGAACGCGGGCCGCCGCCCTTGCGCACGTCGCGCGCACCGTATGTCGCCGGGCCGAGCGCGCCGTGATCGCGCTCGCCCGCGAGGAAGCCGTGCCGCAGGATGGCCGCGTCTACCTCAACCGCCTGTCGGACCTGCTGTTCGTCCTCGCGCGCAAGCTCAATCAGGCGGCGGGCGTTCCCGACGTCCTGTGGCAGAAAGGTCGCGCGCGGGGTCCCGCGGCCCGATGAACGATGCGGCGCCCGGTGCCGCGAGGATCGCCGCGGCGGAGCGCAGCACAGGGCTCGCGACACTGCTCGCGCGCGTGGCGCTCGCCGACCAGCGTGCGTTCGAGGAGCTGTACCGGCTCACCGCGCCGCATCTGTACGGGGTCGCGCTGCGTATCCTGAGGAATGCGCCGGCAGCGGAGGAGATCCTGCAGGAAGCCTGGGTCAGCGTCTGGCATCACGCCGGCAGCTACGACGCGGCGAAGAGCCAGCCGGTCACCTGGCTCACCTCGATCGTGCGCAATCGCAGCCTCGACCACCTCCGTCGTCGCGAGATCGACGTGGTCACGCCCGACGGCGACGACGATGCGCCGGAAATCGAGTTTCCCGCCGACGATCCGACCCCGGTGGAACTGCTGCTCGAGGGCGCCGACGCGAGGTCGCTGCGCGATTGCGTCGACACCCTCGAAGCGGGGCAGAAACAGGCGATCGCCCTGGCCTTCTTCCAAGGGCTGTCGCACGCGGAGCTCGCGCAGCATCTGCGCGAGCCCCTCGGCACGGTCAAGTCCTGGGTTCGCCGGGGCCTCGAGAAATTGAAGCGCTGCCTGGACGGCGCCGGCGTGACGCGATGAACCTCTCCCGACCCGATCGCCGCGAGCGCCTGGCACGGCTGGCCGCCGAATACGCGCTGGGCACTTCGCCACCGCGCGTACGGCGCAGACTCGTCCGGATCGCCCGCCGCGACCCCGTGGTCGCGCAGGCGCTGGCGCAATGGGAGCGCCGGATCGCCGTGCTCGGCGAGGCCGTCCCCGGGGTGACCCCGCCCCCCCGCGTGTGGCGGGGAATCGCCGGGAAGCTCGGCCTCGATGCGGCTGCCGCGGACCGGGGGCCGGTATCGTGGTGGAACCGGGCGGGATTGTGGCGCGGCCTCGCCGCGGCGAGCCTGGCGGTCGCGCTGGCGCTGGCCATCGTGCAGCTGACGCGCCTGTCGGCGCCGGCCTCCCCGCCGCTGGTCGTCGTCCTCGCCGGTTCGGACGCCAGGCCGGCGCTCATCGCGACGGCAACCCGCGGCCTGCCCTACCTGACGATCAAGGCGGTCATCGATGCAACGCCGGCCCAGGGAAAGTCCCTCGAGCTGTGGGCGCTGCCCGGGACCGGCGCACCGCGCTCGCTGGGCGTGATTCCCGCCGGCGCCGTCGTCAACCTGCCGTTGCGCGCGCCCGCGGGCGAGTCGCTCGCCAACATTCCCGCCCTCGCGGTGAGCCTCGAGCCTGCGGGAGGCTCGCCGACGGGGCTGCCGACCGGGCCCGTGCTCTACTCGGGCAAGGTCGAGCGGATGTACTGATCGCATCCCCGGCTGCCGCCGGGGCCCCTGCTCGCCGCTCGCGCCGCTACCGCCGCTTCAACGTGTAGCCGTCGGGCCGGTCTTCCATGTCCCAACCCGCGTCGCGCAGCAGTGCGCGCAGCCGATCGGCCTCGGCCCAGTCCTTCGCCTTGCGCGCCGCCACGCGCTCGTGCGCCAGCGCATCGATGTCGGCGGGGACCGACTCCACCTTCGGGCGCCAGGCCTCGAGTCCGAGCCCGAACACCCGGTCGAAGCGGGCCAGCGTCGCCCGCTTCACGGGACCCGGCAGTTCGCCGCGCAGCGCTTCCCAGGCGACGGCCAGCGCCCGGGGCAGGTTGAGGTCGTCGTTGACCTGCGCGGTGAAGCGCGCGACGAGCCCCTCGTCCGCCTCCGCCGGGACAGCGTCCAGCGCATGGAAACCCGAGCGCATCCGCGCGAGCCCCGTCGCGGCGGCATCGAGGGCATCCCAGGTGAAGTTCAGCTGGCTCCGGTAGTGCCCGGTCAGGCACAGGTAGCGGAATGCCAGCGGGTCGTAGCCACGGTCGACGAGCGCCTGCACGCGCAGGAACTCGCCGGCCGACTTGGCCATCTTGGCGTCGTTGGCGAGCAGGAAGTAGCCGTGCATCCAGAAGTTCGCGAGCCTCGTCCCGACCCTCGCCTCGGTCTGCGCGATCTCGTTGCTGTGGTGCACCGGGATGTGGTCCTCGCCGCCGCAATGGATGTCGAAGTAATCGCCGAGGTAATGCTGTGCCATCGCCGAGCACTCGATGTGCCAGCCCGGGAAACCCTTCCCCCAGGGACTGTCCCACTCCATCTGCCGCGTGCTGCCTTCGGGCGACAACTTCCACAGCGCGAAATCGGTGGCGCTGCGCTTGTCGCCGAGGTCGACGCGCCTGCCGCCTTCGAGCCCGGACTTGTCGAGCCTTGCGAGATACCCGTAATCGACCTGCCGGCTGGTGTCGAAGTAGATGCCGTCGCCGGTGCGGTAGGTCCAGCCCTTGCGCTCGAGGTCGACGATGAATTCGATCTGCGAGGCGATGTGCCCGGTGGCCCGCGGCAGCACGTCCGGGCGCTCGATGTTGAGCGCGTCGAGGTCGTCGAGGAACGCCTGCGTGTAGAGCGCCGCGATCTCCCACGCCGTCTGCCCCGTGCGCCGCGAGCCTTTCTCCATCTTGTCCTCGCCGGTGTCGGCATCGGAGGTCAGGTGGCCCACGTCGGTGATGTTCATCACGTGCCGGACCCGGTAGCCGTTCCAGCGCAGCACGCGCTTCAGCAGGTCCTCGAAGAGGAAGGTCCGGAAGTTGCCGATGTGCTGGTAGTCGTAGACGGTCGGGCCGCAGGTGTAGATGCCCACCTCGCCGGCGGGGTGGAGCGGCCCGAACTCGCGCAGGCTGCGCGTGTAGTTGTCGTAGAGGATCAGCGGCACGGACATGGACGGGAATCTTCGTTCAGAGTTCGCGCAGCATGACGAAATCCTCCATGACGAAGCCGCCGCCGATGGGGAAATCGCCACTGTCGGCGACGACAAAGCCGCAACGCTCGTAGGCGCGGACGGAGCCGGTGTTGCCGCGGTTGACGTTGAGGGTCAGCGACCCGCAGCCGGCGGCACCGGCGCGTGCGGCCACGTGCTCGATCAGGGCGCGGCCGATGCCCTTGCGATGGTGCTCGGGAAGCACGTAGAGCCGCTCGAGCTTCATCGCGCGATCGCCCGCCTGGTACCAGGCGACGAACCCGACCGGCGTTGCGCCGATCCGGGCGAGCGCGATGCCGCGCTCGTCGCGCGTCGCGCCGGGACCGCCGCCCACGAACGCCAGCAGAGCGTCCCGCGAATAGCCGCGCTCGAGCATGTAGTCGATCTGCTCGACCGTGATGATGCCCGGATAGTGGCGATGCCAGACCTCGTGCGCCAGGCGCTGGACCAGGCCGATGTCGTCGGGACCTGCGGGCGCGATGTTGATGGGCAAGTCGGGCGTCGGCATGAGCGGGCGAAGCTGCGAACGTAGCGGAGATCGATGTTGCGGCCCCGGCAGAAACCGAATTCGCGCGCCGAGGTCGCCACCATCGCGCGCCGAATTTAGCATGGGGGCGCCGCGGCCTCACGGTAGAATGCGCTGCTTCGCCAGGCCGGCGCCCCGTTGCCGGCCGGCGCAATGCTCCCGATCGCCCCGACCTTGATCGCCTCCCTGTCCAGACGCACGTGGATCGCCCTCGCGCTGATCATGGCGATCCTGTGGTTCGCCCAGCTCGACGTGCGCAAGCTGCAGCATCCGGACGAGGGACGCTATGCCGAGATCGCGCGCGAGATGGTGGCCACCGGCAACTGGGTGACACCGCGGCTGAACGGCATCAAGTATTTCGAGAAACCCGCGCTTCAGTACTGGCTCACGGCGGCAAGCTTCGAGGCGTTCGGCGTCAGCGACGGAACGGCGCGCCTGCCGACCGCGCTGGCCGGCTTCCTGACGGTCGTCGCCATCGGCTGGACAGGCGCGGTACTCGTGTCGCCTGCGGCCGGCGTCTACGCGGCCGCCGTGCTCGCGAGCTGCATCTGGCACTTCGGCATCGCGCACATCCTGACCCTCGACGCGCTGCTGTCGTTCTGCCTCGCGCTTGCGCTGGTGGGGTTCCTGCTCGCCCAGCGCGCCGACGCCTCGCCGCGCTCGCGCGAGCGGATGATGCTCCTCGCCTATGTCGCGACCGCGGCCGGGATCCTGACCAAGGGGGTGGTCGCGCTGGCGATCCCGGGGACGACGCTGCTCCTCTATTCGCTGGCCACGCGCGACTACGGTCCCTGGAAGCGCCTCCATCTCGCCAAGGGACTGCCGCTGCTGCTGGTGCTGACGGCACCCTGGTTCATCGTCGTGTCGATGCGCAATCCGGAGTTCGCGCGCTTCTTCTTCATCCACGAGCACATCCAGCGCTTCCTGACGCCCGAAAGCCGACGCCCCGGGCCCTGGTGGTATTTCCTGCCGATGCTGGTGGCCGGGCTGCTGCCCTGGACCGGGGTTTTCCTGTGGCGCCTCAAGGCCGGCTGGCGCGATGCCACCGCCGATGCCGGCGGCTTCTCGTGGGCGCGCTTCTGCCTGATCTGGTCGGCATTCATCCTCGTCTTCTTCAGCATCTCGAAGTCCAAACTTCCCTCCTACATCCTGCCGATCTTCCCGGCAGCGGCGCTGGTACTGGGGTGGCAGCTCGAGGTGATGTCCGCGCGTTCCCTGTCGTGGCTCGCGGGATTGCTGGCCGCGACCACCGTCGTGCTGTGGGGAGCCGCGATGCTCGGCTACCCGGCGCTGGCGGTCAGGCTGGCCGACGCGAAGACGCCCCTTGCGCTCTACCAGGCGCTCGGCCCCTGGGTCGAGCTGGGACTGGGGATCGTCGCCGTCGGCTATGTCGTCGGATGGCGGGTGATGCGGCGCGGCAGCACCGCCGCGCGAAGCGCCGCCATCGCCGTCATCGCCCTGTCGACGATGCTCGCGATGCAGGCCTTGTTCAGGGGTGCCGACGTGTTCCGTGCGACCCGTTCGGCCGCCGACCTCGTGACCGCGCTGGAAAATGCCTCCGATCCCCCGTACGATCGCAATGCGCCGGTCTTCCAGGTCCGCATGTACGATCAGACGCTGCCGTTCTACCTGCGCCGCACGACGACGCTGGTCGCCTATCGCGACGAGATGAGCATGGGACTCGACATCCAGCCCGAGCTCGCGATCCCGAAGGTCGCGGACTGGATCGTGCGCTGGAAGCTGCTGCCGCAGGGCTATGCGCTGATGTCGCCCGAGACGCGGGCGACGCTCGAGAAGGAAGGCGTGCCGCTGCGGGTGATCGCGAGCGACTCACGGCGCGTCCTGGTCGAGCGCCGCTGATACCCGACGACGATGAGCGTCTCCGCATTCCTCTTTCTGATCACCGGCGTGCTGCTCAACGCGGCGGCGCAGCTCTTCCTGAAGGCGGGCACCAACCGGCTCGGCGTCATCACGCTGACCCCGGGCAACTGGTTCTCGACCTTCGTCCGGATGGCGACCGAGAGCCATTTCATCGGCGGCGTCGCCCTCTACGTCGTGAGTCTCGTGGTATGGATCCTCGGCCTGTCGCGCGTCCCCGTCTCCGTCGCCTACCCGATGCTGTCGCTGGGCTACGTCGTCAATGCCATCGCCGCGCACTACCTGTTCGGCGAGGCGGTCAGCATCCAGCGCTGGCTCGGCATCGGCTTCATCATCGCCGGCGTCTGGCTGGTCGCGAAGAGCTGAAGCCGATCGTCCGATGACCTCCGTCGCGCCCCTCAAGTTCGCAGCCCCCGTGATCGACGAGGCGACGATCACCGCCGTCGGCGACGTGCTGCGCTCCGGCCACGTCACCAGCGGCCCCTGGGTCGAGCGCTTCGAGGCGGCGCTGTCCGATTTCTGCGGCGGCCGGCCGGCGCGCGCGGTCACGTCCGCGACCGCGGCGGTCGAGATCGCGCTGCAGCTCGCCGGCATCGGGCCCGGCGACGAGGTGATCACCTGCGCGCAGAGCTTCTTCACCGTCCTCAACATGATCGTCAAGGTCGGCGCAACCCCGGTGTTCGTCGATTGCCATCCGGTGACG
The DNA here is from genome assembly GCA_021784125.1 of Pseudomonadota bacterium. Taxonomy (GTDB): domain Bacteria; phylum Pseudomonadota; class Gammaproteobacteria; order Burkholderiales; family Casimicrobiaceae; genus VBCG01. Next base: position 15,147 of record JAJXTF010000001.1, on the reverse strand, counting down.
CGCAACATCGACCTCGGCCAGGTCGAGGCGCGAATCGGCGCCCGCACACGCGCGATCATCCCGACCCATTGGCCCGGCTCGCTGGTCGACATGGACGCGCTGCACGCGCTCGCGCGCAGCCACCGCCTGCGCGTCATCGAGGACGCGGCGCTGGTCATCGGATCGCGCTGGAAAGGCACGCCGGTGGGCGCGTTCGGCGACATCGTGACCTTCAGCTTCCACCCGAACAAGAACATGACGTCGATCGAAGGCGGCGCGCTGGTCTGCAACGACGCCGACGAGGCGCGTCGCGTCGACATCCTGCGCTTCCACGGCATCGAGCGCCTGGCGGACGGCACCCGCGACGTCGGCTTTCCCGGCGGCAAGTTCAACCTGCCCGACGTCAACGCGAGGATCGGCCTGGCACAGCTCGAGCGCCTGCCCACGTTCCTCGAGCAGCGCCGTGCGCTGGTGCTGCGTTACTTCGAGCGTTTCGCGACCGACCCCGGGTGCGTGCTGCCGCCGCGGCCGGTCGACGGCGACGGGCAGTCGTGGAACATGTTCTGCATCCTGCTGCCGCTCGACCGGCTGACGCTTTCGCGCAAGGCGTTCCGCGACGCACTCGCCGAGCGGGGGATCGCAACGGGCGTGTCCTACGAAGCACTGCACCTGTCGACCCTCGGGCGACGCTACGGCTACCGGCAGGGCGACCTCCCGAACACCGAGCGCATCGCCGAATCCACCGTCACGCTGCCGCTGCATCCGGCGATGACCGTCGCCGACGTCGACCGCGTCTGCGACGACTGCGCCGGGATCATCGCGGCCCATCGCGGCCGACAACCATGAGCGCCGAAGGGCCGTCCCGAGGCGCGAATTCCGCCCCCTTCGGGGGCAGCGCAGCGGCGAACGCCGCAAGCGTGGGGGGGCACATGAGCGCCGAAGGGCCGTCCCGAGGCGCGAATTCCGCCCCCTTCGGGGGCAGCGCAGCGGCGAATGCCGCAAGCGTGGGGGGGCATACGAGCGCCGAAGGGCCGTCCCGAGGCGCGAATTCCGCCCCCTTCGGGGGCAGCGCAGCGGCGAATGCCGCAAGCGTGGGGGTCGTTCGATGAGCGCGCCGCAGCTTTCCGTCGTCGTTCCCGTCTACAACGAGGAAGAGGGTCTGGCTGCGCTGTTCGCGCGGCTCTACCCGGCCCTCGACGCGCTGGGCCTGCCCTACGAGGTGATCTTCATCAACGACGGCAGCCGCGACCGGTCGGCGGCGATGCTGAAGGATCAGTACGCGGCGCGGCCCGACGTCACGCGCGTGATCCTGTTCAACGCGAATTTCGGCCAGCACCTGGCGATCCTCGCCGGATTCGCGCGTGTGCGCGGCGAGCGCATCGTCACCCTCGACGCTGACCTGCAGAACCCGCCCGAGGAGATCGGCAAGCTGCTCGCCGCGATGGACGCCGGGGCCGACTACGTCGGCGGCGTGCGGCGCAGCCGCGAGGATGCGTGGTGGCGACGTACGGCGTCGCGGCTGATGAACCGTCTGCGCGAACGAATCACCCGCATCAGGATGACCGACCAGGGCTGCATGCTGCGCGCCTACAGCCGCGACATCGTCGACGCGGTCGCCGCCGCGCGCGAGGTCAGCGTCTACATCCCGGCGCTCGCCTACACCTTCGCGCATCGCCCGGTCGAGGTCGACGTCGAGCACGAGGAGCGCAGCGCGGGCGAGTCCAAGTACTCGCTTTACCGCCTGATCCGCCTCAACTTCGACCTCGTGACCGGATTCTCGCTGGTGCCGCTGCAGCTCTTCTCGGTGCTGGGCATGCTGGTCGCCTTCGGTTCGATCGTCCTCTACGCGGTCGTCATGACCGAGCGCACGATCGCCGGCGGATTCCTCGAAGGCATCAAGACGCTGTGGGATCGCGACATCCTCGCGTTCTTCCTGATCGGCTGGATCATGTTCGGCGTCGGCCTGCTCGGCGAATACGTCGGACGCATCTACCAGCAGGTGCGCACGCGGCCGAGCTACGTGATCCGCGCGGTGCTGGAGCGCGACGGTGAGGGCGACAGCGGGCGCGACGGGGAACGCGGCGGGCTACCCAGGGGCGAGCGCCACCCGGAGCCGGTCGAGACGCGCGAGCTCCGGTAGCTACGCGCAGCGCATCCCCAGGCCGGCATTGATCTCGCGATGAGCCGAGCGGTCGTCTTCGCCTATCACAACGTCGGGGCGCGCTGCCTGCGGGTGCTGCAGGCCCATGGCGTCGACGTCCGGCTGGTCGTCACCCACGACGACGACCCGGCCGAGACGCAGTGGTTCGCCCGCGTCGCCGACGTCGCTGCGGATCTCGAATTGCCGTGGATCGCCCCTGCCGATGCGAACGCCTCCGACGTCGTCGCGACGGTCGCGGCGCTCGCGCCCGATTTCATCTTCAGTTTCTACTACCGCCGCATGCTGGGCGCGCCGCTGCTCGCGCTCGCCGCACGCGGGGCGCTGAACATGCACGGCTCGCTGCTGCCGCATTACCGCGGGCGCGCGCCGGTCAACTGGGCGGTGCTCCGCGGCGAACGGCACACGGGCGCGACGCTGCACTACATGGCGGACAAGCCCGACGCCGGCGACATCGTCGCGCAGCAGGCGGTGCCGATCCTGCCCGACGACACCGCGATGGAGGTCTTCGACAAGGTCACGCTGGCGGCGGAGATCTGCCTCGACGGCGTGCTGCCGGCGCTGCTCGCCGGCACCGCGCCGAGGCGGCGCAACGACATCGCGCGCGGTTCCTATTTCGGCGGCCGCAAGCCCGAAGACGGCCGGATCGACTGGTCGCAGGCCGCGCCGACCGTGCACAACCTGGTCCGCGCGGTCGCGCCGCCGTACCCCGGCGCGTTCACCGCGGTCGCGGGGCACCCGGCGCGCGTGCTGCGCACCCGGATCGTCGCCGCGGCGGGCGTTCCCACGGCCCCGACGCTCGCGGTCGAGCGCGGGAGCCTGCTCGCGCGCTGCGGCGGCGGCGGCGTCCTGCGCGTCGATGCGTTGGAGGTCGACGGCCAGCTGCACACGCCGGCGATGCTCGTCGAACGCTTCGGCGACGCGGCGCTGCCGCTGCCGCTGCCGGTCGACCCGGGCGCCCCCCACGCTGCGCGCGCCTGACGCCGGGTCGAGCACCCCGGCACGGTACAATGCGGCCCCCAGGCAGTCGCCGGATCACCCTCCTTCCATGAAGCGCATCCTCATCCTCGGCGTCAACGGGTTCATCGGCCACCACCTGTCGCAGGCGATCATCGCCGGCACGGACTGGGAAATCTACGGCATGGACATGCAGACCGACCGGATCGTCGATCTGCTCGGAGAACCCCGCTTCCATTTCTTCGAAGGCGACATCACGATCAACCGCGAGTGGATCGAGTACCACGTCAAGAAATGCGACGTGGTGCTGCCGCTGGTCGCGATCGCCACGCCGGCGACCTACGTCCGCGAGCCGCTGCGGGTGTTCGAGCTCGACTTCGAGGCCAACCTGCCGATCGTCAGGGCGGCGGTCAGGCACAAGAAGCGCGTGGTGTTCCCGTCGACCTCCGAGGTCTACGGCATGTGCAGCGACGCCGAGTTCGATCCGGAGCGCTCGAACCTGGTGCTCGGCCCGATCAACAAGCCGCGCTGGATCTATTCCTGCGCCAAGCAGCTGATGGACCGCGTGATCCACGCCTACGGCCAGCAGGAAGGCCTCGACTACACGCTGTTCCGGCCGTTCAACTGGATCGGCGCCGGCCTCGATTCGATCAATGCCCCGAAGGAAGGCAGCTCGCGGGTCATCACGCAGTTCCTCGGCCACATCGTCCGCGGCGAGCCGATCAAGCTCGTCGACGGCGGCACGCAGAAGCGCGCCTTCACCTACATCGACGACGGCATCGCCGCGCTGATGACGATCATCGACAACCCGGGCCGTATCGCGAGCGGCAAGATCTACAACATCGGCAATCCGGCGAACAACTTCTCGGTGCGCGAGCTCGCGCAGATGATGCTCGCGATGGCCGCGCAGTATCCCGAGTACCGCGACAGTGCGGCTGCGGTCCGGATCGTCGACACGACGGCCGCGGCGTACTACGGCGACGGCTACCAGGACGTGCAGAACCGCGTGCCGAAGATCGTCAATACCTGCGCCGACCTGCAATGGCAGCCGCGCGTCTCGATGGAAGATGCGCTGCGTCGCATCTTCGAGGCGTACCGCGGCCATGTCGCCGAGGCGCGCGCGCTCGTCGAATGAGGCTGGGACTCAAGGTCGACGTCGACACGCTGCGCGGCACGCGCGAAGGGGTTCCGCGGCTGCTCGAGATCCTCGGCCGGCACGGGGTCACCGCAACGTTCCTGTTCTCGCTCGGTCCCGATCACACCGGACGCGCGATCAAGCGCATCTTCCGGGCGGGCTTCTTCGGCAAGGTCCGCCGCACGTCGGTGCTGCGGCACTACGGGTTGCGCACGCTCCTCTACGGAACGCTGCTGCCGGGACCCGACATCGGCGTCCGCGCCGCCGACGTCATGAGGAGCGTCCGCGACGCGGGACACGAGACCGGCATCCATTGCTGGGACCACGTGCGCTGGCAGGATGGCCTGGCCACCGCCGATGCCGACTGGACGCGCCGCGAAATGGACAGGGCCTGCGAGCGCTACGCGGCGATCTTCGGCGTCCCTCCCAGCACGCACGGCGCCGCCGGCTGGCAGATGAACGTCCATGCGCTGCGCCTCACCCAGCAGCTCGGCTTCGACTACTGTTCCGATGGACGCGGCAGCCATCCGCACCTGCCGGTATGGCGCGGCGAGCTGGTGCGCTGTCCGCAGTTCCCGACCACGCTGCCGACGCTCGACGAGCTGATCGGCGTCGACGCGATCACCGAGGACAACGTGGCGGCGCACGTCCTGGAACGCACGCGCGAGCCGCGTGAATCCGGACACGTGTACACGCTGCACGCCGAGATCGAAGGCGGACGGCTCGCCGGCGCCTTCGACCAGCTGCTGACCGGCTGGAAAGCCCAGGGCTGGGTGCTGGGGCCCGTGCGGGCGCTGCGCGACGCGATCGAGCCGCTGGCCCTGCCCCGCTGCGAGGTCGGGCCGGGCAGCGTCGAAGGACGATCGGGGACGCTGCTCGTGCAGGGCGAGGAATTCCTCGCCGATTCGCTGCTCCGCGAAGCCGCCTGAACCGCCGATATCCGAGGAGCCTGCCATGACCGACACCCGCGTTGCCGATTTCGAGATCGAATCCACGGACGGCAGGTTCCGCCTGTCCGACCATGCCGGCCACCCCGTCGTGCTGTATTTCTACCCCAAGGACAACACGCCGGGGTGTACGACCGAGGGCATGCAGTTCCGCGACCTGCACGCGAAGTTCGCGAAGCTCGGCGCCGTCGTCGCGGGAATCTCGCGCGACTCGCTGAAGTCGCACGCGAATTTCAAGGCGAAGATGGAATTCCCGTTTCCGCTGCTTTCCGACGTCGACGAGGCGCTGTGCGCGCAGTTCGGCGTCATCAAGATGAAGAATATGTACGGGAAGAAGGTACGCGGCATCGAGCGCAGCACCTTCGTCATCGACGCATCGGGCCGGCTTGCCCGCGAATGGCGCGGCGTGAAAGTCGCGGGCCACGCCCAGGAAGTGCTCGATTTCGTCAAATCCCTCTGACCGCGCCGGCGCGGTGGCCGGGCGTCGTCGTTCGGCGATGTGCGCTTTGCACCACAAAATCTTGAATTGGCCAGGGAGCCGATCGCTACCCCTTGTGGCAAAGCTCGATCGGGCCTACATTTAGGCGAAAGGGGCCGCGTCGGGTCCCGCCTGTCGATCCTTCAGGAGGCCCATGGTCGAACGCAAGCTGCGCCCCGCTCCCTCCACGCTGCACCTCCTGCCTTCCCGCAAGCCGGCCCGCATCGGGCCGTCCCAGTCGACCAAGCTTTTCGTCCTCGACACGAACGTGTTGATGCACGATCCGACGAGCCTGTTCCGCTTCGAGGAACACGACATCTACCTGCCGATCCTGACGCTCGAGGAGCTCGACGCCCACAAGAAAGGCATGACCGAGGTCGCGCGCAACGCACGCCAGGCGTCACGCTTCCTCGACGAGCTCGTCACGATGCACGCCGAGCCCGGCACCGCCGGCATCGCGCACGGCATACCGCTTGCGGAGAAATCGGGCGGGGCCGCGACCGGAAGATTGTTCCTGCAGACCGAGGCGATCGCGATCGCGTTGCCGCCATCGCTCGCCAACGGCAAGGCCGACAACCAGATCATCGCGGTGGTCATGCACCTGACCCAACACCACCCGAAGCGCAGCGTGATCCTGGTGTCCAAGGACATCAACATGCGGATCAAGGCCCGCGCGCTGGGCATTGCCGCCGAGGACTACTTCAACGACAAGGTGCTCGAGGACACCGAGCTGCTGTACTCGGGCATCCGCGAGCTGCCGGTCGACTTCTGGGATCGCCACGGCAAGGACATGGAATCGTGGCAGCAGGCGGGCCACACCTACTACCGGTTGAACGGCCCGCTGGTGCCCTCGCTGCACGTCAACGAGTTCCTGTACCTCGAGCGGTCGGGCGAAGCCCCTTTCCATGCGATCGTCAAGGAAATCCAGGGCAAGGGCGCCGTGCTGTCGACGCTCAAGGACTACACGCACCAGAAGAACAACGTCTGGGGGATCGTCGCGCGCAACCGCGAGCAGAACTTCGCGCTGAACCTGCTGATGAACCCCGACGTCGATTTCGTGACGCTGCTCGGCCAGGCCGGCACCGGCAAGACGCTGCTGACCCTCGCGGCGGGCCTGATGCTGACGCTCGAGTTCAAGGTCTACACCGAGATCATCATGACGCGCGTGACGGTGCCCGTCGGCGAGGACATCGGTTTCCTGCCGGGCACCGAGGAAGAGAAGATGAATCCCTGGATGGGGGCGCTCGAGGACAACCTCGACGTGCTGAACAAGACCGACGACGAGAGCGGCGACTGGGGACGCGCGGCGACGCGCGACCTGATCCGCTCGCGGATCAAGGTGAAGAGCCTCAATTTCATGCGCGGGCGCACGTTCATCAACAAGTTCCTGATCATCGACGAGGCGCAGAACCTCACGCCCAAGCAGATGAAGACGCTGATCACCCGCGCCGGACCCGGCACCAAGGTCGTCTGCCTCGGCAACATCGCGCAGATCGACACGCCGTACCTGACCGAAGGCAGCTCCGGGCTCACCTACGTCGTCGACCGCTTCAAGGGCTGGCTGCACTCGGGACACATCACGCTGCAGCGCGGCGAGCGCTCGCGCCTTGCCGACCACGCGGCAGAGGCGCTGTAGCCGATCGCCGGCGGGGTGCTGCAGCCGACGCTGATCGCCGGCCCGTTGCGCGGCGTTGCGCCCGGGTCACGGGCGCGTACACTTTCCGCCATGGCTTGCCGCCGCATCGGGGGCCATGACGGGCCCGGGATCGTCGCACGCGCCGCGATCGCCGCCGTCGCGACGCTCTTCCCCGCGGCTGCGCAGGCGGCCCCGCACTGGACCATCGACCCGCCCGTGATCAAGGGCAGCCCGTCTGCGCATGACGGGACGCCGCTGCGGAAAGACCGTGCGCCCGAGAAGGAACTCGAGGCGCGCTCTCCGGTGTTCCGGATCGACGTCGAAGGGCGTCGCGAGCGGGACGCACCCGCACTTCCCCCGCACACCGTCGAGCAGCGCTTCGCCGCCGCGCTGAACCGCGGCAACCCGGAGGTTCCGGGCGGCAACATCCGCCACGGTGCGTTCTACGATGGCTACGTGTACTGGGGTTCGGACCCGCTGAGCTTCATCTGGCTCAACATCGCGAACCGCCTGCGCGATTGACCCCCGGGGAAGCGTCGCGCCCCGCTGCCGTCGGATGGCGCCGCGACCCGCGGTGGCCGCCGGCCTGCGCGGACCCGATCAGTAGCTTCCCGGCGCCGCGAAGTTCTCGAACCGGGTGTACTCGCCGAGGAAGGTCAGGCGCACGGTGCCGATCGGACCATTGCGCTGCTTGCCGATGATGATCTCGGCGACGCCCTTGTCCTGCGTCTCGGGGTTGTAGACCTCGTCGCGATAGATGAACACGATGACGTCGGCATCCTGTTCGATCGCACCCGAATTGTGGCTGACGATCCCGTCGGCCAGCCAGCATGCGGGGCCGGGCACGGTGAGGTCGAAGACTTCCTCTTCGCCGGCAGGCTCGATCGCTACGACCCGATCCCAGTAGAGATCGGATTGCGCCCAGCGCGCCAGCACCTGGTCGTCGAGCAGCGTGGCGTACGACTGCAGCGTGTCCCGGCTGGGTGCGAAGCGGAAGTGCGAGGTTCCACCGTAGGACGTTCCGCGCGCCGCGGCCATGGCCCGCCCGGTGACGCCGCGCCGGCTCATCGACGACCGGACGTTCGCAAAGACCTGCTGCGGCAGCGTGTCCGCATTCGTATTTGCGACGGTGCATCGCAGCTGCTCGCGCAGTCGCGCCGCCGGCCCAATACGTGGACCGAAGGCACCCACTTCGTCGAGGAACCGGCGCTGGTCGTCCGCGCCGCTGACGTCGACGCCGTAGACCGGCCTCGAACCCGCTTGCAGCGTCTTGCGCAGCCGCGCGACGATCCCCAGACGCAGGAGCAGCGCCATCACGTCGCGGGCAAGCACGGGGCTGCAGGTGCTGAAATACACGCGCGCAGCACCCTTCGTGCCCGGTCGACGCAACGCAATGCAACCGTCGGTCGCCCACAGATGCTGCAGCAGGAGCCCGACCTGCCGACGCGGCAGCCGGAAGACCTCCGGGGGGAGCCGCTTCTCGTGCGATCGCTGCCCGAAGATGCCCAGCGACTTGAGCCATGCGCCGACGCCTGCCGGATGCCAGCGATCGCCGTTGCCCGCGATCAGCAGCTGGTGCCATGCGCCGCGGCCGGCATATCTCGTCACCGTGCTGCCCATCGCGATCGCCGCGTCCCGCACCAGCGCGCTGTTCTCGTCGGAAGCCGTGCAGTAGCGCAGGGGCTGGTGTGTCAGGTAGCTGCCATCGCCGACCAGGTGTCCAAGGAGGGCGACCGCGTGGTCGGGCCATTCGACCGGCAACGCCGGTTCCGGAAGGCAGCGCGCGATCGCCAGGCGGTCGCCAACCGAGAACCCCGAAAGCCTGCGCCATCCGTCATGGGCGAACAGCCGGTGCTCGGCGGTCGCGCGGATCGTCCGTCCGCTTGCCAGCGAAAGCTTGAAGACCGGCTTGACCCCCTTCGACCATACGAGGTCCGACTTCGCCGCCATCAGGCGCTGGTCGGCGCCGACGGCGACGACATCCGGGGTCGTTCCCACAAGATCGCGGATCGGAATGCGCCGCCCGTCGACGAGGCTCACCAGTGTGTCCCCGGTCACGCATTCACGAAGATCCGACATCACCGGCCGCTTGTTCGGCCGCTGCTCGAGCGAGCGATTGAGCTGCGACAGCGCGACGACCGGGACCTGGAGCTCCTTCGCCAGCGACTTCATCGCCCGCGAAATCTCGGAGATCTCGGTCGCCCGATTCTCGCCCTGCGTCGACGCCTGCATCAGCTGCAGGTAGTCGACGATGACCAGCCCGAGCTTGCCGTACTGCTTCGCCAGCCGCCTTGCGCGCGAGCGGACCTCGATCGCGTTCAGTGCGGGAGTCTCGTCGATCAGGATCGGCGCCTCGTTGAGGCGCCCGAGGGCCGCGGACAGCTTGTCCCAGTCCTCGGGGGCGAGGCGTCCGGTGCGCAGCTTGTGCTGGTCGAGCCTGCCGACCGAGCCGATCAGCCGCATCGCGAGCTGGGACGCACCCATTTCCATCGAGAACACCGCGACCGGCATGCCGGTGGTCAGCGCGACGTTCTCGCCGATGTTCAATGCCAGGGCGGTGTTGTGCGTGACGACGTAGTCGTCGGTCAGGTAGAGCCGGCTCGGATGGGTGACCGAAATGCATTGCGTCTGCGCGACGCGCGTCGGCTCGATCGACGCGAATGTCGGCCGCTTGCGACGCACCGGCGTCTCCAGTGCCCGCGTCTTCTTCTCGGAAAGCAGCACCAGCGATTTCGGGTCGGGATGATGAATCGTCGCGACGAAAGCCTCGCGCCCTTCCCTGCGTTCACCGCCGCGGGTGAATCGCGCACGTTTGCGCTTGACGCTGCACCAGCCGCCGAGCGAACGCACCAGCTCGGCCACATCACGGGCAAGGCGCGGACTGGCGGTCGAGTAGCGGATCGTGCCCCAGCGCTCGACCCAACCGTCGGTGTCGAGCAGTCCTCGCAGCAGGTCGAGCCGCTGCGCGCGCGATGCATCGAGGAAGGGTCGCGGAACGAATTTCTCGTGGCTGTGCAAACCCCATAGCCCGAGAGACTTGATTGCCTGCGTCAGTCCATTCGACGTCATGCCGGCGACACCCTTCTGGTGCCCGCGGTTGCGCTGGACGATCCGCCAGTCGACGCCGCCCGCATGGGCGAGCTCGAGGGAGGCATCGATGCGCTCGGCCAGTCGCCTGCGCATGGCGTCGACGACCGTGGAGAACCTCACGGTCGACTGGGTCAGATTGCCATCGCCCAGCAGCGCTCCCAGCACCCATGGATCGACAGGCAGCTCCGCCGGCGCACCGAATTCGCCGTCGGGCATGTCGATCCACAGGCGATCGCGGTAGCGCTTGCGCGCCAGCATCGTCGCGATGCGGTCCGTGCGCAGCACGCGAGGTTCCGGCCAATCCCTGTAGTGGACACGCCACAGGTGCTCGGCACAGCATTCGCATGAGCGGCCGTCCGAAAAGCGCAGCCGATAGACCTGGCGCAGGCCCTGAGGGTAGACGCCGCTGACGAAAGACGGCGCGCCGTCGACCGACGCCAAGGCATCGCCGACCCGCAGGTCGCCGATCGCTTTCCATCCGTCGAGCGCCCGGACGCGGGCGTCGAGAGGCTGCGCCTTTCCCATGCTCGGTCTTCCGGCGACGACGACCAGGTCGCCCGGCTGGAAGCCCGAGGTCATCTTGTCGAGATCGGAGAACCCGGTCGGCACGCCGGTGACGTCCGAGGGATCGTCGCGGTTGTAGAGAGTCTCGATCCGCTCGACGACGCTCGCGAGCAGCGTACCGATCTCCTGGAAGTTCTGCGCGCCGCGCGCGCCCTGCTCGGCGATGTGCAGGACCTTGGCCTCGGCCTGGTCGAGCACGGTCTTGGCGTTGCGGCCGAGGGGATTGAAGGCGGATTCCGCGATCTCGCCGGCGATTCCCGCGAGCTGGCGCAGGATCGAGCGCTCGCGGACGATGTTCGCGTAATGGCGGATGTTCGCCGCGGTGGGGACGTTCTGGGCCAGCGCGCCCAGGTACGCGAGACCGCCGACGTAGTCGAGCTTCTGCGTCGACGCGAGCGCCTCGGACACGGTGACGACGTCGGCAGGCTTGCCTTCGCCGATCAGCTGCGTGATGTGGCGGAAGATGACGCGGTGCGCGTCGCTGTAGAAGTCCTCGGCGCCGACGACGTCGCCCACCCTGTCGGCAGCCTCGTTGTCGAGCATGAGCCCGCCCAGCACCGACTGCTCCGCTTCGAGCGAATGCGGAGGGCGTTTCAGCTGGTCTACCGGGAGATCGTCGGGCACGCGGACTTTCTGCTGCAAAAGGAGGATTTTACCCGCGGCCGCGCGCGCTGCCCATCATGCAAAAGGGGCCGTTGCCGGCCCCTTTCGCAGCGCCCCTCGCAAAGACCGGATCAGGTCGTCGTGTCGCCGACGACCGTCACCGTGATGTTCGCGGCGACGTCGGTGTGCAGCGCGACCGACACCGGATGGTCGCCGACCTGCTTCAGCGGACCCGACGGCATGCGCACCATCGCCTTCTCGACGTCGACGCCCTGGACCTTCAGCGCCTCGACGATATCGGCATTGGTCACCGAACCGAACAGGCGGCCATCGACGCCTGCCTTCTGGGTGATCCGCAGCACGCTGCCCTCGATCTTCCCGGCGAGTGCCTGCGCGCCCGCGAGCTTGTCGGCGGCCGCCTTCTCGAGCTCGGCGCGACGCGCCTCGATCGCCTTCATGTTGTCCGGGGTCGCCCGCTTGGCCTTGCCTTGCGGGATCAGGAAATTGCGTGCGTAACCGTCCTTCACCTTGACGACATCGCCCAGGTTGCCGACGTTCGCGATCTTCTCGAGCAGAATGATTTGCATGGCCCGATGCTCCGTCAGTGCAGGTCGGTGTACGACAGGAGCGCGAGGAAACGCGCGCGCTTGATCGCCGTGCCGAGCTGCCGCTGGTAGCGCGCCTTGGTGCCGGTGATCCGCGCCGGCATGATCTTGCCGTTCTCCTGCACGAAGTCCTTCAGCACATCGATGTCCTTGTAATCGATCTGCTTGACCTTCTCGGCGGTGAAGCGGCAGAACTTCTTGCGCTTGAACAGGTTGTTGCCGCGCTCGCGGCGCTTGCCGTCCTTCTTGAACTTGCCTTTACCTCGTCCGATGGGGCGTGGCATGTCAGTGTCCTTTTCTCAATTTGCTGTCTTCTCGAATCGTGTCAGGTGCAGCGCAACGCTCGTTCCGGTTCGGTAGCGCCGCGCGATGAAGCCTTCGCAGCGCAGTGCGGTGCCCGGGCCCACTCCGGCCAGCGCCCGGGCGATCTCGCCGAACGCAACGGCGTGCATCTCGCACTCCACGTCGCGTTGCCCGTCCGCCTCGGCCTGTCTCGACCGGTGCGAAAGCGTCAGCTCGACCGCGGGGATTCCGGCGGGCGTGCGGCGCAAGTCGCCGCGATCGACCACCGTTGCATCCAGCGTCAACCGGTTGGCGCCCGGCACGTCGCGAGGTCGCGATCAGGCCGGTGCTGAGGGCGCGGCCTGCGGCACGTCCGCGGCGGCGGGAGCGGCGGCGGGCTTCTCCGCACGCTCGGGCCGGTCGCTGCGCTCGCCGTCCCGGCCGGTCAGCGACTTCGCCTTCTCTTCCTTCATCATCGGCGAGGGCGCGAGGACGGCTTCGGTCATCGCCACGATCAGGTGACGCAGCACGGCGTCGTTGAACTTGAACGCATGCTCGAGCTCCGTCAGGGTCTCGCGCCCGCATTCGATGTTCATCAGGACGTAGTGGGCCTTGTGGACCTTCTGGATCGGGTAGGCGAGCTGGCGCCGTCCCCAGTCCTCCAGGCGGTGGATCCGGCCACCGGGGCCGGTCACCATCGTGCGATAGCGCTCGATCATCGCGGGCACCTGCTCGCTCTGATCGGGGTGCACGATGAACACGATTTCATAGTGACGCATCGGTACAGCACTCCTTTCGGTCAATGAAAGCCCGCTCCCGGGACATCCCGGTGCGGGCTGCACGGCCTCCCCCATGTGCGGTACTGCGGTCCCGTGCTGCATTCGACATCGGACATCGCGATGTCGGACCCCGCGGCGGAGTGAGGCAAGGAAGCCGGAAATTATAGCAGCAAATTGCGTTGCGGATCAAACGGCTACTGCGATCGGCGAATCCGGGCAGGCACCGCCCCGGCGCCCGCCACTGCGCCTGCCCCGGCGCCTTCGGCCAGGGCGTAGGCCCGGCCCTGCGCGGCGGCGGCGTCGAGGATCCGGTCGCGATCCGGTCTCGCCATCGCGGCAATGCTCCGGACCCGGGCGTAGAACCGGGGCAGGTCGGAGCCCGCCTCGCGCAGCAGTTCCCTGAACGCCGGGATCCGGTCGGTGTAGATGCCGACCGCGGCGAGGCTCGCGTTGTTGGGCGAGTTCGCGAACCAGCGGTCGTAGCCGGCAAGACCGGGCGCACCCGCCTTGGCCGCTTCATAGGCCGCCTTCATTTCGGCAAAGGCCTCCCTCTTGGCGCGCAGCTTGGCGGCATCGTCCAGGTTGCTCGCATACAGCTGCGCGAGCTTCGCCCGGGTCCTGCGCACCAGGTCCCTGAAGACCGCCCGCAGCCGGTCGGCGCGCGCCGCCTGCGCGGTCAGGGCCGGGTCCTTCTGGGCGGCGAGCCAACGCTCGAGGCCCACCTCCTCGACCGTCGTCGCGAACGACTCGTTGAACACCGTATCATCCTTCACGTACAGCAACTGGTGCGCGAGTTCGTGGAAGACCAGGCGCGCGACCTCGGTCTCGGGCCAGCGGATGAAGGTCGACAGCACCGGGTCGTCGAACCAGCCCAGCGTCGAGTACGCGGGCACCCCGCCGACGTAGACATCGTCGCCTCCGGCCCGAAGCCGGGTCGCCTCGCGCCTTGCCGCGGCCTCGTCGAAATACCCCCGGTAGTCGACGCAGCCGGCGATCGGGAAGCACCAGCGGCGAGGCTCGAGCGACAGCCCGGGCGTGGCGAACACGTTCCACGTGACGAACGGACGACCGACGTCGGCATAGCGGGTGTAGCTGCCGTTGTCCGGGAGTCCCAGGTTCCGGCTGGCGAAGCTTCGTATCGCCTGCACCTGCGCCAGCCGCGCCGCGAGCATGGCATCGCCCCGGCCGATCGCCTCTGGGATCGGCTCGCTGCGGGCCAGCAGGTCGAACTGCCCGGCCGCACCCTGCCAGTAGTAATCGACCGTATCCAGGTTCGCGCAGGCGGTCAGCAGCGCCGCGCCCGCGACGCCGAGGACGACGGCGCGCAGCAGGCGACGGGGGCGATGCCCTGCGGCATGACCGCCTGCATCGCCGGCCCGGTCCGGGCGGACCGCCGGGTCAGCGCGCGAGGTAGCGCGCAAGGCGCGCAACGCCGTCCTCGAGCTTGCGCTCGTCGATCGTGTACGCGAGGCGGACGTGCTGCTGCGCGCGGTGAACGCCGAAATCGATGCCCGGGGTCAACGCGACGCCCGCCGCCTGCAGGACGTCGCGACAGAACGCCTCGCTGTCGGCGGAAAAGCGCGAGCAGTCCGCATAGACGAAAAAACCCCCGGTGGGCAGCACCGGAACGTCGAATCCAAGCTGGCGCAGTGCGGGCACGAGGTAGTCGCGGCGCGCCTCGAATGCCCGCCGCCGCTGTTCGACCACTTCCATCGTCGCCGGTTCGAAGCAGGCGAGCGCCGCGCGCTGCGACAGTGTCGGAGGCGAAATGTAGAGGTTCTGCGCAAGCTTCTCGAGGTCGCGCACGTAGCGTTCCGGCGCGACGATCCAGCCGAGCCGCCACCCGGTCATGTTGAAATACTTGGAGAAGCTGGAGATCACGAACGCGTCGTCGGCGAACTCGAGCACGCTGGCCGCGCGCTCGCCGTAGAGAT
>JAJXTF010000337.1 GCA_021784125.1 Pseudomonadota bacterium | reverse complement strand
GAGGCGCGCGAAGCCGCGCGGGAGCTGCAGATCGCCTTCATCGACGGCGCCGAGCTCTCGGTGACCTGGGAACGCGAAACGGTGCACGTCGTGGGCCTTGCGATCGACCCGTCGAACCCCGCGCTCGCCGAGGGCCTCGCCCGGGTCCGCGGTGGCCGCGACGAGCGGGCGCGAAAAATCGGCGAGGCCCTGGATGCTGCGGGCGTGAAGGATGCATTCGCCGGCGCGCGCGCCTACGCCGCCAGCGACGAGCTGATCTCGCGCACCCATTTCGCCCGGCACCTGGTCGAATCAGGGCACGTGCGCGACATGAAGGACGCCTTCCGCCGCTTTCTGACGCGAGGCAAGCCGGGCTACGTCGCGCACGCCTGGCCGACGCTGGCGCAGGCCGTGGGCTGGATCCGCGGCGCCGGGGGCCAGGCAGTCATCGCCCATCCGGGCCGCTACACCCTCACCCCCACGGGAATGCGGCGCCTGCTCGCGGAATTCCGCGACCTCGGCGGCGACGCGATCGAGGTGCTGTCGCCCTCGCACACTCCGGCCGAGTCCGCGGCATTTGCCGCGTCGGCGCGCGCCTTCGGTCTCAAGGCGTCCTGCGGTTCCGACTGGCATGGACCGGGCGAGAGCCGCTGGGACCTCGGCCAGCTGCCACCGATGACCGATGCCGTCGCGCCCGTCTGGGCGCACTGGTAAGCCCACGGCGGCCGACCCGGGACCTCGACGAGCGCAACGCTGTATGCCCGACCATCGCACCGTCTTCTTCATCTCGGATCGAACCGGCATCACGGCCGAGATGCTCGGCAACAGCCTGCTGACGCAGTTCGAGGACATTCGCTTCAGGCGGGTGACCATACCGTTCGTCGATTCGATGGAGAAGGTCGCGGAGGCCGTGCGCCAGGTGAACGCCACGGCGGTTGCCGAAGGTCAGCGTCCGATCGTCGTCAGCTCGATCGTCGACGAGGCGATGAGCGAGTTGATCCGCCGCGACGCGCAGGCGCTGACCCTCGACATGTTCCAGACCTTCATCCAGCCGCTGGAGTCCGAGCTGGGTGCGAAGAGCTCGCACGCTGCAGGACGCTCGCACGGCGTGGCCAACAGCCACGAGTATTTCGCCCGGATGGAGGCCATCAACTTCGCGCAGGCGCACGACGACGGGGCCGTCACACGCGACCTGGACAAGGCGCAGGTGATTCTGGTCGGCGTTTCACGCTGCGGCAAGACGCCGACGTCGCTCTACCTGGCACTGCAGTTCGGCGTGCGCGCCGCCAATTTTCCGCTGACCCCCGACGACTTCGCCGATCGCCACCTGCCGGCGAGCGTGGTGCCCCACCGCGACCGCCTCTTCGGGCTCACGATCCAGGCCGAGCGTCTGCGTGACATCCGCGAGGAGCGGCGCCCGGGAAGCCGCTATGCGGCGATCGAGAGCTGCCGCCAGGAAATCCGCGAAGCGGAGCACCTGATGCAGCAGTACGGAATCCCGATGCTGGACACGACGTCGAAGTCGATCGAGGAGATCGCGACGACGATCCTGCATCGCGCGAAGCTCGCGCGTCACGTCTACTGATTCGATCCGGGGCGGGCCTGGCGCTTCGCGCCGCGCTGGCGCAGGCTCTCGAAGAGCATGACCGCCGCGACGGCGGCCGCGTTCAGGGATTCGCTGCCCGGCGCCATCGGGATGGTCACCCGCAGGTCGGCGCAGGCGAGGAATGCCGCCGACAGTCCGCTGCCTTCGTTCCCGATCGCGATGGCGAGCGGACCGGCCAGATCGGTTGCGTGGAGGCTCTGGCCGTCGCGCACCACGGTCGCGACCACCCGGCCGCCGCCGGCACGGAACTCGCGCGACCAGGCGACGAGGTCGACGTCCTCGACGATGGTGGTCAGGAAATGCGCGCCTTGCCCCGCGCGCAACACCTTGGGCGACCACGCGAAAGCGCAGTGCCGCGACAGCAGCACCTGATCCACCCCGGCAGCCGCGGCCGTGCGCAGCATCGTCCCGACGTTGCCCGGATCCTGCAGGTCTTCCAGCAGCAGGCAGAAGCGCCCGGGCGGGGCCGAGGTCAGGTGGGGGCTCGCGACGACGGCGAGCGCGCCAACCTCCGGGGGCATCGTCGCGATCTCGGTGAACAGGGACCGCGACACGGCGAGCACGCGCGAGGCCGCCACGCGCGCGACCAGCCCGGCGATCTCGGGGCGCCCGGCCATGTCGTCGACGACCACCAGCGTTTCCGGCACGCTGCCGCGGTCGCAGTACACGCCGATCAGGTGCGCGCCTTCGAGCACGCAGCGCTGCGCCTTGCGGCGATCGCGCGACGATGCGATCAGGCGCGCGACTTCGCGCAGCCGGGGATTCTGGCGGCTTTCGATGTGCTGCACGTACGGATCAATGGGCGGCCGGTGGCGGCTTCGTCGCGGCGGATGCGGCCGGTGGAGGCTTGGTCGCGGCGGACGCGGCCGCCGGTTTCGCCGGTGCGCCGGGGGTCTGGATCTGGAAGAACACCTCGTCCTGCCGGATCATGCCCAGGTCGGCACGCGCGCGCTCCTCGATCGCCTCGTAGCCGGTCTTGAGGTCGCGCACGTCGGCGTCGAGCGCGTCGTTGCGCGCCTTGAGCTTCGCGTTGGCATCGCGCTGCAAGGCCACCTGCCGGTCATACTCGCGCACCTGCAGCCAGCCCCCCTTGCCAAGCCACATCGGATACTGGATGGCCAGGATCAG
>JAJXTF010000077.1 GCA_021784125.1 Pseudomonadota bacterium | reverse complement strand
CGGCAGCGTGACGGTTCCGGCCCCCGCGGTGAAGAAGGTGATGACGAAGTCGTCGATCGACAGCGTGAATGCCATCAGCGCGCCGGCAATCACGCCGGGCATGATCAGCGGCAGCGTCACGTAGCGGAACGCGCGGGCGGGCGAGGCTCCACAGTCGCGCGCCGCCTCGGTCAGCGTCTCGTCCATGCCGGCGAGCCTCGAGCGCACGACGATGGCGACGAAGCCGATGCAGAACGCGATGTGCGCCAGTGCGACCGACACCAGTCCCAGCGTGAAGTTCAGCAGCACGAAGAAGATCAGCAGGCTGACCCCGGTCAGGATCTCCGGAATCGCGATCGGCGCGAGGACCAGGATCGGCAGCACGCGCAGCCGGTAGCGGTGCATCGCCATGCCGGCCATCGTCCCGAGCACCGTCGACGCGAGGCTCGCCGTGATGCCGATCAGCAGCGAATTGCCGGCTGCGGCGATCATGTCGTTGTCGGCGAAGAGCTTGCGGTACCAGTCGAGCGTGAAGCCGACCCACTCGGCGTTGAGCCGGGAGTCGTTGAACGAGTAGACGACGACGATCAGGAGCGGCAGATACAGGAACGCATAGGCGATGAGCGCCGCCGCCCACAGCCAGGGCGAGCGTCTACGCACGGGATGCCCCCGAGCCGCGTCGCCCGACCCAGGCGGCGATCCCCGCCAGTGCCAATGCCGCGACGGTCAGCATGATCGACAGCACGCTGCCGAACGGCCAGTCGCGCGTTTCCAGGAACTGCTGCTTGATCAGATTGCCGATCAGCGTGTCGTCGGGGCCGCCCAGGATGTCGGGGATGGCGAAAATCCCCAACGCCGGAATGAACACCAGCGCCGCGCCCGCATAGACGCCGGGCAAGGACAGCGGGAACGTGATGCGCCAGAAGCGCTGCCAGGCGTTGGCGCCGAGGTCCTGCGCCGCGTCGAGCAGCGCCTGGTCGTGCTTCTCCAGGTTGGCGTACAGCGGCAGCACCATGAAGGGCAGGCTCACGTAGACGAGGCAGACGAGGACGGCGAAGGAGCTGAACAGCAGCGGGACCGGCCCCGCGCCGAAGAAGGCGAGCACGTGGTTGACGAGCTTCGCGAGCGCGGCATTCGGGCCGAGGATGATCATCCACGCGTAGATGCGGATCAGGAAATTGCTCCAGAACGGCAGGATGACCAGCAGCAGCAGGAGGTCGCGATGCTTCTTGCCGCTCCGCGCGATCAGGCTCGCCAGCGGATAGGCGAGCAGCAGGCAGATCGTGGTCGTCAGGGTCGCGTACCACGCCGATTTCACGAACACCTGGAAGAAGACGGGCTCGGTGAAAAGCCGCACGTAGGCGTCGACGTTGAGGTCGAGCCTGCCCGTCTCGTCGACCAGCGGGGCGAGGCCGCCGAACTCCGCAGGCGAGCGGAACGACGCCAGCACCATGATCAGCGTCGGTGCCGCGAAGAACACGAGAAGGTAGAGCAGCGGCGGCCCGCTGACCAGCCACTTCGCCAGGCGTGCGGGGCGGCGTGCCGGCATCGCGGTCAGCCCCCGTCGCCGGTCGCAGGCGTGCAGACGGCCATGGCGGCGCTATTCCTCGAGGAAGTGGCCGGCGTCCACCGGCCAGCTCATCTCGACCGCGTCACCGATCTCGAAGAACTTGGCGCGCCCGCTCTGCGAGTTGGCGAGCAGCGCCTCGATGCGCGTGCCTCCGGGCGTGTCGACGTTGTACACCGTCACGTCGCCCATGTAGCGCAACGCCGCGACCTTGCCGCGGTAGTGGTTGTCGGGGCTGTCCTGCGGTGCGCCGGCTGCGATGCGGATCTTCTCCGGACGCAGCGCGACGGTCCCCGCCGCCCCGACGGCGAGCGACGAGGCCGCCGCCACGCGCACCGGGCCGAGACCGGCGACGTCGAGGGTCACGACGCCCCCCGCATTGGCGATGACGGGACCCGAGTACAGGTTGCACTGGCCGATGAAGTCGGCCACGAATCGGGTGCGCGGAAAGCCGTAGATGCGCGAGGGCTCGTCGAGTTGCTCGACGCGTCCGTGGCTCATCACCGCGATCCGGTGCGACAGCGCGAGCGCCTCGGACTGGTCGTGGGTCACGTAGACGAACGCGATGCCGACTTCCTTCTGCAGGTTGATCAGCTCGATCTGCACTTCCTCGCGCAGCTTGGCGTCGAGCGCCGCGAGCGGCTCGTCGAGGAGCAGCATAGTAGGCTTGGACACCAGGGCCCGGGCGATCGCGACCCGCTGCTTCTGGCCGCCCGACAGCTCGTGCGGAAAGCGCTTTTCGAAACCCAGCAGGCGGACGTCCTCGAGCACTGCCCTGATCCGGGCCGGGCGCTCGGCGGCGGGCAGCCTGGCCATCTGCAGCGGGAATGCGATGTTGCCCTCGACCGTCATGTGCGGAAACAGCGCATAGCTCTGGAACACCGTGCGCACGGGCCGGATTTCAGGCGGACGGTCGGCCAGGTCCTCGCCATTGAGCAGGATCCGTCCGGCGTCGGGCAGGTCGAAGCCCGCGATCATCCGCAGCAGCGTCGTCTTGCCGCAGCCCGAGGGACCGAGCAGCGTGAAGAATTCGCCGGCCTCGATCGAGAGGCTGACATCGTCGACGGCGGTGAAATCGCCGAAACGCCGCGTGACACCCTTGATGTCGAGTAGCGCCAAGGGCGTGATACTCCTTCAGGTATGGGCCGGATTGCGCGGCGGATTGTAGCGGATTCTCACCGCAGCTCCTGCCGCAGCAGCAGTGCGACGACGATCGCCAGCAGCACCGCGATGGCGCCCAGCCAGCGATTGCGCGCCTTCTGGACGAGGGCGAGCTCCTTCACCGCGAGGTCGGAGGCGGCCGCCGACGTGGTCAGCCTCTGGTGCAGCAGGCGGGGCAGCTCGGGCAGCGCGGCGACGAGGTAGGGGGCCTCCGCCTCGAGGCGGCGCTGTAGGGCGCGCAGGCCGATCTGGTCCTGCATCCAGCGCTCGAGGAAAGGCTTGGCGGTCACCCACAGGTCGAGATCGGGGTCGAGCTGGCGTCCCAGCCCCTCGACGTTGAGCAGCGTCTTCTGCAGCAGCACCAGCTGCGGCTGGATCTCGACGTTGAAGCGCCGCGACGCGCGGAAGAGCTGGACGAGGACCCGGCCCAGCGAGATTTCCTTCAGCGGCCGATCGAAGATCGGTTCGCAGACGACGCGGATCTCCGCTTCCAGCTCGTCTACGCGGGTGTCGGGAGGCACCCAGCCCGACTCGATGTGTGCGGTGGCGACGCGGTGGTAATCGCGCCTGAAGAAGGCCAGGAAATTCTGCGCGAGGTAGCTCTTGTCGCGCTCCGAGAGCGTGCCCATGATGCCGAAGTCGAGCGCGACGTACTTGCCGTGGTTGGCGGGGTCGACGGCGACGAAGATGTTCCCGGGATGCATGTCGGCGTGGAAGAAGCCGTCGCGGAACACCTGGGTGAAGAAGATCTCGACGCCGGCGCGGCCGAGGCGCTTCAGGTCGATGCCGGCCGCGGTCAGCTCGCCGATGCGTCCGATCGGGATGCCGGCCATGCGCTCCATCACCAGCACCTCGGTCGTCGTCCAGTCCCAGTGGATCCCCGGAACCAGCAACAGCGTCGAGCGCAGGAAGTTGCGGCGCAGCTGCGAGCAGTTCGCCGCCTCGCGCGAGAGGTCGAGCTCGCCGTGGATCGTGCGCTCGAACTCGGCGACGACGTCGCGTGCGCGCAGCCGCCTGCCTTCGCGCCAGAGACCCTCGACCAGCGAGGCCCCGGTCTGCATCAGCGCGAGGTCGTGGTCGATCACCTCGGCGATCCTCGGGCGCAGCACCTTGACGGCGACCGGCGTCCCGTCGGGGAGCTCGGCGAAGTGGACCTGCGCGACCGAAGCGCTCGCGACCGGGGTCAGGTCGAAGGACTTGAACAGCTCCGACAGCGGCTTGTGGAAGACGCGCGTGATCGTTGCCTCGACCTCGGCCGACGGGAACGGGGGAACGCGGTCCTGCAGCAGCGCGAGCTCGTCGGCGATGTCGGTCGGCAGCAGGTCCCGCCGCGTCGACAGCATCTGGCCGAACTTGATGAAGATCGGGCCGAGATCCTCGAGGGCGCGCCGCAGCCGCACGGCCCTGGGGGCCGACAGGTCGCGCCAGAACAGCGTGCCCCGCACGAGCGGGCGCAACGGCCGCAGGCGCGGGTGGTCGAGCGCGAAGTCGTCGAGACCGTGCTTGAGCGCGACAAAAACGATCCGGGCGAGGCGACCAAGCCGCATCCCCTATTCTAACGGGGCGGGCGCGGGGCCCCCCGCCGGGCGGGGCGAGCCAAGCTCAGAGCACGAAGCGGGGCCTGCGCCGCGGCAGCCCCGGTCAGGTAGTGGAAGAAGGTCCCGGGATCGGCATCGCCGGCATCGATCTGGAACCAGATGCCGGGCAGCTTGCGCGCCTCGACGTAGCTTGCGACCAGCGTCGACTTGCCGGCGCCCGGCGGTCCCGCGACCCAGACGATCGGATGCGCACGCGCGGCGTCCAGGCGCTCGAACAGCCGCTCCCGGCGCACGACGTCGCAGAGCCGGGGGCGGCTGAACTTGGCGAGTGTCGGGGCGGCGGGAGGTCCGGACGACCTCGGCATGGCGATCGGCGGGTCAGCGGGCGCCGCGGTTTCCGGCCGCGGCCAGGCGCAGCTCGAGGGCCGCGATGCGGGCATCGAGCGTGTCGACCCGCGAGGCGAGTTCGCGACCCTGCTCTGCGGCGTCGCGCATGTCCGCGGGATGCGCGAGCAGTTGTGCCTCGTCGCGGGCGTAGCTTCCCGCGTTCGCGACCAGGCGCGACGCGGCGTACTCGGGCATCGCGAGCATCCTGCGGCCGGCATCGGCCAGGCGCTGGCCGACGACCGGCCCGAGTGCCCGGGCGAACAGCTTCTCCACGAACCATGGCAGCGTGGCGGCGAGATCCTTCAGCGTGCCGCCCAGCTCCACGTCGCCTTCCTCGGCGACGAATTCGTTCCAGCGCCGGGGATCGGCGAGGAACGACGGGAGGTTCAGGGGAGAAAGCGTCAGCGTCAGGTCGGCCGCCGTCGCCGCCGGGGATGCCGGCTCGAGCATTCCGCCGGTGTCGATGCGGAAACCGCCTGTCATCGGGCCGACGCGGACGATGAACCTGCGGCCGGCGTGCGCGGCGAGGCGCTCGCGTGCCCAGGGTTCGTCCGCGAGGAGCCGGTTCAGCGCGACATCGGTCAGGGCCATCGGCGTCGAAAGCGGGTCCCGGGCCCTTGCCGTCGACGACGGAGCGGGCCGGGAACCTTCAAGGATACTGCAGCGCCGTCAGGCGAATTGCTGGATCCCCGCGAGCAGCCAGCCGGACGAGCCGTCGACGGGCTTCACGAGGTTCCACACTTCCTCGAACGCCTGCGGCGTCGCGGCGCCGTCTTCGCGCAGGGATCCGTGGAAGCGCAAGCTCGCCGCGTATTGTGCGCCTTCGCGCTGGACTTCGAGAACCTCGGCGTCGAGCGCAACGATCTCGGTCGGCGTCTGCGTCGCGCGGGCCGCGAGGTCGCGCCGGATCTCGGCGAGCATCGCAGGCGTGGTCACGTCGGCCAGCATCGCCGCGTCGCCGCGATCGTAGGCAGCCTGGAGGCGGCGGAACTGTTCCTTGGCCTGGGCGACGAAGGGCGCCGGCTCGAAGCCGGGCGGATAGCGGCCTGCGGCGCCGGCGCCGGCTGCCGTGCCCCAGGCGGGCGCAATCGCCGCGCCGGCGGAATGCGTGCCGTCGCGGTGGATCGTTACCCCGGGATTGGCGTTCGCCGCATGGGGATAGGCAGCCGCCGGGCTGGGGGCGGGGCGGCGGGCGGCGAATGCGCGCAGCAGCGCGATCGCGCCGACGACGAGCAGGCCGATCAGCAGCAGGCTGCCCAGGCCCTCGGACAGACCCAGGTGGCTGAACAGCGCCGCGAGGCCCAGGCCCGCGGCCAGGCCGGCGATCGGGCCGAGCCAGCGCGAGGCGCCGGAGCGCGTCGCAGCCGCGGCAGCCGGTGCGGCGGCGGATGAGCGTGCCGCGGAGGCGGCCGGCGAGGCGGGCAGCACCGGGTTGGCGGCCGGACCCGACATCGTCGATCCGGTCGACGGCGCGCTGCGCGTGGCGGGCGGGGTGAAGCTGCGCTGCATGCCGAGGCTGCGACCGCCGCCGAGGCGCGCGGCATCGGCGACGTCGACGTGAACCATGGCGAGCGCTGCAGCGGCAGCGAGAACGACAGCGTGGAACTTGGTCACGAACTTCCTCCGTAACGGAAACGGCATCGTGCGGATGCGGTCTGGCGCAGGCGCGGTGCCTGCGCAGGTGCTTCGAGCAAGCCAGATGCGGGCATGCCGGTCAGAAGTCAATCCTGCACGCGCGCAGGTCTTCGCGCAAATGAAACAACCTAAGGGTGGGCCTTAGCCGGCGGTCATGGCCGCGCGCGCCGCGATCGCTACCAGACGCGACCGACGTGCAACGCGACAATGCCGGCCGCGAGATTGTGGTAATCGACGCGATCGAAGCCCGCCTGCTGCATCATCGATTTCAGTTGCTCCTGGTCCGGGTGGACGCGGATCGATTCGGCGAGGTAGCGGTAGCTGGCTTCGTCGTTGGCGATGATTCGGCCCAGTTGCGGGAGGACATTGAAGCTGTACCAGTCGTAGGCGCGCGCGAGCGGTGGCGCGATGCGCGAGAACTCGAGCACCAGCGCGACGCCGCCTGGAACGAGCACGCGTCGCATCTCGGCGAGCGCGCGCTCCTTGTGCGTGACGTTGCGCAGACCGAAGCCGATCGACACGCAATCGAAGCTGCGGTCCTTGAACGGCAGCGCCTCCGCGTTGCACTGGACGGTCGGCAGCAGGACGCCGGCATCGAGCAGCCTGTCGCGGCCGGCGGCGAGCATCGCGCCGTTGATGTCGGTGTGCACGACGACGCCGCGCGGCCCCGCGCGCTGCGCGAACCTGCGCGCGAGGTCGCCGGTGCCGCCGGCGAGGTCGAGCACGCGCGATCCTTCCCGCACCCCCGAGATCCCGACCGCAAACCGCTTCCACGCCCGGTGCAGGCCGGCCGACATCAGGTCGTTCATCAGGTCGTACTTGCCCGCGACCGAATCGAACACGCCGCGCACGCGACGCGTCTTCTCGTCGGGCGCGACCTGCTCGTAGCCGAAGTTCGTGGTCTCGCTCATCGTCCGGGGATCGAAGGCCGGCGCAGCCGCGATCCTAGACTGCCGGGGCGCCCGTCGGCGCGGGATCGCGACTCGCGCCCGCAGCGGCGAGGCGCTCGAGATACTGCTGCCACATCGCATCCTGCCGCTCGCCCAGGTCGTACAGGTAGTCCCAGGAGTAGATGCCCGTGTCGTGGCCGTCGGAGAAGGTCGGCCGCAGCGCGTAATGGCCGATCGGCTCGACGGTGGTGATCGTCACGTCGCGCTTGCCCGTCTGCAGCGTCTCCTGTCCGGGGCCGTGGCCGCGCACTTCCGCCGACGGCGAATGGACGCGGAGGAATTCGTAGGGCAGGCGGAAGCTGCGCCCGTTCGCGAACTCGATTTCGAACACGCGGGATGCCTGGTGCAGCTTGATCTCCGTCGGCTGCGGAGTCTGCGCGTCGAGGCCGGCCATGACGTTGCGTTGCGCTCGTGGTTGGGCGTCTAGCCTAGCACAGCGCGTCGAGCCGGAGCCTAGTTGTTCGTCTCGGGAACGATGTCGAGGTTGCCGATGCCGGAGAACATGTTGCGGTTCTTCGCGTCCTTGCCCTTGAGCTTGATCTCGAGCCGCAGGTCGTTGAGCGAATCGGCGTTGCGCAACGCGTCCTCGTAGGTGATGAGCCCGGCTTCGTAGAGATCGAAGAGCGACTGGTCGAAGGTCTGCATGCCGATCTCGCGCGAGCGCTTCATCAGCTCCTTGATGCCGCCGACGTCGCCCTTGAAGATCAGGTCGGAGACCAGCGGCGAGTTCAGCATGATCTCGACGGCGGGCACGCGGCCGCGGCCGTCGCGGCGCGGGATCAGCCGCTGGGCGACGAATGCGCGCACGTTGAGCGACAGGTCCATCAGCAGCTGCGCGCGTCGCTCCTCGGGGAAGAAGTTGATGATGCGGTCGAGCGCCTGGTTCGTGCTGTTGGCGTGCAGCGTCGCGAGGCAGAGGTGGCCGGTCTCGGCGAAGGCGACCGCGTAGTCCATCGTCTGGCGGTCGCGGATTTCGCCGATCAGGATCACGTCCGGGGCCGCGCGCAGGGAGTTCTTGAGGGCGATCTCCCAGCTGTCGGTGTCGACGCCGACTTCGCGCTGCGTGACGATGCAGTTCCTGTGCTCGTGGACGAATTCGATCGGGTCCTCGATGGTGATGATGTGGCCGTAGCTGTTCTCGTTGCGGTAGCCGAGCAGCGACGCCATCGACGTCGACTTGCCGGCGCCGGTCGCACCGATGAACATCATGATGCCGCGCTTGGACATGATCACGTCCCGCAGCACCGGCGGCAGGCCGAGCTCATCGAACTTCGGGATGTCGGTGACGATCGTGCGCAGCACCATGCCGACCCGGCCCTGCTGGACGAAGGCATTGACGCGGAAGCGTCCGATTGAAGGCGGGCTGATCGCGAAGTTGCATTCCTTCGTCGATTCGAACTCCGCCGCCTGCTTGTCGTTCATCACGCTGCGCACGAGCTCGATCGAGTGCTGCGGCGTCAGCGGCTGCTTGGTGACGGGCCCGATCTTGCCGTCGACCTTGATCGCGGGCGGGAAGCCCGCGGTGATGAACAGGTCGGACCCGTTCTGCTTGACGAGGAGCTCGAGCAGCTCGTGGATGAACTTGGTGGCGTTGTCGCGTTCCATTGCAACCTCCGGTCTCGGTGCCGCGGCAGGGTCAGGCCGCGCCGAACATTTCCTTGTTGACGGCGCGGTGGCGCGCTTCGGGCGCCGACACGACGTTGCGGCGCACGAGCTCGATCAGGCACTGGTCGAGGGTCTGCATTCCCAGGGCCTGGCCCGTCTGGATCGTCGAATACATCTGCGCGACCTTGTTCTCGCGGATCAGGTTGCGGATCGCGGGGGTGCCGATCATGATCTCGTGCGCGGCGACGCGGCCCTGGCCGTCCTTGGTCTTCAGCAGCGTCTGGGAGACGACGGCAACCAGCGACTCGGACAGCATCGCACGGACCATGTCCTTTTCCGCTGCGGGGAAGACGTCGATGATCCGGTCGACCGTCTTCGCGGCCGAGCTGGTGTGCAGCGTCCCGAACACCAGGTGGCCGGTCTCGGCGGCCGTCAGCGCCAGCCGAATCGTCTCCAGGTCGCGCATTTCGCCGACGAGGATGTAGTCGGGATCCTCACGCAGCGCCGCGCGCAGCGCGTTGGGGAACGACAGCGTATGCGGCCCGAGCTCGCGCTGGTTGATCAGGCATTTCTTGGATTCGTGCAGGAACTCGATCGGGTCCTCGATGGTTAGGATGTGGCCGAACTCGTTCTCGTTCACGTGGTTCACCATCGCCGCGAGCGTCGTCGACTTGCCCGAGCCGGTGGGCCCGGTGACGAGGATCAGGCCGCGCGGCCGGTTGGTGAGGTCGGCAAAGATCTTCGGCGCGTTGAGCTCCTCGAGCGACAGCACCTTGGACGGGATCGTCCGGAACGCCGCCGCGGCGCCGCGCTGCTGGTTGAACGCGTTGACGCGGAAGCGCGCCAGGTTCGGCACCGCGAAGCTGAAGTCGCATTCGAGGAATTCCTCGTACATCTTGCGCTGCGAGTCGCTCATGATGTCGTACACCATGGCGTGCACGTCCTCGTGCTCCATCGGCGGCAGGTTGATGCGCCGGATGTCGCCGTGGACGCGGATCAGCGGCGGTAGCCCCGCCGACAAATGCAGGTCGGAGGCCTTGTTCTTGACCGCAAACGCGAGCAGTTCGGTGATATCCATGTCAGGAGCCGGCCTCCCGACCGGGTTTTCCGCCGTGGACCGTGCTCGTCGGCGAGGTGCCGCCACTGGGTCGAAGCGTGGTGCTCATGGGTTCTCCATGCGCAGCCTCGATGGCGGCGCGATTGGCGTCATATCCGGCAGTTTTCCATCGGCTACGCACCGCTGCCGGCGTTGGATTCTTTACCAAACGCGCTGTAGTATGCAATACATGTGCCAGCGCAGGGATGCTGCTGGCATATCGATTATGGGACAGTACGCAAACGCATTGCAAGCGACGCTGGCGCGCATCGCGGCGGCCGAAAGGGCCGCCGGGAGGCCCCCGGCTTCGGTGCGCCTGCTCGCGGTCTCCAAGACTTTTCCGGCGGAGGCGGTGCGGGCCGTCTACGCCCTCGGGCAGCGCGCATTCGGCGAGAACTACGTCCAGGAGGCAAGCGCCAAGCTCGCCCTGCTGGCCGACCTTCGCGACATCGAATGGCACATGATCGGACCGTTGCAGGGCAACAAGGCGCGGATTGCGGCGGCATCCTTCGGCTGGGTCGAAACGCTCGACCGCCCCGACATCGCGCAGCGTCTGTCGGCGGCGCGGACCGGGGCCCAGCCGCCGCTCGACGTCCTGGTCCAGGTCAACGTCAGCGGCGAGGCGACCAAGAGCGGGGTGGCGCCCGGGGAGGCCCCGGGACTGGCGCAAATCGTCGCCTCCCTGCCCCGATTGCGCATCCGCGGCATCATGGGCATTCCGGCGCCGACGTCGGACCCGGGCCAGCTTCGCGCCCAGTTCCGGCAGCTTCGCGGCTGTTACGAGGCCTGCCGGGCGGCGGGCCTCCCGGTCGACACCCTGTCGATGGGCATGTCGGCCGACCTCGAGATCGCCATCGAGGAAGGGGCCACCGAGGTCAGGGTGGGGACGTCGATCTTCGGCCCGCGGCCGGCCAGATGATGCGAACGACGCGCGACGGAAGTGAAATGCGGACATGACCGGAACCACCTGCATCCGCGCCGGGACACCGGCATGACGCCAATCGCCTTCATCGGCGGCGGCAACATGGCCTCCGCCATCATCGGGGGTCTGATCGCGAAAGGCGCGAGCGCGTCGGATGTGCGCATCGTCGAGCCGCTGCCGGCGCAGCGCGAGCGTCTGGCCGCCCGTTTTCCCGGGGTTGCGCTGCACGAGGCCTGCTCGCGCACGGCGATCGACGGAACCGGCGTCGTCGTGCTCGCCGTCAAGCCGCAGCAGATGCGGCAGGCCGCAAAGGCGCTGGCGCCGTGGATCGCAACGGTGCCGTGGCTGCTGACGATCGCCGCCGGGGTGCGCTGCACGGATCTCGCGCGCTGGCTGGGCGGCTACGCGCGGATCGTGCGCGCGATGCCCAACACGCCCGCACTGGTCGGCGCGGGGATCAGCGGCGCCTACGCGATGCCCGATGCGCGCGACCACGCCGCGGCCGCCACCGAGATCCTCGGCGCCTGCGGCGAGGTGCTCTGGCTCGACGACGAGGCGAGCCTCGATGCGGTGACGGGGGTGTCCGGCAGCGGGCCCGCCTACGTGTTCTATTTCCTCGAGGCGCTCGAGCGCGCCGCGCGCGAGCTCGGCTTTTCGCCGGACGATGCGCGCCGGCTCGCCTACGCGACTTTCGACGGCGCGATCCGACTCGCGCGACAGAGCGACGATTCGCCGGCGACGCTGCGCGCCAACGTCACCTCGAAGGGTGGGACCACGGCGCGCGCGATCGAGTCCCTCGACGCGGCGCAGGTCGCGGCACGTGTCGTCGACGCGGTGAAGGCGGCGGCCGCGCGGGCGACGGAGCTGGGCGAGGAGTTCGGGCGCGACGCCTGAGCCCGATCGAGCGCTCCCGCGCGGACCGGGTGCGCGGTGTCGCAGTGCGGCGCAGGATTCGTATAATGTCCCGCCATGCTGAACTCCGCGCTCGCCTACCTGATCGACGTCGTCTTCGGCCTGTTCACCTACGCGCTGCTGCTGCGCTTCGTCATGCAGGTGGTTCGCGCGCCGTTCCGCAATCAGGTCGGGCAGGCGGTGATCGCGCTGACCGACTGGATCGTCAAGCCCCTGCGCAAGCTGTTGCCCGGCTTTCGCGGCATCGACTGGGCGTCGCTGTGCGCCGCCTGGCTGTTCCAGGTGCTGTGGCTGCTCGCCTATTACCTGGCGTTCGGATTCGGCTTCTCGCTCTTCGGCGCGGGGTTCGCCTACCTGCTGCTCGCGGCACTGGTCGCCCTGGTCAAGGCCGCGATCTGGCTGCTGATCGTCGTCGTGATCGTGCAGGCCGTGCTGTCGTGGACGGCACCCGACGGCCCGCTCGCGGGCCTGCTGAACGCGCTGACCTTTCCTTTCCTGCGCCCGGTGCGGAAGTTCGTGCCCCTGATCGGCGGCACGCTCGATCTGTCGCCGCTGATCGTGATCGTGCTCGCGCAGCTGGTGCTGAT
>JAJXTF010000076.1 GCA_021784125.1 Pseudomonadota bacterium | reverse complement strand
CGCGGGCCCCGACATCATCCTGTCGACCAACGACGACGCGAACCTCTATCCCGAGAAGCTCGTCGACGTGACCGACGTCTGCAACTACCTGGGCGCCAAGCTGGGCGGGTTCTACCCGGTCTGCGATCCCTACCTGCGCCCCGACGGCAAGCACTGGATCGGCGTGCCGCTCGGCGTGGCCGGCGTGTGCATGGTGTATCGCCAGAGCGCGATCAAGGCAGCGGGTTTCGACGCGTTCCCGAAGGATTTCGACGGCTTCCTCAAGCTGTGCAAGGGCATGAAGGAAAAGGGCACGCCGGCGGGTTTCGCGCTGGGCAACGCGACCGGCGATGCGAACACCTGGGCGCAGTGGCTGGTGTGGGGTTTCGGGGGCAAGCTCGTCGACGCGAGCAACAAGGTCGTGATCAACAGCCCCGAGACAGTCAAGGCGCTGGAGTTCGCGAAGGAGCTCTACCCGACCTTCGTGCCCGGCACGCTGTCGTGGCTCGACCCCAGCAACAACAAGGCGTTCCTGGACGGCCAGCTGTACCTGACCAACAACGGCATCTCGATCTACTACGCGGCCAAGACGTCGACGGATCCCAAGCTCAAGGCGATGGCCGACGACATCTATCACGCCAACATGCCGGTCGGCCCCATCGGCCATCCTACCGAGTTCCAGCTGTTCTTCAACCAGATGATCTTCAAGTACACGAAGTTCCCGAAGGCGGCGAAGGAATTCCTGCGCTTCATGATGGAGCCCGAGCAGATGGACCCGTGGGTCCAGGCGTCGATCGGCTACGTCACCCCGCCGCTGCGCTACTACGAGAAGAATCCGATCTGGACGGCGGATCCGAAGAACACGCCGTACCGCGATTCGATGAAGAACATGCTGCCGTCGGGCTACGCGGGCAAGATGGGTTACGCATCGGCAGGTGCCCTCGCCGACTTCATCGTCGTCAACATGGTCGCAGAGGCCGCGTCGGGCGCCAAGACGCCGCAGGAAGCCGCGGAGCGGGCGCAGAAGCGTGCCGAGCGCTATTACAAGGTATGACGTCGCGCCGGGACGGCGTTCGTGCTTGACCTGAGCGTCCCGTCGGCGCGACGCCATACCTGCCGCGCGTTCGACCCGGCGCCACGGCGCCGGTCAACGCGCGGAATCGGATGGGTCTCGCTTCATTCACCCGGATCCGCGGCGTAATTCGCCGAGCGGACAGTTGCCTTGGCCGCGTCGACTTCCCGCCTGCTGGACAGCCGCAACGCCCTCGGGTTCGCCTTCATGGTGCCCGCGGGCGTGCTGCTGCTGGTCTTCCTCAGCTATCCGCTCGGGCTCGGCACCTGGCTGGGCTTCACCGACGCCAAGATCGGTCGTCCGGGCGCATGGATCGGTCTCGAGAATTTCGAGTACCTGTGGGGCGATTCGGTCACGCGGCTGGCACTGTTCAACACGATCTTCTACACGGTCGTCGCCAGCATCATCAAGTTCGGACTGGGCCTGTGGCTGGCGTTGCTGCTGAACAAGAATCTGCCGTTCAAGTCGATCGTGCGCGCCATCGTGCTGCTGCCGTTCATCGTACCCACGGCCCTGTCGGCGCTGGCGTTCTGGTGGATCTACGACGCGCAGTTCTCGGTGATCAGCTGGGCGCTGACCCGGATGGGACTGATCCACCAGTACATCGACTTCCTCGGGGATCCGTGGAACGCGCGGTTCTCCACCATCGCGGCCAACGTCTGGCGCGGCGTGCCTTTCGTCGCGATCACCCTGCTCGCGGGGCTGCAGACCATATCGCCATCGTACTACGAGGCGGCGAGTCTCGACGGCGCGACGCCGTGGCAGCAGTTCCGCTACGTGACGCTGCCGCTGCTGACGCCGATCATCGCGGTGGTGATGACCTTCTCCGTGCTGTTCACGTTCACCGATTTCCAGTTGATCTACGTGCTGACGCGCGGTGGCCCGCTGAATGCGACCCACCTGATGGCGACGCTGTCGTTCCAGCGCGCGATCCCCGGCGGCAGCCTCGGCGAGGGTGCCGCGATCGCCACCGCGATGGTGCCGTTCCTGCTCGCCGCGATCCTCGTCTCGTATTTCGGCCTGCAGCGCCGCGCCTGGCAGCAGGGCGGGGCCGACAAATGAGCAGGGCGCACGCAGCCGCGGCCGATGGCCAGGCCGTCGACACCCAGGGAATGAACTACCTGACATCGCTGCCGAGGCGCGTCGTCACCGTGTGGGTGCCGCTGACCGTGTTCCTGATTGTGCTGCTGTTCCCGTTCTACTGGATGGCGATGACGGCGTTCAAGCCGGACGGCGAGCTGCTGTCGCGCGCGGCCAACCCGTTCTGGATCCACAGCCCCACGCTCGCGCACGTCAAGCACCTGCTGTTCGACACCTCGTACCCCAGCTGGCTGTGGAACACGTTGCTGGTCTCGGTGGTGGCGACTTTCGTCTCGATCGTCTGCAGCGTGCTCGCCGCCTACGCGATCGAGCGCCTGCGCTTCCGCGGCTCGCGCTACGTCGGCATGGCGATCTTCCTCGCCTACCTCGTACCGCCGTCGATCCTGTTCATCCCGCTCGCGAAGATGGTGACCGAGCTGCATCTGTTCGACACGCGGCTCGCGCTGATCCTGACCTACCCCACATTCCTGATCCCCTTCTGCACCTGGCTGCTGATGGGCTACTTCAAGTCGATTCCCGTCGAGCTCGAGGAATGCGCGCTGATCGACGGCGCGAGCCGGCTGCAGATCCTGATGCGCATCGTCCTTCCACTGGCCGTCCCGGGGCTCATCTCGGCGGGCATCTTCGCTTTCACGCTGTCGTGGAACGAGTTCATCTACGCGCTGACGTTCATCTCGTCATCCGAGGTCAAGACCGTGCCGGTCGGCGTCGTCACCGAGCTGGTAGAGGGCGACATCTACCACTGGGGGCCGCTGATGGCGGGTGCGTTGTTCGGCTCGCTGCCGGTCGCGATCCTGTATTCGTTCTTCGTCGAGTACTACGTCTCGGGGTTGACCGGCGCAGTGAAGGAGTGACGTCTCGCCCGCCTCGCTGCGTCCCTCCTGCCTCGCCCCCGGAGGGGTGAGGGGTTGCTCCTTGAAACCCCGGCCCCCTGGCGGCATTTGGGTAAAATGAAGTCCGAAACCACTTGCCGGAGCCGGCCATGAGCACGATTCGAGACACGATTGCGGACCAGGTGAAGAAGAACCACGTGGTCCTGTACATGAAGGGAACGCCGCAATTCCCGCAATGCGGGTTTTCGGCGACCGCCGCCGAGATCCTCAAGCGCTGCGGGGTCGCCGAATACGCGTCGTTCAACGTCCTGCAGGATCCCGATCTGCGCCAGGGCATCAAGGAATTCTCGAGTTGGCCGACGGTCCCGCAGCTCTACGTCGACGGTGAGTTCGTCGGCGGCTGCGACATCATGCGCGAGATGTTCCAGTCGGGCGAGCTCCAGCAACTGCTCGCGAAGTCCCCGGCCTGAGTCACCGGGCCGGCCGGCGGCCGGCCCTTCGCGCTGCGCGCACTGCGCTGCGCGCGGCGCCCGTTCGGCCGAAGCCATCGGCCCGGCGATCCTCGATCCTCCCCCTTCGATCGCCCCGCCCGGGGCGATTCCCCTCGCGCCGCTTCGGTGCGGTCGCACTGCATCATTCCTGGAAATGCACTGAAATGGTGCCAATG
This sequence comes from Pseudomonadota bacterium, assembly GCA_021784125.1. Lineage (GTDB taxonomy): Bacteria > Pseudomonadota > Gammaproteobacteria > Burkholderiales > Casimicrobiaceae > VBCG01. The sequence continues at coordinate 8,759 of JAJXTF010000076.1, read as the reverse complement.
ACGCCCCGCAATGGTGCGTTTCGATTCGACTACGAATCGGGCCCGGGGGTGGAATACCTGTAAAATCATATGGATAGGATGATGGCACGCGGCGTGCTCCCCCGCAGTGCATTTTCGCGATGCCGGTCCAGAACGAGGCAGCAACGTCTCGACGGGCGGCCCGCACAACCCCCGTCACGGCTCGAGGCCCATGGAACCCCTGAAGACCAGCACCGATACGCTGTTCATCCTGCTCGGCGCGATTCTGGTGCTCGCAATGCACGCCGGCTTCGCGTTCCTCGAGCTGGGCACCGTCCGGAAGAAGAACCAGGTCAATGCGCTGGTCAAGATCCTCGCCGACTTCGCCGTGTCGACGATCGCCTATTTCTTCATCGGTTACGCGATCGCCTACGGCACGAGCTTCTTCGGCAGCGCCGCGTCCCTGGCGCAGAAAAGCGGCTACGAACTCGTCCGTTTCTTCTTCCTGCTGACCTTCGCGGCCGCGATTCCGGCGATCGTGTCGGGCGGCATCGCGGAGCGAGCGAAATTCAACCCCCAGCTTGCGGCGACTTTCGTCCTGGTCGGCTTCGTCTATCCGTTCTTCGAGGGCATCGCCTGGAACGGCCACTTCGGCATCCAGGGCTGGCTCAAGGCGACGTTCGGCGCCGATTTCCACGATTTCGCCGGCAGCGTCGTCGTGCACGCGGTGGGTGGCTGGATCGGCCTCGTGGCGGTGCTGCTGCTCGGCGCCCGGCGCGGTCGCTATACGAAGGATGGCGGCATTTCGGCGCACCCGCCGTCGTCGATACCGTTCCTCGCACTCGGCGCGTGGGTGCTGACGGTCGGCTGGTTCGGCTTCAACGTGATGAGCGCGCAGAGCATCGACAGGATCTCCGGTCTCGTCGCGCTCAATTCACTGATGGCGATGGCCGGCGGCACGCTCGCGGCATTGGTCGTCGGCCGCAACGACCCGGGTTTCGCCTACAACGGCCCGCTCGCGGGACTGGTCGCGGTCTGCGCCGGCTCGGACGTCATGCATCCGATCGGCGCGCTGGCGACCGGCCTGATCGCCGGAGCCCTGTTCGTGCTGCTGTTCACCCGCACCCAGAATCGCTGGAAGATCGACGACGTGCTGGGCGTGTGGCCGCTCCATGGCGTCTGCGGCGCCTGGGGCGGGATCGCTGCAGGGATCTTCGGGGAGTCCTGGGCCGGCGGCGTGGGCGGCGTGGCCTTCATGCCCCAGCTGCTCGGCACGCTGGGGGGCATCGCGGTCGCCGTTGCGGGCGGCTTCGCCGTCTATGGAACGCTCAAGGCGCTGCTCGGCATCCGCCTCGACGCCGAGGACGAGTTCAACGGCGCCGATCTGACCGTGCACAAGATCTCGGCCACGCCCGAGCGCGAAGCGTCGTGGTGAGGGAAATCGCGCGCCGCAGCTCGGCGCGCGCGAGGATTCAGGTGCGCGCGCGCTGGACGCGCCGCACGTCGGGTACGCGGCGCAGCGCGCGCATCAGGTGCGCGAGGTGGCGGCGATCACGGACCTGGACGCCGAAGAACATCGCGACGTCGCCGCCGTCGGGTCGCTCCATCGACACGGTGTCGATGTTGGCGTCGACATCGCCGATCGTCGTCGCGAGCTCGGCGAGCATGCCGCGGCGGTCGGCGACCAGCACGCGCACGCCGGCGTCGAACACGCCCTGGACGTCGGGTGCCCACTCGACGTCGACGATCTCGCCGCCGTCCACCCGCTGCTTGCGCAGCGACACGCAATCGCGGATGTGGACGATCAGTCCCTGTCCTCTGCGGAATTGACCGACGATCGCGTCGCCGGGCAGCGGGCGGCAGCATCGCGCGTACTGGATCGCCACGCCTTCGACGCCGCGCAGCGTCAGCGCGCCGGGCTTCGCACCCGGCAGCGGCGCCGGGGTCGCGACGCCGTCGTCGCCCTTGCCGACGGGCCGGGTCAGGGCCTGCGCGACGACGAAAGACAGCCGCTTGCCGAGCCCGATGTCGGCGAGGACGTCGAGCTGGCTCTTCGCGGCGTACTCCTTCGCCAGCGCCTCCCAGCGATCCCAGGTGATCGACTCGGGCTCCACCTTCAGGGTCGCGAGCGCCTGGTTCAGCAGCCGCTCGCCCAGTGCCGCCGATTCCTGCTGCTGCAGGCCTTTCAGGTAGTGCCGGATCCGCGAGCGCGCCTTGCCGGTGGTCACGAACGACAGCCACGACGGATTGGGGCGCGCCGTCGGTGACGTCAGGATCTCGACGTGGTCGCCGTTCTTCAACTCGGTGCGCAGCGGCAGCAGCTCGTAGTTGATCCGCGCGGCGACGCAGTGGTGGCCGATGTCGGTGTGCACGCCGTAGGCGAAGTCGACGGCCGTCGCGCCCCGCGGCAGGGCCATGATCTTGCCCTTGGGCGTGAACAGGTAGATCTCCTCGGGGAAGAGGTCGCCCTTGACGTGCTCGAGGAACTCCTTCGAATCGCGCGATTCGGACTGGATCTCGAGCAGGCTCTGCAGCCAGCGATCGGTCTCGCGCTGCGCTTCCTCGAGGTCGAGCTGTCCGCCGGACTTGTACAGCCAGTGCGCGGCGACGCCCGCCTCGGCGACCCGGTGCATGTCGTGCGTGCGCAGCTGCGCTTCCAGCGGGGTGCCGAAAGGACCGAACAGCGTCGTGTGCAGCGACTGGTAGCCGTTGGCCTTCGGGATCGCGATGTAGTCCTTGAACTTCCCGGGGATGGGCTTGTAGAGCTCGTGCAGCACGCCCAATGCCGCGTAGCAGGTCGACTTGTCGTTGACCAGAACGCGCACGCCGTAGATGTCGAAGACCTGCGAGAACGTGTAGTGCTTTTCGCGCATCTTCCGGTAGACGGAGAAGATCGACTTCTCGCGCCCGGTCACCGTCGCGGCGATGTTGGCGCGCGCGAACCCGTCCCGGATCACGTCGAACAGCCGGTTCATGACTTCGCGCCGGTTGCCGCGCGCGGTCTTGATCGCCTGCGCGAGGATCCGGTAGCGCAGCTGGTAGAGGTGCTTGAACGACAGGTCCTGCAATTCGAGGTAGAGCGCGTTCAGGCCCAGCCGGTTGGCGATGGGTGCATAGATGTCGAGCGTCTCGCGCGCGATGCGCTTGCGATGCGTCGGCGCCATCGCGTCGAGCGTGCGCATGTTGTGGAGCCGGTCGGCGAGCTTGATCAGGATGACGCGGACGTCGCGCGCCATCGCGAGCAGCATCTTGCGGAAGCTCTCCGCCTGGGCGTCCTCGCGGCTCGCGAACTCGATCTGGTCGAGCTTCGAGAGCCCGTCCACCATCGCCGCGACGGGCCGGCCGAACTTCGATTCGATTTCGGAACGCAGGACCGGCGTGTCCTCCATCACGTCGTGGAGGAGCGCGGCGGCCAGGCCCTCGGCATCGAGGCGCCATTCCGACAGGATGCTCGCGACGGCGAGCGGGTGGGTGATGTAGGGCTCGCCCGACTTGCGGAACTGCCCGCGGTGCGCGGACTCGGAGAACTCGAACGCGCGCTCGACGAGCGCGATGTCGGGCGTCGGCAGGTAGTGACCGAGGTGCCGGGTGAATTCGGCAATCTCAGACATGCCGCATCACCCCCGGGTGTTACAGGGTCACGGTGGGTGTCGTCTTCAGCAGCATTTCGACGCCCACCTTGCCGGCGGCGATCTCGCGCAGGGCGATGACGGTCGGCTTGTCGCGGTCCGGCTCGAGCAGCGGCGCCGAGCCGGTCGTGATCTGGCGTGCGCGGTTGGTCGCGGCGAGGGTCAGCTCGAAGCGGTTGGGGATGCGGGCGAGACAGTCGTCTATGGTGATGCGGGCCATGGTCAGCTTTCGGTAGGGGAGGCGAGGAGCCCGGCGAGCGCCTTCGCGTGTCGCACCTGCTGGCGCGCGGTCGTGAGACGCGCGGCGCGCACGATGACGGACAGGTCGTCGACAGCCCGTGCAAAGTCCTGATTCATAATAACATAATCGAATTCGCCGCAGTGCCGCATCTCCTCGCGCGCAGCCTCCAGCCGCTTCGCGATCACCTCCGGCGGATCCTGCGCGCGCTTGTAGAGACGCTCGCGCAGCGCTTCCAGCGACGGCGGGACGACGAAGATGTGAACGGAACCCGGGATCAGCTTCCTGACCTGGGCCGCGCCCTGCCAGTCGATTTCCAGCAGCACGTCCTGACCCGCCTCGACCTGCGCCTTCAGCCACGTTGCCGACGTCGCGTACCAGTTGCCGTGGACGTGGGCCTGCTCGAGGAATTCCCCGCGATCCTTGAGCGCGAGGAAGGTCGGCACGTCGACGAAGTGGTAGTGCTGCCCCTCCTGCTCGCCCGGTCGCGGCGCCCGCGTCGTGTAGGAGACCGACAACCGGATCCCCGGTTCCCGCTCGAGCAGCGCGTTGACCATGCTGCTCTTGCCGCCACCCGACGGTGCGGCGACGACGAACAGGCAGCCCGAGGCGCCGGGGCTCTGGGTCGTGATCGTCATTCGTTCATTCGAGGTTCTGCACCTGCTCGCGCATCTGCTCGATCGCGACCTTGAGCTCGAGCGACACCTGCGACAGTTCCGCGTCGACCGACTTGGACCCCAGCGTGTTCGCCTCGCGATGCAGCTCCTGGGCGAGGAAATCGAGTCGCTTGCCGGTGCTGCCGCCCTGCGCCAGTACGCGCCGGAATTCGGCGACATGGGTCGAAAGCCGCGCCACCTCCTCGGCGACGTCGATCCGTGTCGCGAACAGTGCGAGCTCCTGCTTCAACCGGTCCTCGTTGGCGTCGAGCCCGGCTTCCCTGAGGCGCGCGCCGAGCTTCTCGACGAAGGCCGCGTGCAGGACCGGAATGCGCGGCACGACCCGGGCGACCTGGGCGTCGATGTCGGCACAGCGCGCCTCGAGCACGTCGCGGAGCTTGGCGCCTTCGCGCGCGCGCGCCGCCGTCAGCTCGGCCAGCGCCTGGTCGACCAGCGCGTTGACGCGCTCGGCCAGCACGTCGGCAGGCAGCGACGCCTCGATCATCACGCCCGGCCAGCGCAGGATGTCCCCGGTGGACAGCGGCGGGGTGCCCGGAATCGCATGCGCGACCTCGGCTGCGGCGGCCGCGAGCTGCCGCATGCGCACCGGGTCGACGGCGATGCCGCCGCCTGAAGCCACCGTGCGGGCCATGGCGACGCGGCATTCGAGCTTGCCGCGCTTTTGCGCAGCCGAAAGCCGCTCGCGCAGATGGGGCTCGAGGCTGCGCAACTCCTCGGGCAGCTTGACGGTGACGTCGAGGTAGCGGTGATTGACCGAGCGGAGCTCGACCGCAAGCGAAATGCCGGGAAGCTCCGCGGTCGTCGCCGCGAAACCGGTCATGCTCAGAATCATTTGCAAAGGAACGCTGCAGGCGCCGGTTTTGAAAAGTTTTCCGGCTTTACATTGGGGGTGCGCATCGGGAGAATGTATGCGTTATCCGCCTTCGGCGCAAGGCAAGCCGGCGGTGTTGGCACGCGAATTGCGGGCCTTTTCATTCGCCCGTATCCCGCAGCCCGACCGAGTCGATGCCCGTCACCAATCAAGCCCTCCCCGGCGGCTACCAGCTGCTGAATTACCGGATCGACCGGCAGATCAGCCGGGGCGGGTTCTCGATCGTCTACCGGGCCTACGACGAGACCGGGACCGCGGTCGCGATCAAGGAATACCTGCCTGCGTCGCTGGTGCTGCGCACCGAGGGCGACATCGTCAACGCGAGTTCGGCGGAGAACCTCACGTCGTTCCGCTACGGGATGAAGTGCTTCTTCGAGGAAGGCCGCGCGCTGGCCAAGATCAACCACCCGAACGTCGTGCGCGTGCTGAACTTCTTCCGCGCCAACGAGACCGTGTACATGGTCATGCGCTACGAGCGGGGGCGCACGCTGCAGCAACACATCCAGATGCGCCAGGACCAGATGTCCGAGCGCTTCGTCCGCCAGGTGTTCATGCACCTGCTGAACGGCCTGCGCGAGGTCCACACCCACAAGATCCTGCACCTCGACATCAAGCCGGCGAACATCTATCTGCACAGCGACGGCAGCCCGGTGCTGCTCGACTTCGGCGCGGCGCGGCAGACGCTCACCGCCAATCGCCCAAAGCTCGCGCCGATGTATACGCCCGGCTTCGCCGCTCCCGAGCAGTACCGCGACCACGATCGCCTTGGACCGTGGACCGACGTCTACGGCACCGGCGCGTCGATGTTCGCCTGCCTCGCCGCATTCGCCCCGCAGGCCGCGGACGCCCGGGTGCAGGAAGACCACCTGGTCTCGGCCAAGAAGATCTGGTCGGGGCAGTATTCCGACAACCTCCTCGAGGTGATCGACTGGTGCCTGCGCCTCGATCCCCTCGAGCGTCCGCAAAGCATATTCGCGCTGCAGCGGGCGATTCGCGACATCCCGCCCCCGAAACGCAAGCTCACGTTCTTCGGGAACCTGAAGCGCCTGTTGTTCTCGGAAATCGGCGCTTGAGCGACCGATGCGCTTCACGATCTTCCAGGAATCGCGCAAGGGCGGGCGCGAGATCAACCAGGACCGCATCGCCTACACCTACAGCCGCGAAACGCTGCTGCTGGTGATCGCCGACGGCATGGGCGGGCACGTCGGCGGCGAGATCGCCGCGCAGATTGCCGTGCGCCTGTTCGTCGAGCGCTTCCACCAGGAAGCCAAGCCGCTGCTGAAGAATCCGCTGGGCTTCATGCAGGACACGATGCTGCGGGCTCACGCCGCGCTGGGCGCGTATGCGAGCCAGTTCTCGATGCTGGAGACGCCGCGGACGACCTGCGTGGCCGTCGTCGTCCAGGGCGGGCAGGCGTACTGGACCCACGTCGGCGATTCGCGCTTCTACCTGCTGCGCCAGGGCAAGCTGATCGGCAGCACCAAGGACCATTCGAAGGTCCAGTACCTGGTCGACCAGGGCGTGATCACGGCCGAGGAAGCCGCCGTCCATCCCGACCGCAACAAGATCTACAGCTGCCTCGGCGGGCTCGTCGAGCCGGTCATCGATCTGTCGCGGCGCACGGCGCTCAAGAACGGCGACATCCTGGTGCTGTGCACGGACGGCCTGTGGAGCGTCTATCCGCGCAGCGAGCTCGCGACGATGCTGACGTCGACGCCGATCCTGTCGGTCGGGCCGCGTATCATTCGCGACGCGGAGGAGCGTGGCGGTCCGGATGGCGACAACGTGTCGGCGATCGTCGTGCGCTGGGGGCCCGAGACGCTGACCGACGACCTGTCGACGACGACCGACGCCCTGCAGCCCGGCGAATTCGCGACCGAGATCGAGGACACCGTCACGTTGACCGACCGAACCGGCAACTCGCGCGACCTGACCGAGGACGAGATCGAGCGCGCGATCGCCGAGATCCAGTCGACGATCCAGAAGTACCGCAAGTAGCAGGCACCGCAAGCCGCGAAACACCGGAATCACGCAGACGGGAAAGATGCGCCAACTCCTGCTCGACACCGAAACCACGGGCCTCGATCCGAGGCAGGGACACCGGATCATCGAGCTCGCCGCGGTCGAGGTCGTCGACCGGCGCCTCACCGGCGCGCACCTGCACTTCCGCGTCGATCCCGAGCGCGACATCGATGCCGGTGCGACCGAGGTGCACGGCATGACGCGCGAGGACCTTGCCGGCGAGCCGCGCTTTGCCGACATCGCGCAGGAGTTCATCGATTTCGCGCGGGGCGCCGAATGGATCATCCACAACGCGCCTTTCGACATCTCGTTCTTCGACGCCGAATTCGCCCGGGCCGGGCTCCCGGCGTCTTCGTCGCTGTATGCCAGGCTCACCGACACGCTCGCGCTGGCGCGCGAAGCATTCCCCGGCAAGCGCAACAATCTCGATGCCCTCTGCGAGCGCTTCGGCGTATCGAATGCGCACCGGACGATGCACGGCGCACTGCTCGATGCCGAATTGCTCGCCCACGTCTACCTGGCGATGACGCGCGGGCAGGAGACCCTGACGATCGACATGGCCGCGCCCGGGTCGCGGACGGCAGGCGCGGGCCGCAGTGCCGAGGAGGGCCTTCCCGCGCGGGTGATCACGGTCCGCCCCGTCCCCGTCGCGGCGGACGAGGCACAGTGCCATCGTGCGTATCTCGACGCACTGCAGCGCGAGTCGAAGTCCGGCTGCGTATGGCTCGCCGTGGAGGCGCAGGTGGCGGGATGACACCCGGCGGCGCCACGGGTAGCCTGCTGCGATGGACCTGATCCTCTGGCGCCACTGCGACGCCGAGTCCGGCGAACCCGACCTCGAACGACGTCTGACGTCGAAGGGCGTCAAGCAGGCCGAGCGCGTTGCCCGCTGGCTCGAGCGGCACCTGCCCGACCGCTGCCGAATCCTGGTGTCGCCGGCGCTGCGCTGCCAGCAGACTGCACGGGCGATCGACCGCAAGTTCAAGACCGTCCCTGAACTCGCGCCCGGCGCCAGCGCCGGGACCGTCCTTGCGGCGGCCAACTGGCCCGACGCCCGCGAGAGCGTGCTGGTCGTCGGCCATCAACCGACGCTGGGTCTCGTCGCGTCGCAGCTGCTGGCGGGCGAGGAAGCCTGGTGGCCGGTGCGCAAGGGCGCTGTCTGGTGGTTCTCCAGCCATGGAGGCGAGGAAGGTTCGGGGGTCGTCCTCAAGGCCGTGGTCAGTCCGGATTACGTCTGACGCCCCGGCCCGGCCATCCGCGCAGGCCCATCCGCACCGGCCCATCCGCACCGGCCCATCCGCACCGGTCGGCCCGCACCCGCCGGCGAGCCTGCTTCCTGCGCGCACTTCCTGCGCACTTCCGGT
>JAJXTF010000075.1 GCA_021784125.1 Pseudomonadota bacterium | reverse complement strand
TTGCTGGTCGCGCCGGCGCTGATCGCCTGGGTCGTGAACGCGCTCTGAGGCGGCCGCCACTCGGGCCAGGGAAGTTGGTCGGGGCGACAAGATTCGAACTTGCGACCCCTTGCACCCCATGCAACATCTCACTTCTTTTCCGTTCATGTCGTTTCCGATCCAAAGCGCTGTTAACTACTACGTTTACAGGCATTTTCGCATGAACTAACGGGAACGCTTAAGTAACGATTAGAATATGCCATACTGTCCCCATACAAGCAATATGGGGACAGTCGTGAAGCTCACCGAAAAATTCCTGCAAGGGGTTAAGGCCGAGAAGCGTCGCGACCTCTCGGTCACCGGACGCACCGGCCTGATCCTGCGGGTGACGCCCGACCGTGGCCGCACCTCGCGGACGTTCCGTTACCGATATTTCCGCGAAGGGAGCGCGAAATACGTCACCCTCGGCGAATATCCTGCCCTCAGCGTCGCCGACGCGCACGAGCTGCACGCGCGGTGCGTGACCGTCGCCAAGAGTGGCGGCGACCCGCAGGCGATCGTCAGCGCGTATTGGGCCGAGCGGGCGCCCCGATCGACCGCTGCAGATGGCGCGGGTCCAACCGTCGCGGACGTGGTTAAGGAATTCCTCGCGGTGGCAGAGCGAAAGCGGAAGCGACCCGAGCAAGCGCGCTATCTCCTCGAGGCGAACGTGCTGCCGTCCCTCGGTGACCGGCCGGTGGCGCAGCTCCGCAAGCGGGACATTGTCGAGGCGCTCGACAAGATCGTCCGCCGCGGCTCCCCGGTGCTCGCGAATCGCGTGCAACAGGTGCTCAAGCAGGCATTCCAGGTCGCAGCCGACCGCGACCTAATCGACTCGGTGCCTATCTTCCCTCGCGCCCTGGCAGGCGGCGACGAGCAGACTCGAACTCGCGTGCTAACAGAGACGGAAATCCGCGCGCTTTGGCACGGCCTCGATGCCCTTTCGAGCGATGCCGGAATCACGAAGGACGACGGCGAAACAGTACGCATCCCGCGATCAATCGCCCTCGCGTTGAAACTGCAGCTCGTGACAGCGCAACGGCGCGGGGAAATCGCGGGCGCCCGATGGGACGATATCGCGGATTCAACGTGGTGCATTCCAACGAGTCCCAAGAAAAAACGGGCTCGTGAGAACGTGCCCCACTACGTTCCCCTCTCCCCGCTCGCCGAGCGGCTGCTCGAGGAGCTGCGAACCCTCGCGGCCGGCTCCCCCTACTGGTTACCAAGTCAGCGGACCGCGAAGGTCGCCACCGATCGCGCGCGGTCAATCTCGAAAGCCGCACGCGAGGCACGCAGCGCTCTCAAGATGGCGGATTGGCGCCCGCACGACCTGCGGCGCACGGCCCGCACCCTCATGGCAAAGATCGGTGTCAGCGACACCGTCGCGGAGCGCGTGCTCGGTCACGGTCCCGATGACCCGATGGTCGCCACCTACAACCAATACCCCTACCGCGTCGAAATGCGCGAAGCACTCGATCAATGGGCAACCGAACTCGAGCGCATCATTTCCGCAAAGGACCCCAAGCGATGAAACCTCCCACCAAACTCGCCACCGAACAAGTCGGGCTTTATTCGGTCACGACGACGAAGCGCGCCGCCACTATCGAGGAGCTGCTCAAGCTCGACGATCCGCTGCCGAGAGTGCGCGACTGGATCGCACAAGTCGGCCGTTCGATTGACGCCATTCGCAAAGACCGAAAAACCTACTCCGACGCAGTACGGACGAACGCCGAGCAATGCTCCGGTGCGGCGGCGAAGCTGCACGCGCTTATAGGTGAGGTCGAGCGCGGAGGTCCCTGTGACCTGCGAACGGTCGCGCTCGCGATCGAGCGAAGCGCGGACCTTGCCGAGGAATGGCAACGGCTCCTCGTCAATGCGGCCCTCGAGAAACCCGTCAAGGCTCACCAACGCATAAGCGATGCCAGCCGCAAAAACAACGAGGAACGCGCGAGGGAATCCAAAGAGCGCGTGCTCACGCAGTTCGCTGCGTGGTGCAACGATAGGAAAGCCGTCCTCGCGGGGATGCCGGCCGCAGAGCGAGCAACGCGATATCTCAAAGTCCGGCGAATGTCGGATCGCGCCAAGCGCCTATTCCGCGCGATGATGAGGGCCGGCGAAATCAAATAATCGGTACGGGCTGCCGGCCCGTCGAAAATCCGGCCTCATTCTGCAAGCACGTTCAGAAAGGTGCTTGCGCGAATGACATACCACACGAAACAGCAGATCGCCCGCGACCGCGGCGTCACGCCGCGCACCGTCGATAACTGGCGCACACGCGGCCTATTGGCCCCTCCCATCAAGCTCGGCACTGCCGCGCAATCGCGCGTGCGCTGGACCGACCAGCAGGTCGCCGACCTTGACCGGAATCTCGCGGCGCTCGGCGCCTGCAGTTCCGACGCCGCGTAGCCCTCCCCCCAACGTTTCCGAAAACGAGGCCACCATGAGCACGACGATTTCAAACAATTTCCAAGGACTGCTTGCCGAGCGCGAGCGCATTCAAGCGGCGTCGCAGAGGATCAGCGAACAAGGGAGCCGGATCGCAGAAGCACGGGGCGCCGCGGAGCGCGAGCAGAGCGAAGCAAACGCCGCGAGTCGCGACTTCGAGGCCGCAGTCGCCGAGGCGATCGGGGCGGATATGAAAATTCCCGAGCCCCCTGCGTCACTTCGAACGGCGCTCGCTAAAGCGCAGACCGCTCAGACGAAAAAACAGGCGCTCTTGGCTGCCGAGGCGGCGCTGAACCGGGATGCCGCGAACTGCGCGAGCAAGTCCGCCGCGATCGAGGCGCAGATCCGCAGCGAAATCGCCGCGATGCTCGGACAGCAATACCTCGGCGAACTCGCGAAGCAGCGAGGAAAAATGGACGAGATGAATACGTCCGAGCAAGTCGGCGCCGGGATACATCGCGCGATGTTCGCGGCGGATGCGCGGGTCGCCACCGCGATAACGCACCAGGCCGAGGAGCTGCGGGTCGAATGGCTGCGAAGCCGCGACGCGCGGATCGACGAGCAGGCCGCGAAGCGCTACGCCGAGCTGATCGCCGAAATCCCGAACTGAACCGCGCGAAAGAAAACGCCCCGACCGGGCAATGGTCGAGGCGTTTGAGGACAAGCCATGAACAGGCACAACTCTACCAAGCGGCGGCCCGGCACGCATCCCTTTTGGCGCGACGACCGTGGTCGCGAAGCGAGCGCCGAACAGATATTTCGCGCGGCGCAATGCCCGAGCTGGTTAATCCGCACCGGGCGCGTGGTCACGACGGCGAGCGAAGTCCAGATCCTGGTAAGTCGGAGCCGGGGCCGTGGCTAATACCAAGCGTGGCCCGTGCCCGGTATGCGATCGCGGCGCGAAAGATACTGCGCTTGCGATCAAAGCGGACGAGCGAGGCACGGTCGAGTATTGCCACCGCTGCGGGTACGCCGCAGCCGACAATTTCGCACGGCGCCCGGTCGCGGTCCCGCAGCACTCTGCCGACCCGCTCGATTGGAGCAATCGAGCCGAGCGCATCTGGAACGAGACGCAGCCGCTCGGCCCGATCGCGCGGGCCTACCTCGAGCGCCGCGGGTGCGTGCTGCCCCCTGCCGATGGAGACCTGCGATTCCTGCCGGCCTCGGAGAAGTTCACGCCGACCCTGTGTGCGCGAATCACGGACGCGGTGACCGCGCAGCCGCTCTCGCTGCACTTCACGCCATTGCGGTCAGACGGCTCAGCTCGCGGCGAACGTCGGTTACTCGCAGGGCATCGCAAGCGAGGCGGCGTGATCCGTCTATGGCCTGACGAGACGGTGACGCACGGACTCGCAATCGCCGAAGGGATCGAAACCTGTCTCGCGGCTGGGCATTTATTTACGCCCGCATGGGCGACGGTTGACGCTGGAAACCTCGCGCGGTTCCCGGTGCTGAATGGCATCGAATCCTTGACGATCTTCGCCGACAACGACCCCGCGGGATTGACCGCCGCGCAGGAATGCCGCAGGCGCTGGCGCGACGCGGAGCGTGAGGTGCGCGTGCTGCGGGCGCGGGCCGACGGCGCCGACGTTGCGGACCTGACCGCGCAAATCCGGGGCGCCGCATGATCGACCGAAACGAACTCGAAGCGCAGCTCGAGGAGGTGCCCGCGGACGACGAGCGCGCGCCTGAATTCGACGAGATACCGCTCGAGGCATACGCGGACGAGGCACGCACGCAGGCTAAGGGTCCCCACAGAGCGCATGCCTCAAGCGCCGAGCATGACACGCGAGACGCCTGGGCCGCGCCGCAAGTCACGAGCTATGGCACCAGCTTTGACCCCGCGCGGATTCCGCTTCGCCGCTGGCTGCTCGGCTTCCGCCGTTCCATCGGCGAGGTGACGATCGACGCTGGCCCCCCCGGCGTGAACAAGTCGACGCTGATGCTCACCGACGCGGTCGCGATCGCGACGGGCCGCAAGATTCTCGCCGACGACGTTCACGAGACCGGCGGCGTTCTGTACTTGGCCGGTGAAGATGCCCGCCGCGACGTCGAGGCCCGCCTCGCCGGCATTCTTGAGCACTACCAGATCCAGCCGGCAGAACTCGCCGACCGCCTGCGCGTGGTCTATCTCGCCGAGGTCGACCCGATTAGCTACACGCTGGCGCAGATGGTCGACGACATGACGGCACTTAACGTCCAGATGCTCGGATGGCTCCGGGACCTCCCCGACACCGTGGCCGTCTTTGTCGATCCGCTCATGGCGTGGCACCGGCTGATGGAGAACAGCAATGAGGCCGTGCAGGTGCTCTCGACCTCCCTGCGCGCGATCGCCGTACAAGGCACACGCCACGTCGGGATCGACCATCACGTCACGAAAATCAGCATGGCCGATCCCGAGGGCCACGTCGGCAACCTCGCATCGGTGCGCGGTGCCGGCTCGCTGATCGGTTACACGCGCTGGGCTTTCACGCTGGCGCGGCTGAACGCCGAGACCGCTGCGGCGCACGGTATCTCCGAGGAGGAGCGGCCCCGGTATCGGCGCCTCGATGCGCTGAAAACCTCCTACGGTCCCGACGGCGAGCAGATGCGCTTGCTGCGCGTCGAGTCCGTCACCATCCCGAACGGCGAGCGCGTGCCGGTGCTAGTCGAGCAGGACATCGAGGCCGTCCAGGCGCAAGCCAAAGAACGCCAGACGGCCATCGCGGAAGCCAGTCGGCGCCGCCTCGGCGAAGCCCTCACACGCATGCTGACCGAAAGCAGGCCCCGCTCGGCGAATGCCGCCGCCCTGTGGCTGATAACCCGCGCGCCCGAACTCGTGGCAGGCAAGAAGGGATCGACCCTGTCCGAGTTCACCGTGCGCCAGCGCTTGCCCTCGATGATCGGGACCGGATTGCCGACGCGGTACGAAGGCCGCTACACCCGCGTCGTAATCCGCCCCGCCGCAGTGAACGGGAAGGGCTCGCAAATCGACTTCGAAGCCTGCAAGGAATGAGGCGCCCATGACGATTCACCCTGCTCATAAACCTGTGCGCCGACCTGTTACTGGCCTGTTACTCGCACAGCTTGGGACAGTCAGGACCACCTGTGCGTGCGTATATTTCTTATACGCACAGCTCAGGTGTGGTCCTCACCACCGCAGCCGGTCGACCTGTGCGTCACCCCTTGCGGCCAATCAAGCGAAGCCAGCCCGAGCGATCCGCCTGGGACGCATTCCCCTGCGGTCCACGATCACCGACAGAGCGTGCGGAAGGGTTAGGAGGGTCCGCGCAGCACCAACCCAAGCCGCGACGGCGCCCCGGCTGCTCGCCTTGCGGGCATCCCCTGGCCGCGGCGCCTTGACATGCCGCAGAACTCCGCCGAGAATGTACCAAAACGGCAGAGTAGAGGGGCGCAGCTATGAACTCAGACAAAGGCTTAGGCACGACGACCAACCCGACCCCAATGCGCGAAAACGGCAGAGTTATTCCGCCGAGGCGCAAGCGCAATGCCGAGGTACGATCGCGCGAGCACCTCGAGCCGAGCGAGGTCGCGAAGCTCACTCTCGCGGCCAAGCGCAACGGCCGATATGGTCACCGGGACGCGGCGTTAATCCGGTTCATGTATCGGCACGGCCTGCGGGTATCGGAAGCCTGCGCGCTTCGCTGGGACGCCATCAGCCTCGAGGCGGCGACACTCGCGGTCAGTCGGCTGAAGCGCGGAACTCCGAGCGTGCATCCGCTCCGCGGTCCCGAGCTGCGCGACCTGCGCGAGATCCGGCGTCAGTGGCCCGACAGTCCCTATGTCTTTTGCTCGGAGCGCGGTGGCCCGCTGACGGCTCGCACCGTGCGCGACATTGTGGCTCGCGCTGGCGTTGCTGCGAACCTACCGATGCCGGTTCACCCGCATATGCTACGGCACGCCCTCGGCTACTACTTGGCCGGCCTTGGCTTCGATACGCGCGCAATCCAGGCTTACCTCGGCCATCGCAGCATCACGCACACGGTCCGCTACACCGAGATGAACCCGGATCGGTTCAAGGCTTTCTTTCGCGACTGACCCTCGCCGCGGCTGCCTGCGCCGCGTTTTCCCGCTCGCCCCTAGACTCGGCATGGCCTGACCGCTGCGCCGTTCCTGGCGCCGCTCTGCGCGCCCTGCGGGGCGCGTCGTGCTAACCCTCGGGATCGACCCTGGATTGCACGGTGCCCTTGCCCTCGTCGACGGCGACGGTATGGCGGAGCTTGTCGCCGACTTGCCGGCGATTCGCGATAACCGGCTCGCGTGGATCGACGGCGGCGAGCTGCAGTCAATGCTGCTCGGGGCGCTGCACGGTCGACCGTGTCGCGCGGTAGTCGAGCGGGTTTCAGCAATGCCGCGCCAGGGCATCGCCTCGGCGTTCACTTTCGGCGCCGGTCTCGGCTCGATTCTCGCGACATTGCAGACGTTGCACTTGCCTATCGACCTTGTGACCGCTGCGGAATGGAAACGCGCCCTCGGTCTCTCGAGCGACAAGCGCGCCAGTCTCGACAAGGCGCGGCTGTTATTTCCTGGCGTCGATCTATCGCTTGCGAAGCATGCGGACCGCGCCGAAGCGTGCCTCATTGCCCATTTCGCACTCACCCGCCGCACCGGAGGCTCACCGTGACCGCTCTATTGTTCGCCGGCAATTATCTGATGGCGCGCGCTTTCGTCGCGCTCTGTCGGGCATTGCGACCTCTTTCCCACCAGGAGACCCACCATGTCGATTGACGCGCTAATTCAAGGCACGTTGCACCGTGCCGCGCAGATTCGCACCGGCTCGAGCGGCAAACGCTTCGCCACGGCTACCGTCCGCACGCCGATTCGCGACAGTTCGACGGTATTCGCAAGCGTGATCGCGTTCAGCCCGACCGCAATCGACGCGCTGATCGCCTTGAGCGATGGCGACGCGCTCTGTGTGGCCGGCGAACTGACGCCGAAGGTTTACACACCGAAGGACGGCGGCGAACCTCGCCCGAGCATCGACCTTGTGGCGCACCAGGTGCTGACGGCCTATGCGGTGCAACGCACGCGCAAGGCGATCGCCGAGCCGAAGCCGTCCGGGCGCACCGTGGAGCCGGCTTTCGATGACGCGCTCCCCGACTTCTGAGGCGGCAGGCATGCAAGCCTATTGGCGATCAATGGTGAAGCCGACCTTCGGCCGGGACACGCACCGGCCGCAGGGTCGGGACGCTATGCGCTCGGCTGCTCGTGGCCTTGCTGCTCGCGGGCTCCGACCGCAGGACATTGCCGAGGCGCTCAAGCTCACCGAGCAGACAGTGCGCCAGCTCCTCGAGGTGCGGCAATGAGCGGCCCGCGCAATCGCAAGGCTTACCGCAAGTCGATCCGCGAGCGCGAGATGGTCCGGCAGGCGCTGCTTGAGCACGCGCGGCTGCACCCGCTCAGCAAGCCGCCGACTGCGGCTGAATTGCGCCGACTTACAGGCATTCGCGTATCCGACCGGCGCCTGCAGCAACATGCGCTGTCGATCCGCACCGAGGCGGAGATTCGCGAGCTGATCGAGGATCAATTCGACCGCTCTGCCCCTTCTGCGGTCTCACCATCACCATAGCCTGCGACTAACGAAATGCCAACAACGATAGACCATGCCTATGCTCGTGCGGGAAGGCGCGCTAATCTCACGCGCATGACCGACACGCGACATAGACGAGAAATGGAGGGCTGATATGCGCCGCCGAGGACCTTGTACCGTATGCGCGCACCCCGAGCGGGCGCGGGCTGAATTGCAGCTCGCGGCCGGCGCGACGATCGCCGCCACCGCGCGCAAGCTCGGCATGTCCGAGGATGCGCTGCAACGTCACTGGAAGCGCCACGTTCCCGAGTCTCATCGCAAGGCAATGCGGCCCGGAGCCGAGGCGCTCGCCGCTCGGATGGAGCTCGCCGGACAGATTGCCGAGGAATCGACTAACACGCTCGATCATTTGAAGGCGGCGCGTGCGGTGCTCTGGCAGATGATCGTCGAGGAGCGCGCCAAGGGCTCGACGGCGCTCGCGACGATGGCGGCGGCGCAGTACACGAAAGTATGCGGGCTGATCGCGAAAATGACCGGGGAACTGGCGACTTCCCCGCTCGTGCAGCACACGACCTTGAACGTGACGACCATCACGCAGAGCCCCGAGTTTCAGCAGCTCATGGACGACGTGGCTGCGGCGCTCGAACCCTACCCCGAAGCGCGTCGCGCCGTGTTCGAGCGATTCGCGGCGCTCGAATGCCCCGACGATCGAGTCATTGACGTTCCACAGGTGACCCATGTCCCTACTCTCGAAACCTAACATCGCACACCGTGCGCTCGCTGCGGCCCTGCGCCGATCGAATGCGGAACAGAGCCTGATCGCGTTCGCGAAGCTCACGCATGGCAACTATCGACCGAACTGGCATCACGAGTTATTGGCTTCGAAGCTCGAGGCGGTCGCGAGCGGGAAGATCAAGCGGCTCGTCGTGAGCATGCCCCCGCGGCACGGCAAGACGGAACTCTGCTCGACTCGCTTTGCGCCGTGGCTGCTCACCCGGCATCCGCAGGCGAGCATTATCGCGGCGACCTACGCGGGCGAGTTTGCCGACGACCTCGGCCGCAAGGCGCGCAGCGTCATGGAGCAGCCGGCCTATGAGCGGCTCTGGCCGCGTTCAAAGCTCGCCGACGACTCGCGGGCCGTTTCTCGCTGGCAGACCGTGAGCGGCGGCAGTTACTTCGCGGTCGGCGTTGGCGGACCCCTCACCGGCCGCGGTGCCGACTTCCTGCTCATTGACGATCCGCACAAGAGCCGCGCCGAGGCGGAATCGAAAATCATGCGCGAGGGCGTTTTCGACTGGTTCCGCTCGACCGCCTTTACACGACTCGAGAAGGGGGGCGCCGTCGTCATTATCTCGACTCGCTGGCACGAGGCGGACCTTGTGGGCCGCGTGCTGGCCGATGGCGAACCGTGGGACGTGGTTTCGCTGCCGGCGATCGCGGAGGAAGCCGACGAGTACCGCCAACCGGGCGAGGCGCTCTGGCCCGATAGCTTCGACTCCGAGGCACTCGCGAAGATCCGCAACGTTGTCGGTGAGCGCGAATGGTCGGCGCTCTATCAGCAGCGCCCCGCGCCGCTCGAGGGCGCGTTATTCAAACCCGACGCGCTCGGGATACTCGACGGTGAGCCCGCGGGCGTCGAATGGGTCCGCGCCTGGGATTTTGGCGCGACCGCAGGCGCAGGCGACCCGACTGTCGGCGTGAAGCTCGGCATGTGGAACGGCCGCCCCGTCGTTGCCGACGTGGTGCGGTTTCAGGGGGCACCGGACGAGGTCGAGCGAGTGCTCGTCGCGACGGCGAGCCGTGATGGCCTCGCATGCGCGATCGACTTACCGCAAGACCCTGGGCAAGCCGGCAAGGCGCAGGTGCAATATCTGACGCGCGCTCTCTCTGGCTATCGCGTCCGATCGTCGACAGAAAGCGGCGATAAAGTCACTCGTGCCGAACCCCTTGCGGCGCAGGTGAACGTCGGTAATGCGGCGCTCGTTCGCGGTGCGTGGAATCTCGAATTCATTGAGGAGCTGCGCGTATTCCCGAACGGCCGCCATGACGACCAGGTCGACGCCGCAAGTCGCGCGTTTGCCTCGTTCGTGATGTCGAGCAATACCGGGATTCTCGAGTATTTCCGGCAGCAGGCCGAAAAACTGCGGGCTGGGCAATTTGTCTAAGTATGAACCGGAGGCATATATGAGCGAGAAAACGAGCACCCCTGCGGGGTTCCTACAGCGCGTCGCCGATGGCGTTCGCTACGCGATCACGGGCATCGGTCCCGCGACCTGGATGTCACCCGCGCAGCCGATGCCGCCGACGGAGCCCGCGGTCGCTGGAAGGCAGTTCGATTATCCCGTCGGCGCCAATCTGTTCTATACGCCGCGCGGCCAGGAGCTTACGAGTTTCGAGCAGCTCCGCGCGCTCGCCGACAATTGCGAACTCGTGCGCCTCGCCATCGAGACGCGCAAGGATCAGGTCGCGGGGCTTACCTGGTCGATCAGTCACGTCGATCCGAAAAAGAATCGGCCTGACGATCCCGCGCGGCTCGAGGTCGAGCGCATTCTCGCGCGGCCCGATGGGGTGCATAGCTGGCAAGCGTGGCTTCGCATGGTGCTCGAGGAACTGCTCGTTATCGACGCGCCTGCGATCTATCCACGGAAGCGGCGCGACGGGTCGCACTACGCTTTCGAGCTAATCGACGGCGCGACGATCAAGCCGCTGATCGACGCGACGGGTCGGTCGCCAATGCCGCCGAGTCCGGCTTATCAGCAGGTTCTAAAGGGATTGCCCACCGTGGATTACACCCGCGACGAGCTGCTCTACCTGCCGCGCAATCCGCGAGTTCACAAGTTCTACGGGTTCTCGCCCGTCGAGCAGATCGTACTCACGGTGAATATTGCGCTCCGCCGTTCGGTGTCGCAGTTGCAGTACTTCACCGATGGCACGGTGCCGGCTGCATTTGCGACGGTTCCTACCGGATGGACGCCGCAGCAGATCGAGCAGTTCCAAGAGTATTGGGACACGCTGGTCGAGGGCGATCAGGCGCGGAGGCGTCAAGTTCGATGGGGGCCGGCCGGCGCGAAGATAACGATGCTGCGGGACGCACCGCTACAGGATACGTTCGACGAGTGGCTTGCCCGGATCGTCTCGTTCGCGTTCTCTTTGCCGCCGACGCCATTCGTGAAGCAGATGAATCGGGCGACGGCCGAGACCGCGCAGTCGACGGCGCTCAAGGAAGGGCTCGGGCCGCTCAAGGTATGGATCAAGGAGCTGGTCGACGAGCTGATCCAATCCCGGCTCGGCTTCGCGCATCTCGCCTTTCGATGGCAAAACGCGACCGCCGTCGATCCCGCGGTGCGGGCCGAGATCCTCACGACCTACCAGGCGCACGCGGTCTATTCAGTAAACGAGGTGCGTACAAAGCTCGGCGAGACGCCGATCGCGAAGCCGTGGGCCAATGAGCGCGTCGTCGCAACGACGGACGGTGCCGCATTGATCCCGGCGCGAAAGAGTTAGCCGCGAGGCGGCAGCAGCCGGGGGTCGCGCGATCCCTGGGACGGCGTTAGTGCGTTGAGTGGCCGTCTTTCCAAACAAACCCGCACAGCCGGCGGTCGAGCGCGTAGCCGAGACCTCGGGTTCATCGCTCGACGCGGCCGGCACCTATCAATGAAAAAGGGCGCCTCACCGAGCAGGCGCCCTCAATGTCACGGTAGCCGCCTCGCCTACGCGGCTGGCTCCGGCACGCGCAAGCTATCCTGAATCTCGCCCACCTCGCCCCAAAGCGCGTTGAGGAAGTTTGCGATGCCTAAACATGCCTCGCCGGGTCCGCCGACCAAGTGGTCATGGGTGCCGTCGTGGAACCCTACGCTTTCGAGGACGACCGACACCGAGCCGGCTAGGGCAGCAGCTTCGGCGATCTTCGATTGCACCGCGGACAGGCGCCGCGCGAGGCTTGGGCTTACGGCGCTCATGTCGCACCATTGGTCGCGCGCAGGTCGCGGAGCGTGGCTTCGATGCCGTTCAAGTACGCGGCGACGGCGTGGCGCAGCGTGGCGTCGGGCTCGCGCTCGGCGACCTCCTCAACGTAGGAACGGAACCCGCGTCGCAACAGGTCGACGGCGAAAGAGCGGGCGAAGGTGCGGGTGCTCCCCGCATCGGCGGCGAGTGGTTTCTTTCTGGTCATGACGTGCTCCTCGATGGGTGAAAGGCACGGAAATCGTGCCGAACTGTCCCCAAGACCGTCCCCAGATGCCGAAAAACGTGTGCGGGATCGGTGAACTCGAAAGAGCGTAAGTCGTTGTTTTAAAAGTGGTCGGGGCGACAAGATTCGAACTTGCGACCCCTTGCACCCCATGCAAGTGCGCTACCAGACTGCGCCACGCCCCGACCGTGGGCGGCATGATAACCGAAAAGTCCGCGCGATTCAGGCACCCACG
>JAJXTF010000336.1 GCA_021784125.1 Pseudomonadota bacterium | reverse complement strand
CCTGCTCGCCGCATCCGATCCGTCGCTGGCGAGGAAGCTCGCGGCGTTTCGCCAGAAGCAGACCAACGCCGCGCGGGCGATGCGCGTCCCCCCAGCGGCGTGAGCGAGCGAGCGCAGCGCCCGGACGACGCATCCCCGGCCACACCGCAGATCGTGCCCGGCGAATGGCTGGGCCTCCTGGGTGGCGGCCAGCTCGGGCGGATGTTCTGCATGGCCGCCCAGAGCCTCGGCTACAGGGTCGCCGTCCTCGACCCCGGACACGAAAGCCCGGCCGGCAGCGTCGCCGACCGGCACATCCGCGCCGATTACCTCGACCCGCAGGGCCTCGTCTCGCTGCGCCAATCCTGCCGCGCCGCGACCACCGAGTTCGAGAACGTCCCCGCCGCCGCCCTCGAATTCCTGGCGCGCGACCTGCGCGTGACGCCCGGGGCTGCCAGCGTCGCGATCGCGCAGGACCGGATCAGCGAGAAGACCTTCCTGCGCGGCAACGGCTTCGCCGTCGCGCCCTTCGCCGTGCTGCGCGACGCAGCCGACCTCGCGCGCGTCGATGCCGTCCCGGCGTCGGCCCTGCTGCCCGGCATCGTCAAGAGCGCAAGGCTGGGTTACGACGGCAAGGGCCAGCTGCGGGTCGCGACGGCAGACGAGTTGGAAGCCGCGTTCGCTGCCATGGGAGGCGCCTGCGTGCTCGAGAAGCGGATCGACCTCGAATGCGAGCTCTCGGTCGTCGTCGCCCGCAGCGACGGCGGCGAGACCGCGACCTGGCCGGTGGCCGAGAACCGCCACCGCGACGGCATCCTCGACGTGTCGATCGCGCCGGCGCGCGTCGATGCTGCGCTCGCGGCGCGCGCACGTGAGACCGCGACCGCCGTCGCGCAGGCGCTAGACTACCGCGGCGTGCTCTGCGTCGAGATGTTCGTCGCCGCGGGCGGCGAGCTGCTGGTCAACGAGATCGCGCCGCGCCCGCACAACAGCGGCCATTACACGATCGACGCCTGCGTCACGTCGCAGTTCGAGCAGCAGGCGCGGGTGCTCGCCGCATTGCCGCTCGGCGACACGCTGCAGCACACGCCCGCGGTGATGGTCAACCTGCTGGGCGACATCTGGTTCCGGGACGAGCGCCAGCGCGAGGCGCACGAGCCCGACTGGCGGCGCGTGCTCGAGCATCCGGCCGCCAAGCTCCACCTGTACGGCAAGCGCGAAGCCCGGCGCGGGCGCAAGATGGGGCACGTCACCTGCCTCGGCGCCACGCTCGACGACGCCCTCGCGACGGCGCGGGCGATCAAGCGCGAGCTGGGCATCCCCGAAGCCGACTGGCTGTGAGCGACGCCCCGCTCGCCGGTGTCCGCGTCCTCGACCTGACGCGGCTGCTGCCGGGGCCGATGTGCACGCTCCACCTCGCAGACCTCGGCGCCGACGTCGTCAAGATCGAGGACACGGGTGCCGGCGACTACGCGCGAAGCCTCGGACCCGGTCCGCAGACCCCGCTGCGGCCGGCCACCGCCTGGTACAAGGCGATCAACCGCAACAAGCGCTCGCTGGCGATCGACCTCAAGTCACCCCGGGGACGCGATGCGTTTCTGGGGCTCGCGCGCAACGCGGACGTCGTCGTCGAGGGTTTCCGTCCCGGCGTCGTCGCGGCGCTTCGCGTCGACGCCGCTGCGCTGCGCGAGGTGAATCCGCGGCTCGTCTACTGCTCGCTGTCGGGCTACGGGCAGGGCGGCCCGCGTGCAGGGCTCGCCGGCCACGACATCAATTACCTGGGCTATGCGGGCGTGCTCGACCAGACCGGGACGCGCGGGGGTCCGCCTGCACTGTCGAACCTCCAGATCGCCGACCTCCTGGGCGGCGCGGCGAGCGCTGCGATCGCCATTCTCGGCGCGCTCTTCGGTGCGTCGCGCGACGGCCGCGGCCGCGACGTCGACGTCGCGATGGCCGATGCCGTGCTGGCGCACCAGATCTTCGCGCTGGGCGCGCTCGAGGACTCGGGCCGCGTCGCGGCGCGCGGAACCGACCTCTTGACCGGCGGCGTGCCCTGCTACGGCGTCTACGGGACGAAGGATGCGCGCTGGCTCGCCGTCGGCGCACTGGAGCCGAAGTTCTGGCGCGCGCTGTGCGATGCGCTGGGGCGCGCCGACCTGATCGACGGCCAGTTCGCAACGGGCGACGAGGGCGCGCGGGTCCGATCCGCGCTCGAAACCGTGTTCGCGGCCGACACGCTCGCCGGCTGGACCGCGCGCCTTGCCGGGGTCGACTGCTGCGTGAGTCCCGTACTGCGCTTCGACGAGGCGCTCGTCGACGCGCAGTTCCGCGCGCGGCAGATGGTCGTGACGGGGTCGGACGGATCGCGCCAGTTCGCGCCGCCTTTCCGGCTCGACCCGCCGGCATTCGCCGTCGCGCGCGGCGCTCCGCGCCACGGCGAGCATTCGCGCGAGATCCTGGCCGAAGCAGGACTTGCCGACGCGGCGATCGACGCGCTGATCGCAGACGGCGTCGTCAGCGCCGCTTCGTAGCGCCCGGCCGCGTCGCCCCGGGTGGCAGGGCCGCGACGCGCGCGTATTCCGGATCGTCGTAGCGGTTGCCGGCGCGGGCGTAGGCCAGCGCCATGTCGGTCGCGTCCACGCCCCAGAACAGCTCCCCGTCGACTGCGAGCGTCGGCACGCCGAACACGCCGCGGGCGATCGCGCGGTCGGTCTCGCGCCGCAGCGCGTCCTTGACCTCGGGATCATTGATGCGCGCCGACGCGTCGGGCAGGCCGAGGTCGGCGACGAGC
>JAJXTF010000335.1 GCA_021784125.1 Pseudomonadota bacterium | reverse complement strand
GGAAATCATTGACGCTTTCGACCCTTGCCGCCGACAGTTACCACTGCGCTTGAAGTTGCCAACCGGTCGCATCCGGGAATGGTGCGTCCCCACAACGAGGACGCGGTGTTCGTCCACGATGCCGGGCTTGCCGTGCTCGCCGACGGGATGGGCGGCTACAACGCCGGCGAGGTCGCGAGCGGCATCGCCGTCAAGCTGATCACCGAAGGGCTGTTGCCGGAGCTCGTCTCGGGGCGCGACCTGTCGAAGGTCGACGTCCATTCCGGGCTCACGCATGCGGCCATGCTGCTCCAGCAGCAGATCGCCGCGGCCAACAAGGGCATCTACGAGGCCGCGCAGTCCCGGCCCGAGTGCGCGGGCATGGGCACGACGGTGGTCGCCGCAGTGTTCCACGGCAACCGGGTGTCGATCGCCCACATCGGCGATTCGCGCTGCTATCGGCTGCGCGGCGGCAAATTCGAGCAGCTGACCCGCGACCATTCGCTGCTGCAGGAGCAGATCGACAGCGGCCAGATCACGCCCGACCAGGCCCGCTTCTCGCTCAACAAGAATCTCGTCACGCGCGCGCTCGGCATCGAGGCGATCGTGCCCGCCGACATCTCGGAATACCGCATCGAGCCCGACGACATCTACCTGCTGTGCTCGGACGGCCTGACCGACATGGTCGACACCGACGTCGTGCATGGCGTCGTCGACGACCAGCGCAAGGCGCTCGAGTCGGCCGCGGCAAGCCTGGTCGAGCTCGCCAACCAGAACGGCGGGCGCGACAACATCTCGGTGATCCTCGCCCGCGTGCCCGCGGATTTCCTGCCCAACACCGCGTGGGCGCAGCGCTTCCTCGCCAAGAAGCGCAAGACCGAACAATGAGCGCCCCGGCCCGGGGTGGCCTCGCATCGCCGGCACGGCGAGCGCGGTCATCCGGCGCGGGCGCTGCGACCCCATGCCACGCCTGATCGCGCATCTGCCCGACGAGCCTGCGCGCGAGTTCAGGCTCGACCAGGGTCGCATGACGATCGGGCGGCGCGCCGACAACGACGTCTGCCTGCCGTTCCCCGCCGTCTCCGCCGAGCACGCGGCGGTGGTGACCATCGGTGCAGACTCGTTCCTCGAGGACCTCGACAGCACCAACGGCACGCTGGTCAACGGCGAGCGGATCACCAAGCATTTCCTGCGCGACGGCGATCGGATCGACGTCGGACGGTTGGAACTCCTCTATATCGCCCGCGACGGCGCGAATGCTGCAGCGTCGCAGGTGCAGGATGCACGCGCCGCCGAGCAAGCGGAACAGGACGGGGGGGCGTCGCCGGCAGTGGACGACTTCCCAGCAGTGGAACGGGGGGGCGGCGAAGACGTCGATGCCGAAGCCGACATGGACGCCGTGGACGACCCGGATGTAGCGCCGGCCGACGAATTCCTGGACGAGTTGATGGAGACGCAGTCCGCGGCGACCGCAGCCGTCGACATTCCGCCGACGCTGTCCATCGTCCCGTCCCTCGGCGCCTCGCGCGATGCGCCGCCCGCCGTCAACGGCGCGAAGGTCCCGCGCGCCGAAGCGCTGGTCAAGATCCTGAGCGGGCCGAATGCCGGCAAGACGACGCCGATGACCCGTGCCCAGTTCGTGTTCGGCAGGCCCGGCGTCACCGTCGCAGCGATCCGCCGCAGCGGCGTCAGCTATCGGCTCGTGCCGCTGGGTGGCGAGGCGCTGCCGACCGTCAATGGCGACACCATCGCCCGCGAAGGGATCGAGCTTGCGTTCGGCGACACCATCGATGTCGCCGGGGTCAAGCTGAGGTTCGACCGGCGAGTGTAAGGGCGGCGCCGACGGGCTTCATTTCGCGCTCCCTTCCGAGCGTTGGCGCCGCAACATCGCAGCCACTGCCGCTTCGCGTCCAAAGTGACGCAGCGCGGCAGTAAGGGAAGGCCGCAGGCCGGCACATTCCATCTGTCGGCGTGAGGCCGGCACTTGAGCTCAGCAGCGCGCGGGGCCGGCACCGAAAGTGGGCGCGCAGTAAGTTATTGAATATCAATTGGTTGCGACGTTTCCGGGCTCGGCGATCGGTGGCTAAGACATTGGCATATGGTTTGCTGACTATGTTCAAGCATCGCTGGATGCCGATGTCGGTATGCGAGTTTTTCAACAAAGGAGAAAGTCAATGAAACGCGTTCAACAGGGCTTCACGCTCATCGAACTGATGATCGTGGTGGCGATCGTCGGCATCCTGGCTGCGATTGCTCTGCCTGCCTATCAGGACTACGTGATTCGTTCGAAGATGTCGGAAGCCGAAGCGGCGATCGCTGCGTGCAAGACGTCGGTCAGCGAATACCTGTCGACCAAGACCAGCCTGCCTCTCGATGCCACGGCAGCCGGTTGCGGCACGACGGCGACCCATTACGTCGCAAGCCTTGCGGTCGCGAGCGGCGTGATCACCGCGGTTTCGATTAACACTGGTGCGAGCCCGGAATGCTCGCTGATCCTGACGCCGACGACGAGCGGTGCCACGGTGACGACCTGGACCGGCACCTACGGCGCCTGCGCCGCCAAGTACGTTCCGTCGGCGTTCCGCTAAGCGCGGCACCGCGGTTCCAGACAGCACCAGCAACACCAAGGCGGGGCGCGAGCCCCGCCTTTTTTCGTTGTGCGGCCCGATCAGGGATGATCCAATCCCGTCGCAGAGTCGCTAGAATCCGGGCTGCGTCGCCGGGGTGGCGGTCGCTCGTCGCCGACGAATTCAAGATGCACAAGCGGAGGGAGAAAACAATGAGGCGTTTTCAGAAGGCTTTTACGCT
>JAJXTF010000074.1 GCA_021784125.1 Pseudomonadota bacterium | reverse complement strand
CGTACACGCTGGTCGCCGTCGCCTACGACGACCGCGGTGCGTCCACCACATCACCCGCGGCCAGCGTGACGATCGCTCCCAACGCAGCACCTTCGGTCGCGCTGGCGACGCCAGCCGACGGCGCGAGCTTCGTCGCGCCCGCCACGATCAACCTGGTGGCCACGGCATCCGACGCCGACGGCTCGATCGCCAAGGTCGAGTTCCTTTCCGGAACGGCGCTGGTTGCCACCTCAACCGTAGCGCCCTTCACGGCGGACTGGAGCAACGTCCCCGCTGGCTCGTACTCGCTCACCGCGAGGGCGACCGACAATCTCGGTGCAACCGCAAGCTCGACTCCGATCTCGGTAAGCGTCACGGCCAACGCGGCCCCGGTCGTGACGCTGACCGCGCCATCCGCGGGTGCCCACTACTTCGCGCCTGCAACCGTGCAGGTGACGGCCAGCGCGAGCGACCCCGACGGTGCCATCGCCCGGGTCGAGTTCTACGCGAACGGAAGCCTCGTCGGGACCGCCTCGAACGCACCCTACTCGATCGTCTGGGATGGCATCGCCGCGGGAGCCTACACGCTCGTCGCCCGTGCCATCGACAATCTCGGGGCCGGCGTGGACTCGTCGTCGATCAGCATCGACGTCGCCGGTGCATTGACCATCAACATCGGCCCCGGGCTCGCGAATGCCGTCATCGACGACGACAGGGTGACGGTGCGGGGTATCGCGTCGGCACCGGAGAACTCGGCAGTGACGGTCAACGGCATCGTCGCGCACATCGACGATCTCGGTCACTTCAACCTGAACGACGTCCCTCTCGTGCCTGGGATCAACACCCTCACCGCCGTCGTCACCAGCATCGATGGCCAGACCGGATCGCAGGCCATCACGCTCGAAAGCACCGGTCCCGCAGCGTTCACCGTGGATGCCTCGCCCACCGAGGGTCTCGGGTCCCTCACGGTGCGCTTCTCCATCACCAATCCTGCACGAACCCCGTTCAAGGAGATCATCATTGACCTCGACGGCGACGGCTATCCGAACCTGATCGCCACGCCCGCCGATGTCGACGACGGCGCCTACGCATTCACGGCCACCTATCCGGAGGGCACCTGGACGGCGACCATCACCGCTCTGGATGATGCGAATCAGCCGATCTACTCAACGACGCGGGTGATCGTCGTGCTGATGCCGCAGCTTTTCGAAGGCCGATTGCGAGCCGTATACGACGGCATGCTTGCGCGATTGCGTGCCGGCAACATTCCCGGCGCCCTGAACGCCTTTACGGGCTCCGCGTACGCCAAATACAACGCCATCTTCACGCAACTGCAGGCGTCACTTCCGACGCTCGTCGACCAGATCGGCGACATTGAGGACATCTCCTTCGGGATCGATCTCGCGGAATTGAGCCTCGTGCGTAATACTGCCGATGGACCGCAGCGGTTCATGATCTACCTGATACGTGCGGAAGATGGCATCTGGAGAATCGACAGCATGTAAGGGGTCACCTGCGATGAAGCGCGCGCTTGCCGGGGTGGTGATGGTGCTGCTGGTCTACTGGTTCTGGAACAACGCGCCGATGGTGCTGAGCGGCAAGCACACCGCAGGCCACGTCGTCGACGCCACCACCGGTGCGCCGATCCCCGGAGTCCACGTCGCACTGCTGTGGGAATCGGAGACCGTTCCGAAATCGATCATCAGCGGAGGCGGGCGGACGGTCTGCGTCCACGCGGCCGCGGCCGTCACCGATGCACAGGGCGCCTTCGATATTCCGCCGTGGCGCGAATTCAGCAGCTACCGCGTCCACATGTACAACCCGGTGGCACTGGTCTATGCGCGGGGCTACGTCCCGCGCCAGATCCAGCTCGACGCGGGCGAAGACGGCGCGATCATCGCGCACCCAGCCGAGCGCTACGCACTGACGCGGTTCGGCGGATCCGTGGACGAGCGCATGCACATGCTGTTCTGGGGCATTGCCAACCGGGGCTGCATGTACGGCAAGGATAGTCAGAGAAGCCTGTACCCGTTCCTGAAGGCGATCTACGACGAAGGGCGGGCGATCGCCGAGACCGACCGTCAGCGCGGCACCGTTCGGAATATCGCTGCCCTTGCGGCAAGGGCAGCCCTCGCCATCAACCCGAACTCGCCTGGAGATGATGCTGGCATTGCAGCGTTCATCAAGGAGCACCTTCAATGATTGCCCGGATTTTCATATTCGCAGCCCTAGTCGTCGCAGGCGAGTCGCGGGGCTACGAGCAAGCGACTCATGGAGCGCTGACCAAGCACGCCTATGAAGTCTCTGCTTTGGGAGGCACGATCAGCGAGGGGGGCACTACGCTCGCTGGACGTCTTGGTCTGAATGGCTACGCACCCATAGGAGGGCTTGATCGATATTTCGAGTTCATTACGACAGCGTTTGGGACTTCCGCTTACCCGCGACATGCACAGGACTACGAGAAGGGCATGCTCCCGGCTTTGGACATTGACTCGAATGTCGATGATACGTTGGTCTGGATGGTGTTCGGGGCCATCCGCGAGGACGACAATTCCAATGAGGACCCGCCGACACCCCAGGACATCCAGCCGGGGCTGAAGCGTCCTCTGCAGCATTTCTTCGACCCCTATTTCGACCGCGGCCTGACCGTTTCCGGTCTCGGCCAGATCGACAGCGACATCCAGAGAAATCCCGACTGGGCGCTCGGAACGCGCTACAGCTTCACCGATCCCAACCGAATCGCGATTCCGCGCCGAAATGGCTTCAGTGTCGTCGATGCACGCGAAGCGATGTTCCGCGCGCTGACGTTGATGACCAAGGCGGATGGCGGGTATGCCGACGTCGCTCCCGGCGTGGACGATGCCACCCGCCAGAAGTGGCGGCAGGCGTACTGGGCGACGGCATTCCGCGCGCTCGGC
This sequence comes from Pseudomonadota bacterium, assembly GCA_021784125.1. Taxonomy (GTDB): domain Bacteria; phylum Pseudomonadota; class Gammaproteobacteria; order Burkholderiales; family Casimicrobiaceae; genus VBCG01. The sequence continues at coordinate 9,789 of JAJXTF010000074.1, read as the reverse complement.
GACGTGCTGCACCTGAACCAGGACATGGCGCAGCCGCAACACACGCGCAACGAGCCGCATTCCGGCAAAGGCTGCCTGTTCGGCTTGTGCCTGGGCGGGCACACCAGCGCCTACGAGCGGTACATCAACGCCCGCTCACTGCAGGCGGATACCTTCAAGGCGGAAAGTGCCTCCAGCACACCGATCAGGACCACGATCTCCCCGCTGTCGATTCCGCCCTATCCAACGCCGACGTTCGGCCGATACGCCGATTACTGGAGCACCGCCCAGGGGAGCGCCAGCGCCAACGGCAAGGGGCTGGCCGACTACAGCAACCGGGGCTTCTTCACCGCGCAGAACAATCTGGGCTCGACGGAGTACCCGTTGCCGGTGAGCAATATCCTCGCGTACGACGTCAAGGTCGTCGCGCCCACGCGCTGGGACGGCACCGTGCCGTCCAATCCGGCCCCATCCTACGTCGTGCACGGCGCGGTGCCGGACAAGCTGATCGACTCCGCGGCGATCGGCGTCGCACTCACATCGTTCGGCGTCTGGGATCAGTTCCTGACGTCGTCATCGAACCTGCCGCGCTACACCCTCAACCGGGTCAACTACGACGCGATGGCGAACCTGCTCCTCCCGCGCGCCGTCGCCTATTCTGCGGGACTGATCAACTTCTTCTTCCGCGGACGAATCGATATCTCGTTGCCGGATGAGGGCGTCTACGCGCTGACCGACCACGCGGGCGACGAGGGCTTCACGGTCCTGCGCGCAAGACTGCGCAACGCGACGCCGCCGTTCACCTCGGTCGACGGCCTGGCACAGCTCCAGGACATGAACGGCGGAGACCTGTTCGCCGTCGTGCGCTACCACCGCGACCTCGCCTACTCCCCGTCCCTGGACACCGTCGTCGGCATCGCGCCTTGTGCCGAGGCCCTCTCGGTCGTCCTCGCGACTGATCCGGGGGCGAGCACCGATTGCCGCGATGGGATCGAGAACATCGTCGTGTCGCAGCCGATCGCCGGAGTGAACCTGGCGTCGGGCAGCGAACGAGTCACCGAGTTCAGGTTCACCGATACCCCGATTCCACTGGACGCCACCGACGTCTCGCTGCAGGTCGTGTACCGCGGACCGCTCGGTAGCGAGAGCAACGCGGTCGCGGTCGGCACGATCGATCTGTCGGAACCGACCTATTTCACCTACCAGAACGCGAGCGACTACATTCATCTCGGCGCGAACGTCCATACCCGGGAGGCGATCGACCGGGACCCGACGCTGCTCTCGAAGGTCCAGCCCCAGACTTGCGTCGACTACCAGCAATCGCCCCCCCGCCTTCGCAGCGAATGCCTCAACCCGTTCACCCTCGATCTCGAGCTGAGCTTCGGCGACCTCGCGACTCCGGCGGCCCGGGTGAGTGGACTGCCGTTACGTCGCTTCATCCGGCTCGCATACCTCGGCGACGTCGAGCCCGCGGCAGGCTCGACGGTCCTCGAGAAAAGGACGATGCGCCACCTGCGCCTGACCGTCCGTCGCCATGGCAGCAGCGAAAAGGCGCTGCTGTACCAGGCCGGAACCTGCCTTCCGCACGACCCCTTCGACATCTCCCCGCGGCGTTCGCAGCTGTCGATGGTCTCTGCGACGACGTTCACGTATGCGCTGGATCAGCTTGCGCCGCTGCGCGGCGTCAACGGCTGGTACAGCGTGGCATGCGTCGTCGACGGCGACTACTCGCCGCCTGGCACGACCGACGATCGCGCGGAGGTCATGGCCCCGCTCACGCCGATGTCGGACGAGGTGATCCCCTACCCGATCTCGATCATGCCGGCGTACTTCTGACGCGACCGCGTTCCCTCACGCGGCCCGCAGCGCATCGACGATCTTCATCCGCGCGGCGCGTGCGGCGGGCAGGAAGCCGCCGATGAAGCCCATCGCCAGTGCGAAGGCGAGCGACGCGACGACGATGCCGGGCGTCAGGGTGAACGAGAAGGCGATCTCGGCGAAGGTCTGGAAGTTCGTCGTCGATATGGTCAGCGCCTGCATCGCCGATGCACCGACGAGGCCGGCGATGCCGCCGATCAGGCCGAGCAGCAGCGCCTCGATCAGGAACGCCAGCAGGATGGCGCCGCGCGAGAAACCCAGGGCACGCAGCGTGCCGATCTCGGCAGTGCGCGATGCCACGCTCGCGTACATCGTGATGGCCGCGCCGATGACGGCGCCGATGGAGAAAATGATCGAGATCCCGGTGCCCAGCGTACTGATGAACTTGGCCAGCGCCTGCGACTGGTCGGCGTAGAACTGGCGCTCGCGCTTCACCTCCAGGGTCAGTCGCGGGTCGTTCTCGAGCGTCGCCTTGACGGCGTCGAAGCGGTCGGGATCGGCGAGCCTGAAGATCACCGACGAGAACACGGGCCGCCGAAACGCCTGCAGCATCTGCTCGGCGTCGCCCCAGATTTCCGAGTCGAAGCCGGTATGCCCGGCATCGAACACGCCGACGATGGTCCAGTCCCGCGACGCGAAGCGCAGCGTCTCGCCGAGATCGGTGCCTCTGAAACCGGTTGCGATCGAACGCCCGACGACCACTTCCGACGTGCCGGGCCGGAACATCCGGCCTTCGACGAGCCTGACCTGCGGGCGCAGGTCGAGGCTCGCCGCCGTCACACCGCGGATGACCACGTTAGCGGGCTTGCCGGTCGCGCGCTTGGGCAGGCTGATCAGGACCACCGGCTCCTTCGAGACCAGCCGCATGCCATCGGCGGCGACTGCAATGTCCGGCAGGCTCTCGATGATGCCGGTCTGCGAGCGGTCGATGCCGCTCTGCACCTCGGTCTGCGATCCGCGGCGGATCACCACGACGTTGTCGTCCTGGCCGGTCGACACCAGCGTCTGTCGAAGTCCGGCGGCGAGCATCAGCACGCTGGCGAACACGTAGACGACCAGCGCCATGCCGCCTGCCGTCAGGGCGGTGGTCAGCCTCCGCGCGAGGAGGTTGCGGGCGATGTAGCCGAGGGGGATCGCCATCGCGTTCAGCCCATCTTCCGCTCTGCTCTCGGCCGTGATTTCAACGGGGACTTCATCCGATCGCCCGCAGGCCGTCGACGATGCGCACCCGTGCCGCCCGCCACGCCGGCACCACCGCCGCGACGACGCCGATCGCGATGGCGGCGGCGAGCTGGATCACCATCGTCTGCTGCGACACCCGGAAGCCCGAGAGCAGCGATCCGATCGTCTCGACGAAGGCGTGGCTGACCGGGAACGTCAGCGCGATCCCCAGCAGCCCGCCCACGAGCGCGATGCCCAGCGACTCGAAGAAGATAAGCAGCGCGACGAAGCCGTTTCCGAAACCCAGCGCCTTCAGCGTCGCGTACTCGCCGTAGCGCTCGCGTGCGGTCATCGCCATCGTGTTCGCCATCACCGCCATGATGATGACGATGACGATGTAGCTCACCGCCTGGATCGCCCCCAGGATCGCCTCGGACATCGCGACGAAGCCGAGCTGGAACGCCTTCTCGGTCTCGGTCAGGGTTTCGGCCAGCGAGTTCTTGAACGTCGCATCGATCGCCTGCGACACGTCGGCGGCGTCCTCGGGATGGACGATCGATTCGACGAACACGCCGGTGCTGTCGCCGGCGCGGCCGTAGCGCTGCTTGACGGTCTCGTTCAGGTAGTCGTAGTGGAAGAAGAACGTCGAGGTGTCGGTCGAAGGCTCCGCGCCGTCGTAGATGCCGCGCAGGTTGAAGGTCCACGTGCCCGGATAGATCGTCCCGCGCAGCGGGATCTGGTCGCCGACCTTCCAGCCGAACTTGTCGGCGAGCTTGCGGCCGGCGATCGCGCCGGTGCGATCGGCGAGAAACGCCTTGCGCTCGCCCTCGGACAGGATGAACTCCGGGTAGATGTCGAGGTAGCCCGCGCCGCTGATCGCGAATTGGGGGAAGAAATTGCGCTCGTTGACGTAGACGCCGCCGAACCAGTTGGCCCACGCGACGCCGGTGATCCCCGGGACCTGCCGGATCTTTTGCGCGTAGCTGAGCGGCAGCGGGAACACCAGCGAGACCGCGCTGCGGGTCACCAGCCGCGCCGACGAGCTCGCGTTGGCACCCGCGTACCAGGCGTCGACCAGCGTGCGCAGCAGCCCGAAGGCGGCGATCGCGACGACGATGCCCAGGATCGTCAGCGCCGTCCGCAGCTTGTGGCGGAAGGCGTTGCGCAGCACGAGCAGCGGAATGAACATGGATGCCGCCTGCCGGTCAGCCGACCAGCACGCCTTTCTCGAGGTGGATCAGGCGGTGCGCCGTCTCGGCAGCCTTCGGATCGTGCGTGACCATGATGATCGTCTTGCCGAGCTCGTCGTTCAGCCGCGCGAGCAGGCCCAGGATCTCCTGCGCAGTGACGCGATCGAGGTCGCCGGTCGGCTCGTCGGCGACGATCAGCGTCGGATCGGTGATCAGCGCGCGCGCGATCGCGACGCGCTGCTGCTGGCCTCCGGAGAGCTCGTTGGGCAGGTGCGTCGCGCGGTCGGTCAGCCCGACCAGCTCGAGCGCGGTGGCGACGCGCTCGCGGCGCTCGGCGCGCGACAGCGTGGTCAGCTGCAACGGCAACTCGACGTTGCCGAAAGCGGTCAATACCGGCATCAGGTTGTAGAACTGGAAGATGAATCCGACGTGCATCGAGCGCCAGAGCGCGAGCTCCGAATCGGAGAGCGCGGCGATGTCCACGCCGGTGACGCGAATCTCGCCCGACGACGGCTTGTCGATGCCGGCGATCAGGTTCAGCAGCGTGGACTTTCCCGATCCCGAGGGCCCCATCAGCGCGACGTACTCGCCGGCATAGACGTCGAGATCGAGGTCGACCAGGACGGGGATCACCTGGTCGCCGCGGACGTAGTACTTGGACAGGCCGTGGATCGCGACCAGCGGCTGCCGGCCCTCCGCGGCGGGCGCAGGTTGCGCAGCGGCGCTCATCGCGCCCTCGCCTTGGCGCTCACTCGCCCCTCATTTGGCTATCGGGGCGACCCGCGTTCCGCTCTGCAAGGCGTTGGCCGGCTTCAGCACGACCTTGTCGCCCGACTTCAGGGCTCCGGTGATCGCCGTCAGGTCGCCGATCTTCACGCCGGCAGTGACGGGCACGGCGACCGCATGCCCGTCGCGCAGGGCGAACACGACGCTCGCCCCGTTGCGCTGGACGATGGCGTCGGGATTGACGGCGAGCAGCGGCTTCTCCTGCTCGGGCGTCACCTCCTGCGACAGGAAGCTCACCTTGGCGCTCATCTCGGGCAGGATGCGCGGATCGATCGCGTCGAACTTCACCTTGGTCGTCACCGTCGCCTTGGCACGGTCGACGGTGGGGACGATGCGATTGATCCTGCCGCGGAAGCGCGCGTCGGGCAGCGCGTCGAGCAGGATCTCCGCCGGCTGGCCGACCTTCACCTTGCCGAGGCTGGATTCGGAGACGTCGGCCTCGACCTCGAGCGTCGACATGTCGGCGATCGTCACGACGGCACCCTTCGAGTCGGTCGCGCTGGAGAACGGCGTCAGCAGGTCGCCCACGTTGGCGCTCTTGGACAGGATCACCCCGTCGAATGGCGCGCGGATCTTCGTGTAATCGATCGAGAGCTCGGCATTGCGCGCATTGGCGAGGGCGGCATTGAGATTCGCCTGCGCGCTGGCAACGCTGGCCTGCGCGCGGTCGTAGCGGGCTTTCGCGGTATCGAGCGCCGACGCCGAGATGAAACCCTTGGCGACCAGCTCCTCGTTGCGCTTGAGCTCGACCTGGGCGTTCTTCCGCTCGACGTCGCTCAGCTGCACGTTGGCGCGCGCGGCGCGCGCGTTGGCCTGCGCGCTCTGCGCCTGCGCGACGACGTCGCGGTCGTCGATGCGCGCGATCACGTCGCCCGTCTTGACGCGCGAGCCCTCGGCGACGCCCAGCCATTCGAGCGTGCCGGTGGCCTTCGACGAGATCGCCGCCTTGCGCTGGGCGACCACGTAGCCGGTGGCGTTCAGCACGACGAACTGCTGCGACGCATGCGCGGTCACCACCGGGGTCGTCTGTACCTCCAGGACGCGCGGCTTCAGCAGGAACCACGCGGCGCCACCGACGACCAGCACGGCGAGCAGGCCCAGCCAGACCCATTTGCGGCGCCGGCGGCGCTGAATCGGCGCGAGGCTGCGGTCGATCCTGAGCTTGGACAGGTCGGGCTGCGAAGTAGTCGTCATGGCACTTCCGGAGATGCGCGACGGGCCCGGTCGCGTGCGGATTCTACCGTGCAGATGCGAAGACGCCGCCGAAGCTGCCGGCGGCGTCGCGCGAACGGAATGCGCGGATCAGTTTCGGGAAGCGCGAATCAGTTGCGCTCGGCGTGCGGCACCGCCGGGCGCGGCGCAGGCGCTGCGGAGGGGGCTCGCTTCTGCCGCGGCGTGCGCAGGAAGGTCACGATCAGCGCCCAGTAGACCGCGAGGGCCGCCAGCGGCAGCAGTGCAGGCCGCGCGCGATAGCCGGTGAACGACGCGATCAGCCCGCCCAGCCGGCCGGAATCGTCGAGCAGCCAGGTCGTGTTCCACACCGGGTCGACGATGCCGGGCAGCACGTCGAGGGCGATCAGCTTCTCGACGCCGGACACGATCAGCGCGCCGGCGAGCAGCAGCAGAAGGGTTTCGCTGACGCGGAAGAACACGCGCCACGACAGCCAGCGCGTGCCCTGCTGCAGCAGCCAGAAGGTCGCGAACGCCGCACCGATGCCCAGCACGAGGACGATCGGGAGGTTGGCGATGCCGTTCTTCTCCGCGCCGAGGCCATAGAGGAACACCACGGCTTCCGCGCTCTCGCGGCCGACTGCCAGCGCGACGACGACGAGCAGGCCCCACCAGTTGGCCTTGCGCAGGTTGCTCGCCATGTCGGCTTCGAGGTCCTTCTTGAACGTCCGCCCGTGCCGGCGCATCCAGAACACCATCTGCACGATCAGCGCCGCAGCGACCAGCATGATCGCGAGCTGGAACCAGTCGAGGCCGTTGCCCGACAGCGACGAGGCGATACCCAGCATGATCAGCGCAAGCACCAGCGCGAGCCCGGCGCCGGCGGCGACGCCGCCCCACAGGAAACGCATGCCGGTCGCGGCATCGGGCCGCTGCTTCAGCCACGCGTAAAGGATGCCGACGACCAGCATCGCCTCGGCCGATTCGCGCCAAACGATGAACAGTGCATTGCCCATTTCGAAGCGACTCCTGGGAGAGATCGGCGCCGCGTTATTTCGCGACCACCTTGCCCTGCCCGGTCTTTTCGTGGAACTCGTCGAAGAACCGGTATTCACCGGGCTTCAGCGCGTTGATGGTGACCATCGCCTTCCTGCCGGGCGGAATCACCTTCTCCTGTTTCAAGTCGCGGCTCTCGAACTCGATCGCCGACTTGCCTTCGTTCGACACTTCGAGCTTGAAGCGCTTGCCGGCGGGGACCTCGACGACCGTGGGATCGAACTTGCCGTCGCGGGCGACGAGCTTGAACGTCGCGAGGTCTTCGGCAAGCGCACTGGTGGCGAGCAGCGCGCCCAGCATCAGGGCGAGCGCGGGCAGGGAGCGCATCGGGGGTTTCAGCAGGTTCATGGTCCGGGCAGATTAGCAGAGGGTTCTGCCGATGTAAATAGGAATGATTTGCGTTCAATCAAGCTTCCGACGAACGGAAACGCAGCGAGCCCGGACGGGAAGCGGCGCCCGCGACGGCCAACGAACAGTCATGAAATCAATCGGTTGCGCAGCCTCGCCGTCAGTCCAGCGGCACCGGGGCCGTGGGCTCGGCCAGCGAGGCGCGGCGCCTGGCGCCGACCAACGCGTAGGCGGTGATCAGCGCCAGGCCGATGCCGATCAAGCCGATGCCCTGCCACTCGTTCGGCGCGAGCCGCTCGCCGAAGATCGCCATCGATGCGACCAGCGCGATGACGGGGATTGCGAACATGTTGAGCGACGCCGTCCCCGCCGGGAGCCAGCGCAGCACCGTCATCCAGATGAGGAAACCCCCGGCGCTGGAGATCACGCTGACGTAGAGGAACAGCGCGACCTGCGCCGTGCTCCACTGCGTCGCCGTCACGTCGTAGAACCACGGCATTGCGGCGAGCGGGAGCGCACCCAGCGCCATCTGCCAGGTGATGAACGTCAGCATGTCGAAGCCCCGGTCGCGCTGGTAGTGCTTGAGCGACACCGTGCCGGCCGCCCAGCCGAAGCCGGAAAGAATGGCCCACAGCTTGGACTGGATGTCGCCATGCCAGGCCCAGGGCGCGACGACGAGCACCAGCCCGGCGAATGCAAAGGCGATCGCCGGAATCTGCAGGCCGCGGATGCGCTCGTGGAGCACGGGCCACGCGATCAGCAGCGTCCAGAACGGCATCGTGAACACCAGCACCGAGGCTTTGCCCGCACCACCGGTGGCGACGGCCAGCATCGTCGCGCCGAAGTTGACCGTCGTCTGGAACAGCCCGGTGACGGCGACGGCGCGCCAGCTGTGCGGCAGCATGCGGCCACGCCGTGCGACCAGTGCGGCGAACAGGACGGCGACGGCCGCCCAGGTGCGCTCGGCGTTGAACACCAGTGCGTGCGCGTGCGCGAGCGCCGCCTTCATCACCACCCAGTTGAGGCCCCAGACGAGCGTCAGCAGCGCGAGCGCGACGTACGCACCGCGCTGCGAATGGACGCGGAAGCGGGCGGGAATCAAGCGGCGAGGAAAGGCTCGATCAGCGCCGCGATGGCGGCCGGCTGGTCGTGGTGGAGCATGTGGCCCGCGTCGGCCACGATCTGCAGCTGGCCGCCGGGGACCTGCGCGAGCCGGCGCCGCACGCCGTCGAGCCCGTCGGTGCCGATCTCGCCCTCGGGATGACGGTCGAGCCAGCGCGGAATGTGCGAATCGGCGGCCGCGACCCAAAGCACCGGCGCGGCGATGTTGCGCCAGACCGCGAAGATCTCCTCCATCCGGTAGACGGTGGAAAACGGCAGCTTGTGGCGCGGGTCGGAAACGAGCCTGGCGCGACCGTCGGGCAGCGTCGCCGCCCAGTGCGCGGCGAGGAAGTCGGCCTTGTCGCGGGGAAGCCGCGGGTTGTTCTTCTGCAGGCGGTCGGCGACCGCGGCAAGGCTCGAATAGGCCTTGAAATCAGGCGGATCGGCGAGTGCGTCGAGCCAGGCCGCGAACTTGCGCGGCGCATCCGCAGCCACTTCTGCCGGGATGCCGAAGCCTTCGAGCGAGACGACCCGGCGCACGCGTTGCGGCCGCACGCCGGCATAGTGCATGACGACGTTGCCGCCGAGGCTGTGTCCCACGAGATTCACCTGCTCGTCCGCTGCGAATTGCGCGAGCAGCGCCTCGAGGTCGGCCACGTAATCCTGGAACCAGTATCCCTGCGCCTGCCACGCCGAACGGCCGAAACCGCGCAGGTCGGGCGCAATGACGTGCCAGTCGCGGGAGAGCGCGTCGACCAGGAACTGGAACGACGCCCCGACATCCATCCAGCCGTGCAGCAGGAAGAGCTTCGCTGCGTCGGGCCGGCCCCAGGTCAGCACATGGTGGCGTTCGCCGCGGATGTCGACGAACTGCGACGCGCAGGGCTTCACGACGCCGGGCTATTTCCTGCGGCAGAGCGCGATGCCGTCCTGCCAGCCGGTGCGATAGTTGGGATCGGCGGCAAAGCGCTTGCTGTCCTTGTGCACGACGCCCCCTGCGCTTGCGCAGCCGTCCGCATATCCCTGCCGATACGACAGCGGGAAACCGGAGAGGTTGACCGGAGGTGGCGGCGGTTCGGCGGTGCGCGGCAGCGGCGGCGCCGAAGGCTGCGGCGGGACC
>JAJXTF010000334.1 GCA_021784125.1 Pseudomonadota bacterium | reverse complement strand
GCGCGATCGGGTTGCGGTGCTGCTCGAGGGCGACGGCGATCCGCCGCGCCTCGGCAAGCTCCTGCTCGATCTGCACGAGCTTCGCGGCGACCTGCGCGACGTAGGCGAGCTTTGTGCCGAGGTCGGCCGGGATCTCGCCGGAGCGCATCTTTCGGTACAGCCTGGAAAGCTCCCGGCGCCAGTTCGCCACGGTGTCGAGCCGGCCGACGCGCTGGCGCGGCATAACCACCGCTTTCGGCATCTGTTCGATCCCAGGCGGCGCCTCAATGGTTTGTTTGCTGCGGTGCTTTCGGTTCGTCACTGTGTAATTTCCTGCCAGTAAGGGTTGCTCGGGTCGGGACGAAACTCTGGCCTCGCTGGCCGGTCGGGTCGGGAACTGGGTGCGGGACGAACGGGACGAGTCCTATAGGACTCTCGTCCCGTTCGACCCCAACGCACCGGGACGAACCGGGACATTTCGTCCCTTTCGTCCCTTTCGTCCCTGCTCATGGCCGAGGTGCTCCGTCGGTGAATCGGTAGCCGCCGACGGTCGCTTGCATGTAGGGCGTCGTGACGATCGTATCGACGACGCTGCGGGAGGTGCTCTTGGGCTGGCCGGCCTTGCGTCCGATCTCGCGCAGCTCCTCGAGCGTCCATATGGCGCCCGGCTTGTCCTTCGCGTGCGCTCGGATGGCCGCGAGGAACTGCCGCTGTGCCTTCCCCTTTAGGATGGTCGCGGCCTTCGGCGGCGCATCGGCGGCGTCGAGGTGTTTCACGATGCACGAGCTGACCGGCTCGCCGTCCTCGTCCGTCCCGAGCGGCACCGGCTCGAGCTCGAACGGCAGCGGCTCGCCGGCCTCGAGGTCGCGCTGTTTCGTGGCCGTGGCGACGCGCTGCCCCGATTGCCCTTCGATCAGGATCTCGGTATCGCAGGCGGCGCGCAGCGCCGAGCTACCGCGAGCGCCTTTCGCCGGATCCTTGCCGCTGTGGTGTACGAACCCGACCGCGATACCCAACGCGGCGCGGATGTAATCAGCCGCGGCTACCGCCTGCCCTACGTCCTGGCTGCTGTTCTCGTCCGCGCCGGGGATTGCTCGGGCGAAGGTGTCGATGATGAGCAGCACGCACTTTTCGCCGCATTCGGCCTCGGCCGTTCGGATCGTGTCGATGAGGGTCTGTATCGCGCTCGAGTCGAGGAGGTTGGTCGCCTGCGGAATGATCGCGAACGGTAGGCCGGCCGCGATCTCGGGGTTTTCCTGTCGATATGCCGCGACGCGCGCCCGCACCGACGCCGCGCCTTCGCCCGCGAGGTAGATCACGAGTCCCTTGCGGGTGGCCCGGCCGCGCCATGGTCGTCCTGCAGCGATCGCAAGCGCGAGGTCCAAGATCCAGAAGGTTTTGCCGCTGTTGGATTCACCGAACACGACGAACAGGGAACCGGCGATCAGTAGCCGCTTAACGAGCTGCGGCTGATGGTGAATATCTCGCAGGGTCGCGAACCATAGGAGCGCGAGCGGCGGCAGCGGCTCGGGAACTGGGCGATTGGTCCGCGTGTCCTGGTACGCCTCGACCGGCGCGAACTCTCTAGCTGCGCTCATGCGGCCCTCGATTGACCCATGCCGAGCGCCGCGGCTGCGGCCTTCACCGCTTCGCGCCAGTCGCCGTTGTGGTCGAGGATTCGGAACAGGTCGAACGAGTCGAGCGCGCGGCCGGTGGCGAGCGGGTCGCCCTGGTGATGGCAATACGCGCGGCCGTCGTCGAGTAACGTGATGCCCGCCGCGTGTCCCGTCTCGGGAGATGCAAACCTTCGGCCGCGCCGGGTGTACCCATGCGTCTCGAGGATTGCGCTCGGCTCGTGCGCCGCGTTGAATTGCTGGATCACGCTTTCCCCCGGCGCGACCGCTCGGTGCGCCTTGGCCGGGCGCGGCTTCGGCGGCGAGTACCAGGGACACAGCGCGAGCGCCGCGTGCTGGGTCGTCTCCCAGTCGCGCCACAGCTCGAGCAGGCCGGCCGGGAGCGGCGGGAAGCCATCGCGGGGCGGTACGGTCCAACGGTATTCGCCGGCCGTCGGGTGTTTCGACGGTGGCAGGGTGTCGGCGACCATGCCGGCCCGCAGCTCGAGGATCACGGACGAGGCGCCCATGCTGTTCTGCTTCGGCCACGCGATCGAGCGATGCCGGAGCGGCTCGACGGGTGCGCGGAAGATCATGCGGTAATGCCGGCCGGCTACCGTCGGCGTCGTCGCCCGCAGCGCCTCGAGGTCGATGTCGAAGTGCGCGAGGATCTGCTCGGCGCGTTGCTCGTCGTCAACGTCGAGCGCGACGATCTTTGACGGCTCGAGGAGCGCCGCGATCCCGTACCATGGCTTGCGCGTCCAGAATCGTTCAGCGTCGACCGGATCGGTGATCGCGTTCGCCGGATCGTTCCAGCCGCGATGTCGCGGGCCTTTCTCGCCGTTCGGGACGTGAACTAGGGCGAGTCCCGACTCGGCGTAGCGCCTGGCGTACCGCGCGACAAGCGGGCTACGCATGACGCAATCCCTGCATCGCGACGATGTTGTCGGCGAACTTCATCGGGATGATTCCGCGCGTCGCGAGCGCAACGATCGCCCGCTTAAGCGTCCGTCGGATATAATGGGTAAGCATGGCTCGATCCTCACGCCCCGACCGCTCGTAACGGCCGGGGCGTTTTCTTTTTCAATCGGACGGCATGCTGCCGGCGACGCTTGCGACCTGCGATGCGACGGATGCCGCGATCCCAGCGGCCCGCGTGTTCTGCCATGCGACTTCGGCGACTTCATCGGCCGACTGGGCCGCAGTCGCCGCTCCCGCGTTGTATTCGGTCGC
>JAJXTF010000333.1 GCA_021784125.1 Pseudomonadota bacterium | reverse complement strand
CCTCGACATCGCGCGCCTCGCGTCCGATGACGCAGGGGAGTAGAACGACATCCAGCAGCGCCCTGACGGCTTCGCCACCGCCATAATCGGAGGTGAAGGTTCCAGCCCATACCGGTCTCGCCGCTCGCGTCCTCGACGGTCACGCCGACCAGCTCGAATTTTTCGTCACTGCGTTCAGCTCGTACGCGGTCCGAGGGGAACCGCAGCATCCAACTGCTGACCTTCTCGATCGTCACGGCACCTGGTCGCCGGCGGGAACGCCCATGGCCATGCCGGTGCGCGCGCTCTGCTCGGCGGTGGCCAGGATTGAGGTGATCGTCGCTCCGATGCGGATCGCGCATTCATGGTGGTCGAGCCTGCCCGCTATCAGGTCCGTCAGAATCTCCGTCGCGCGGGTGAAGGCGGCCGGGCGGTCGATCTCCGGCTCGGGAAGCACCAATTCCCGCGTTGCAGATTCAAAACGATAACTCGTGCCCGCCGCGGCGGGATTGGCGCGCAGCGTGACCGCGACGTCCGCGGTGGCACCATTCCGATGCTCGGTCTGGAACCGGCACATACCCCCCGCCTCCGGTTGGGCCTGCACGCGCGCCACCGGCCCGAGCATCGGCAGCAGGATCGACAGCACGTGCGGACCGATATCCCAAAGCGCCGCTCCTTCGTGCTGGCGCCATGCCGATTGCGCGTAAGGCGACGCCGTCGAAAGCGCCACGGAATGAACGCGTACCGTTGCTTTCCGCCAGCCACTGGCGCGCTCGGCGGCAATCGCAGCGGCGATTTCGGGAACGAAGCGGCGGAGAAAAAAGACCAGGCCCCGCGTGCCGCGCGCCGCCACCGCATCGGCGATCGCATGAGCCTCTCCGCTCACCATGGCCAGAGGCTTTTCGAGGAGCAGGTGCTTGCCGGCTGCGGCGGCGCGCAGAGCCAGCTCCGCCTGCACCGCCGGCGGTACCGCCATGGTCAGCGCGTCGGTCGCATCGAGAAGATCCTCAAATGTCGCGAAAGCGCGCACCTCATGACGTTCAGCGATGGCCCGTACAGCGTCATCATTTCGCCCCCAGATACCGACCAGGCTTGCGTTCCTGGCGCCCGCGACGCCCGGCGCATGCACCTCGCGCGCCCAATAGGCCGTGCCGACCACACCGAACCGAATTGTCACGCCACCACCCTTTCGTGCCGCTTCCCGCCGGCTACTCCGCGCCGTCCGGGGCCAGCGCGAGCGCCGCGCTTGCCTTGCGCTGGACCGCTCCCCAATGTAAGCGCTGTTCACTGCAACGTCGAGATGCTCGTCCGCTGCGCCGCGCGATATCCAGGGGCTGCATCGTGGCGGACATCGACGCGGCGATCGTCGTATCGCTGGGGGGGCCGTGTCCGATCCGCGTTCCGAAGGCCGGGGCTATGGGCCCGCCATCGCGCACCATGCCGCGGCGGCTCGCGCGGTGGCGCTGCCGGCTGAGGTGCTGGAAAAGGCGAGGCTCCACCTGCTCGATACGCTCGCCGCGATCGTTTCGGGCGCGGTTCTGGAGGCCGGCATCGCCGGACAGCGCTATGCGGCGTCGCTTGGCGGACCGGGTGTTGCACCCGTTCTCGGCACGCGTATGCGCGCGCCCCTGGTCGAGGCGGCGCTCGCCAACGGCATGGCCGCGCACGCCGACGAATCCGACGACTCGCAGGAGGACAGCCAGACCCATCCCGGGTGCGGGGTCGTTCCAGCCGCGATCGTCGTCGGCGCGACCCTCGGCTGTTCGGGCGACGCCATCCTGCGCGCGGCGGTCCTGGGCTATGAGATGACGGTGCGTTTCGCGCGCGCGCTCGGCGGGGCAATGACGTTCAGGAGTTCATCGCTGTCGAGCCATGCCTATGGTCCGCTCTTCGGCGCCGGCTACGCGGCCGGGGCACTGATGGGATTCGATGCGGACGCGTTCATGGTCCTCCTGAACTATCTTGCGCAGGAAGCCTCGGGACTTACGACATGGCGGCTCGACCAGCGGCACACGCTCAAGAGCTATGTCTTCGGCGGCATGCCCGCGATGAACGGCGTCAAGGCCGCGACCCTGGTGCGTGCCGGCTTCACCGGCGGCGGCGACGCGCTCGAGATGAGCGAACGCAACATGCTCGACGCCATCTCGCCGCAGCCTCGTCCCGATGCGTTGACGCAGAATCTGGGTGAGCGTTTCGCCATCATGCAGACAGACATCAAGCGGTATCCGGTGGGCTACCCGATCGCCGCACCGGTGGCCGCCCTCGAAGCGATCATCGCCGAGCACCGCATCGCCGCGGCCGAGGTCACGGCGATCCGCATTCACTACGACGAAGACTGGTACAAGGTGGTCGGCGACAAGAGCCGTATGCCCGATGTCAATCTGCGCTACTGCATGGCGGTCACGATGCTCGACCGTCGCCTTACGTTCGATGCCGCGCACGACGCGGCGCGGATGCGCAGCCCGGACGTCGTGCGCATGGGCGAACGGATCGCGATGCTGGGACCGGCGCCCGGGCTCGAGCGGTTTGCCGCCGCGGTCGAGGTCGAGGCGGGCGGGCGGATTTTCCGCCATGAACAGGGGCGTAACGTTCGCGGGCGCATCGAAAACCCGATGGCGCGCGATGAAGTCGAAGCCAAGGCGGCGGAGCTGATGGGGACCGTCCTGCCGGCGGCAAAGGTTCGCGCCGCCATCGCCATGCTCCGCCACGTGGAAAAAGTCACCGACTGCCGCGAACTGGTGGCGCTCCTTACGATCTAGAGCAACCGCCGAACTGTCCGAACCTGTCCGGCTCAGGCAGATCGGAGGTTGCTCCGGAGTCCATGTTCTTCAGAGCAAGAAATCGGGCCAGATGATTCGG
>JAJXTF010000073.1 GCA_021784125.1 Pseudomonadota bacterium | reverse complement strand
GAAGGGCACTGGGATGCGCGTCTTGCGCTCGGGTTCGCGCGCGTCGGGGAGCGGAGCGTGATGACGCATCGCGAGCCGCTGGTGGTCCGGAAGGCACTCCACCCGGAAGGCCCCGGCGTCTGCCAGTGCGTGATCGTGCATCCCCCTGGCGGCATCGTGGGTGGCGACCGCCTAGGACGGCGCCATCGCGCGCAGCGACACGCGGATCGAGCTCGCGCCCACGTCGACATTCATCGCCGCGGAGATCGTGGGCCTCGGTCGCCGAGCATCGGGTGAGCGGTTTCGGTGCGGGCAATGGCGGCAGCGCTTCGGAACGCGGCGAGATCGTCGCACACGGCGCAGGCGCCGACATGGAGCGTGACGACGTTCGCAGCCTCCTGGTCATCTGATCCGCGCATGCGGATCGCAGCCGCGGTGATCCTGGAGTGGGCCCGGCTGGGTTCGAACCAGCGACCAAGCGATTATGAGTCGCCTGCTCTGACCGCTGAGCTACGGGCCCGTCGAGGTCGCGCGGGCAGCCGGGCGGTGGCCCGTAACCCGCGCGCAACGCCTGTGGCGCGCGGATTATAGCCTTCGCACCTGCGCGGCCTGCGACGCGGCGGGACGAATGCGGAGCGCAGGCGAACCGTACCGCTTGTCATTCAGGGGCATGCCGGGCGAACATTCGCCATGCATCACTACCTGCGGCCGCTGATCGCGCCCGAATCCGTCGCACTGGTGGGCGCTTCCGATCGCGCCGGCTCGCTGGGACGCGCAGTCCTGGAGAACCTCCTCTCCGGCGGATACGGCGGCGAGGTCTATCCGGTCAATCCGCGGCATCGCACGATCGGCGGCCGCGACGCCTGGCCCACGCTCGCCGCGATCGACAAGCGGATCGACCTCGCGATCATCGCGACGCCGCCCCATGCCGTGGCCGAGGTCCTCGAATCGGTGCCCGCCAGCAAGATCGGCGTCGCCGTCATCATAACCGCGCCGGCCGCAACCGACCGCGGGGCAGGGCGCGCCTGGTCGCGGGAGATCGCCGCGGTCGCGAAGCGCAGCAAGGTCCGGGTCATCGGTCCCGGCGCACTTGGCGTCGTCCGGCCGGGCATCGGCCTGAACGCGACCTATTGCGCGCCCGTCACCCTTCCGGGTCGCCTCGCGCTGGTCGCGCAATCCGGTGCCGTGGCGACGGCGATGCTCGATTTCGCGACGCCGCTGGGGATCGGTTTCTCGACGGTGATCTCGCTGGGCGGTGGCATCGACGTCGGATTCGGCGAGTTGCTCGATTGCCTGCTGCTCGATCTCGCGACCGACGGCATCCTGCTCTACGTCGAGGATCCGGGTGACGCGCGGGCGTTCGTGTCGGCGCTGCGAGCGGCTGCCCGCACCAAGCCGGTCGTCGTGCTGAAGGCGGGGCGGTCGATCGAGCACCACGCCGCCGGCGACGTTTCCCCCGATGCGGTGTTCGGCGCGGCGATGATGCGCGCGGGCACGGTGCGCGTGCAGACCTACACCCAGCTCTTCTCGGCGGCGCGGATCCTCGCGCGGGGGCGCATCCCCCAGGGTGCCCGGCTCGCGATCGTCTCCAACGGCCGCGGGCCGGCGCTGCTGGCCGCGGACAGCGCCGCCGATCGCCAGGTGAAGCTCGCTGCGTTCACCGACACGACCATCGACCGGCTGCAGGCGCTCACCGTCGACGACGGCCCGCACGGCAACCCGGTGGACGTGCGCGGCGACACGCCTTCGGAGCGGCTTGCCGCCGCAGTCGACGCGGCGCTCGGCGACGCCAACGTCGACGCCGTCGTCGCGCTGCACGTTCCGCGTCCCAGCGCGCCCGCGATCGACGCCGCGCGCGCGCTCGCCGCAGTCGCGGGACGACATTCGAAACCCCTGCTCGCCGCGTGGCTGGGTGCGCTGGATCGCCAGGAAGTGCACGCTGCCCTCGAGGCCGGCGGCGTGCCCAATTTCTACACGCCGGAAAACGCCGTCGAAGCGCTGTCGTTCCTGCTTGCCTATCGCAACAACCAGGCGATGCTGCTCGAGGTCCCGCCGCCGCAGCCCGAGCCCGAGCCGCCGAATCTCGCCGCTATCGAGGCGCTGCGGGCCGCACTGGCCGACGACGAGCGCCGCACGTTGACCGTGGGGGAGGCATTGAGCGTGCTGCGCGCTTTCGGCATCGGCGCCGGATTCGCGCGCGTCGCAACGCTGCCCGAAGCCGAGGTCGCGTCGAAGGGGCTGCGCTATCCGCTGCTGCTGCGACTCGATGCCGAGGACGCGACGCTGCCCTCGCAGGTCATCCGCGTGCGACGTTCGCTGCACAAGGCCTGGCACGAGCTGCAGCGCATTGCCGCGCATGCGAAGCCGGCAGGATGGACCGGACGCATCGTCATGCAGGAGGCGCCGCGCGGCAGCGAGCCGTCGGCAGCGACGCTCGCCGTGGTCACCGATGCCAGGTTCGGACCGGTGATCACGCTGGCGCCCGATGCAGTCTCCAGTGGTTTCGCACAGCGTCCCGCACTGGCGTTGCCGCCGCTCAATGCACGGCTGGCCGCCGACCTGATCGCCGATGCGGGCGGATCCGGCGGCGCGCCCTGGCTGTCGACGACGGCAAACGATGCGCTGACCGACGTCCTGACGCGCGTGTCGGCGCTGGTCTGTGCGCTGCCCTGGGTACGCCGCCTGGAACTGGACCACGTGCGCTTCGACGACGGCCGCGCGTTCGTCACCGACGCCCGCTTTGCCGTCGATCCCCGCAAGCGATTGCAGCGCGGCTATCCGCACATGGCGATCCATCCGTACCCCGTCGAGCTGATCGGGGACGTGGCGCTGCGCGATGGCGCCGTGCTGCACCTGCGGCCGATCCGCCCCGAGGATGCGGAGCTCGAGCGCGATTTCGTCGGAGGCCTGTCCGAGCAGTCGCGCTATTACCGCTTCTTCTATCGCTTCACGGAACTGACGCCGTCGATGGTCGCGCGCTTCACGCAGGTCGACTACGACCGCGAGCTCGCGCTGGTCGCCGTCGTGAATCCGCCGCAGCCGGGGGCGCAGCCGTCGTTTGCCGGCGTCGCCCGCTACATCGCGAATCCCGACCAGACGAGCGCCGAGTTCGCCGTCGTGGTCGCCGACGTGTGGCAGCGGCGGGGTGTGGCGACCGTGCTGATGCGCCGGCTGATCGGCTGCGCGAAGCGCCGGGGCTTCCGGGAACTCTCGGGGATCGTGCTGCGCGAGAACGAGGCGATGCTGATGCTCGTCCGATCGCTGGGATTCGTATTCTCGGACGACCCCGAGGACGCGGCGCAGGTGAACGTGGTGCTCGCGCTCGCCTGAACCCTCATGCGCCTCGCTTGCGCTCGGCTCCCTCACCCAACCCTCTCCCGCAAGCGGGAGAGGGGCCGAGCGAGAGCGAGGCGGGTGAGGGTCGCTTCTCCGCGGCCTCCGTGTGCCGGCAGCACCGGTCGTGTCCGCAGCGAGTCGGCCTCGGGCGGTGACTCGCCATGGCTCGCATCCCCGGCGAGCGCGGGGGCCCCTGCTCGCCGCTTGCGCCGCTACTCGGCGGCCTCCGTGTACCGGCGGTGCCGGTCGGGACGGTGGTGTGTCGGCCGCCCTCGGTCGGCCGGCGGCGGGCCCTGCGGGCCTTCGCTCGGCTTACGCCTCGCGCGCCGGCCTCACTCGCCCTCCAGGAAGCTGCGCAGCTTCTCGGAGCGCGACGGATGGCGGAGCTTGCGCAGCGCCTTCGCCTCGATCTGACGGATGCGCTCGCGCGTGACGTCGAACTGCTTGCCGACTTCCTCGAGCGTATGGTCAGTGTTCATCTCGATGCCGAAGCGCATGCGCAGCACCTTCGCCTCGCGCGGCGTCAGCGTGTCAAGGATGTCCTTGCAGACGTCACGTAGCGACGCATTGACGGCGGCGTCGGAGGGCGCGACCGTCGACTGGTCCTCGATGAAATCGCCGAGGTGCGAATCGTCGTCGTCGCCGATCGGCGTCTCCATCGAGATCGGTTCCTTGGAGATCTTGAGGATCTTGCGGATCTTCTCCTCGGGCATCTCCATCTTGACGGCGAGCGTCGCGGGATCCGGTTCCTGTCCGGTTTCCTGCAGGATCTGACGGCTGATCCGGTTCATCTTGTTGATCGTCTCGATCATGTGCACGGGAATCCGGATCGTGCGTGCCTGGTCGGCGATCGAGCGCGTGATCGCCTGGCGGATCCACCACGTGGCATAGGTCGAGAACTTGTAGCCGCGTCGGTATTCGAACTTGTCGACGGCCTTCATCAGGCCGATGTTGCCTTCCTGGATCAGGTCGAGGAACTGCAGGCCGCGGTTCGTGTATTTCTTCGCGATCGAGATCACGAGGCGCAGGTTCGCCTCGGTCATCTCGCGCTTGGCCTTGCGTGCCTTCGCTTCGCCCGTCGACATCTGCTTGTTGATCTCCTTCAGGTCCTTCAAGGGGATCATCACGCGCGTCTGCAGGTCGAGGAGCTTCTGCTGCTGCTCGACGATCGCCTGCCGGTACTTGGCGAGCTGCTCGCTGAACGGGTGGTGCGCGGCGACCTCGCGGTCGATCCAGCGCAACGAGGTCTCGTTGGCCAGGAACACCTTGATGAAGTCCGGCCGCGGCATGCCGCCCTTGTTGACGACGAGGTCCTGGATCTTGCGCTCGATCTGGCGGATGTTGTCGACTTCGGTGCGCACCGAATCGCAGAGCTTCTCGACCATCCGGGCCGAGAAGCGGATCTGCATCAGCTCGGCCGAAATCTTCTTCTGCAGGTCGAGGTATTTCGGCGCCTTGTGGCCTTCCTTCTGCAGGACGGTGAGCATGCGCGTGAAGTGCTTGCGGATCGTCCCGAAGCGCTCCAGCGCCGCCACCTTCAGCCGCTCGAGGTTCTCGCTCTCGACGACGCCGGGATCGGCTTCGTCCTCCTCTTCCCCTTCCGCGCCCTCGGCTTCGGCTTCCTCGATCGCCGTCAGCTCCTCGTTGAAGTCGAGCAGCCCGTCGACGACGTCGTCGATCTTGAGCTCGTCCTTGGCGATCTTGTCGGCGAGATCGAGGATCTGGGTGACCGTCATCGGGCACGCCGAGATCGCGAGGATCATGTGCTTCAGGCCCTCCTCGATCCGCTTGGCGATCTCGATCTCGCCTTCGCGGGTCAGGAGCTCGACCGAGCCCATTTCGCGCATGTACATGCGCACCGGGTCGGTCGTGCGGCCGAACTCGGAGTCGAGCGTCGACGCCGCGGCCTCGGCTTCCTCTTCTACGTCCTCGGCGGGCACCGTCGGCGTCGTTTCCGACATCAGCAGCGTCTCGGCGTCGGGGGCCTCGTCGTAGACCTGGATGCCCATGTCCCCGATCATCGAGATGATGCCTTCGATCTGCTCGGCGTCGAGGATGTCGTCGGGCAGGTGATCGTTGATCTCGGCGTAAGTCAGGTAGCCGCGCTCCTTGCCGAGCACGATCAGCGTCTTCAGGCGGCGCTTGCGGGCTTCGACGTCGGCCGGCGTCAGCTCGCGCGGGGCAACCTCGGCGTGCTTGCCGTTCTTGCCCTTCTTGTGAGCATCTTCGGCGCGCTTGCCGGCGATCCGGGCGGCGATTTCGCCGACCGAAGGCTTGGCGCCGTTCGCCCCGTTCCCGTTCTTCCCGCCCTTGGCTGCGGCCGCTCCCGGCACTGCCGCGGCGGGCTTCGCCGCGGCCCTGTCGGGCCTGGTCGCGGCCGGTTTGCCCGCTGCAGGCTTGGTCACCGAAAGCTTGGTGACGGGCTTGGCGGCAACGGGCTTGGCGGCAACGGGCTTGGCGGCAACGGGCTTGGTGGCGACGGGCTTGGTGGCGACGGGCTTCGCTGGCTTGGCGACGGGCTTCGCTGGCTTGGCGGCGGTCTTCGCGGCGCCACGGGTGGTCGCGGTCACCGGCGCCTTCGCGGAGGGCCCGGTGGACCTGGACTTCGGCGCGGGCTTCCTCGACGGACCGGCCTTGGCCGCCGGCTTCTTCGCGGCGGGCTTCGCCGCAGCCTTGGTCTTCTTCCTCGACGCGGCCGTCCCCGGATGCTTGGCGGCGGGGCGCTTGGCCGACGCGGCGGGTTTCTTCGCCGCGGATTTGCCCGAGCCGCCCTTGCGCGCTCCGGACTTCGACCTGGCAGTGGCGGGGGATTTGCGGGCGGGCTTCGCGTGCTTCTTGACCATGATCATCCTTGTCTCGACGGTGCCGCGCTCCTGGGGGGGTCGCGAACCGACGCGGGGCCAGCGCCGTCCTCAACTCAACATGGGGGCGCCGCGAAAAACCGCAAATTATAGCGCCTGCGCAGCCAACTGTTCAAATCGGGTCGTCGCCGGCCGGTCCCTCACCCCGACTCCGGTTTGGCATGGGCTTTCAGTCCCTGCGTCAGCGATTCCCGCTCTTCCGGCGTCAGGCGATCGAGGGGCTGGGCCAGCAGCGCCTGCAATCCGCGCCCATCCTCCTGGCGACGCCAGCGTTCGCCGGCAGCCAGTACCTGGGTCTGAGCCTGCTCCGCCGACAGGTCCTGGTCGGCGGCCGACGCGAGCGCGGTCGCATAGACGTCGGCGTGCGGGCCCCCGGCAAAGTGCTGGATGATCCCGGCGGTCGTCAGTTCGCCCGCGGCAGCCCGGCAGTGATCGACGAGGGCGGTCAGGGCGTCGGCTTCGGGAGTCCCCAGCCCGGGTCGCGGCAGGTCGTGGCGCCGCGCGAGGTCGGGCTCGACGAGCACCCCCTGGATCAGCGCCCGCAGCAGCGACGGCGGCCGGCGCGCCTGGGCCCGCGGTGTGCCATGGCGCTGGGCGGCGTTGCGGAACCCCCGGTCCGGCGCCGCATGCCCGCTCACCGGACCCGCTGTCGATCCGGAAGTCGATCCGGAAGCGGACCCCTCGCCGAGCAACATGGCCACTTGGTCACCCGGCAGCTCCGCGAGTTCGGCCAGCCGGCGCCGCAGCAGCGCGCCCAGGATCGGAGCGGCGATCTGCCCGACCAGCGGGCGCGCCGCCGTGAGCAGGGCGGCGCGTCCCTCCGCAGTGCCGGGCGGGTGCAGCGTGGCCAGTTCCGAGACCAGGTACTCGGACAGCGGCTGTGCGGCGGCGATCGCCTGCTCGAACGCCGCCTTGCCCCGCCGACGGACGAAATCGTCCGGGTCCTCGCCGTCGGGCAGGAACAGGAAGCGCGCTTCCTTGCCGTCCACCAACACCGGCAGCGTGTTCTCCAGCGCCCGCCACGCCGCCTTGCGGCCGGCGGCATCGCCGTCGAAGCAGAACACCACCGAATCGGCGAGCCGGAAGAGCTTCTGCGCATGGACCGGGGTCGTCGAGGTGCCGAGCGTCGCGACCGCGTACTCGATACCGTGCTGGGCCAGCGCGACCACGTCCATGTAGCCCTCGACGACAACGACGCGTTCGGCATCGCGGATCGCGTCCCGGGCCAGGAACAGGCCATAGAGCTCGCGACCCTTGGAGAAGACCGGTGTTTCCGGCGAGTTCAGGTACTTGGGTTCGCCGCTGTCCAGGATGCGTCCGCCGAAACCGATGACGCGTCCGCGCGTATCGTGGATCGGGAACATGATCCGTCCCCGGAAGCGGTCGTAGCGCTTGCCGTCGTCGCGGCGGACGACCAGACCCGCGGCCTCGAGGGCGGGATCGTCGTAGGCGGGAAAGGCGGCAGCCAGCGGCTGCCAGGCGTCGGGGGCGTAGCCGATGCCGAAGCGGGCCGCGATCGCGCCGGTCAAGCCGCGGCGCTTCAGGTATTCGATCGCCGGGGTCGCGTCCTTCAGCTGGGCGCGGTAGAACTTCGCCGCGGCGAGCAGGAGGTCGCAGAGGTCGGTGGCTTCCTCGCGGCGCTCGCGTTCGCCGGGTCGCTCGACCCGCGGGACCTCGAGGCCCGCGTCCCGCGCGAGCGACTCGACCGCCTCGGGAAACGACTTGCCCGCATATTCCATCAGGAAGCCGATCGCCGTGCCGTGCGCGCCGCAGCCGAAGCAATGGTAGAACTGCTTGGTCGGGCTGACGGTGAACGACGGCGTCTTTTCGCTGTGGAACGGACAGCAGGCCTGGTAATTGGCGCCGGCTTTCCTGAGCGGCACCAGCCGGTCGATGACGTCGACGATGTCGACGCGCGCGAGCAGCGTCTGCACGAAGTCGTTGGGGATCATGGCTTCGAAGCTGCTCGCATTGAGGCCGGGTCACGCACCGAGGGCACCGCGCGGCCGGCCGCATCGGCCGGCCGCGGGCGCTCCCACACGGCAGGGCAACGGGGCATTATAGGCCTGCGTCGGCACGGTCGTGTCGCCGCCCGGCGGTGCTTTCGGCCGGTGGCGAGGCAGGTCGCCCGGTATGCGCGGAGACTGTCCCCCGTCGGGCGCCCCGGCCCGTTTCGACCGGTCAGATCCGCGCCTTGACCCGGGCCGAGACCGCGGCCATGTCGGCGCGGCCGGCAAGCGCCGGCTTGAGCACGGCCATCACCTTCCCCATCAGGGCGGGACCCGACGCTCCGGTGTTCCGGGCGGCGTCGAGGGCGGCGTCGACGGCGGCGTCGATGTCCGCGTCGGACATCTTCTGCGGCATGTATTCGTCGAGGATCGCGACCTCGGCCCGTTCGGCATCGGCGAGGTCGGGGCGGTTGCCGGCCGTGAATTGCGTGATCGAATCCTTGCGCTGCTTGACCATCCGCTCGATCACCGCGACGACGTCGGCATCGGAGAGCTCCTTGCGCTCGTCGATTTCGCGCTGCTTGATCGCCGCGAGCAGCAGGCGGATCGTCGAGAGGCGCGCCGCCGCTTTCGCGCGCATCGCATTCTTCATGTCCTCGGTGATGCGGTCCTTGAGCTTCATGTCGGGGCTTCCGGTGGGCTGGGGGAATGCGAGAGAATGGGCCGGAATGCAAAAAGGGGCGAATCGCTTCGCCCCTCCGGGTCCTTCGCGGGCCTGCCGCCGCGTCAGCGCAGCGGCCGACGCAGGTCGTGGACCGATGTCAGTAGAGCTTCGGCGGCAGCTGCTGGCTGCGCAGGCGCTTGTAATGGCGCTTGACCGCGGCAGCCTTCTTGCGCTTGCGCTCGGATGTGGGCTTTTCGTAGAACTCGCGCGCCCGCAACTCGGTCAGCAGGCCGGTTTTTTCGATCGTGCGCTTGAAGCGGCGCAACGCGGCTTCGAAGGGTTCGTTTTCGCGGACGCGAACGCTGGTCATGAGAGGGTAGAACCTTTCCGTGCATTCAGGGTTTTACGGTGATCGACAAGTATAGCAGCCCGGCCCGGGTGAGGCAACAGCCGGGGCAGTGGCCTTGCGCGTTGCCCGTATACTTGCCGGCCTATGCGAGTGCTCGGTATCGAAACCTCCTGCGACGAGACCGGCGTCGCCATCTACGACACGGCGCGGGGCCTGCTGGCCGACGCCCTGCACACGCAGGCTGCAATGCACGAGGCCTACGGCGGCGTGGTTCCGGAGCTCGCCTCGCGCGACCACGTCCGCCGTGTCCTGCCCCTGATCGGCGACGTGCTTGCCAGGGCGGGACTGGACCTGTGGGAGATCGATGCCATCGCCTACACGCAGGGACCCGGACTGGCCGGGGCGCTGCTGGTCGGGGCGAGCGTCGCGAATGCGCTGGGATTTGCCCTCGGCAAGCCGACGGTCGGCGTTCATCACCTCGAGGGGCACCTGCTGTCGCCGCTGCTCGGGGATCCGGCGCCGTCGTTCCCTTTCGTGGCGCTGCTGGTCTCGGGCGGGCACACGCAGCTGATCGAGGTGGAAGGCGTGGGCCGCTACCGTCTGCTCGGCGATACCCTCGACGACGCGGCAGGCGAAGCCTTCGACAAGACCGCGAAGCTGCTCGGACTGCCGTATCCGGGGGGGCCCGCGCTGGCGGCGCTCGCCGAGCGTGGGCATCCCGGGGCCATCTCGCTGCCGCGCCCGATGCTCGACTCGGGCGATCTCGATTTCAGTTTTTCCGGACTCAAGACCGCAGTCGCGCTGCGCGCGCGCGCCGCCGGCGTCGACGGCCGTCCCGGCGCGCTGCCCGAGGGCGTCAGGGCCGACATCGCCCGGGCGTTCGAGGAGGCGGTCGTCGACGTGCTGGTGGCCAAGTCGATCGCGGCGCTTGGCGCAACCGGACGATCGACGCTGGTCGTCGCCGGCGGCGTCGGCGCGAATCGCAGACTCCGCGAGCGGCTGACCGCCGACGTGGCGCGCCGCGGCGGGCGCGTGCACTTTCCCGAACTCCGCTACTGCACCGACAACGGCGCGATGATCGCGCTCGCCGGCGCGTTGCGACTCGCCGAAGGAACCACGAGCTACGCGTTCTCGGTCAGGCCGCGCTGGGAACTACGGACGCTGGCCGCGGCTTAGCGGCCCATGGGTCTAGCGGCCTATGGGTCTAGCGGCCTATCGGGCGCTCGCGTCCCGAAACGAGTTGCCTGATGTTCGTGCGGTGCCGCCAGAACAGGAGCAGCGCGATCGCCACGCTCGACCATGCGACGGGGCCCGGTCCGCCGATGTAGAACATCCCCAGCGGCATCAGGACTGCGGTCGTCAGCGCGGCGAGCGAGCTGATCCTGAATCCGAAGGCCATCGTCAGCCAGACGACCGTCAGGGCGAGGCCCAGCGGCCAGTGCCAGGCGAAGACGATGCCCGCGGCGGTTGCCACACCCTTGCCGCCGGCGAAGCGGTGGAAGACCGGATAGACGTGGCCCAGGAAGACCGCCAGCGAGGATGCGGCCACCGTCCATGCCGGCGCATCGACTGCGACCGCGAGCCGCTGCGCGAGCCAGACGGCGATGAAGCCCTTGACCCCGTCGCCGACGAGGGTCAGCGCTGCCGCAGCCCTGTTGCCCGTGCGCAGCACGTTGGTGGCGCCGGGGTTGCCCGAACCGTAGCCGTGCGGGTCGGGCAGGCCGTAGACGCGGCTCACCACGACGGCGAAGGAGATCGAGCCGATCAGGTACGCCCCGATGATGATGAGGATTGTCGCGAGCACGGGATCGCGCGGTGTCCGGTAATATCCGTATCGATCTTAGCATCGGCGCGCAGCGCTGGAACGCGATGGCGACCCGGCCGAGCGCGGGTCGATGCGGAAACCGGTCGGCCAGCGACATATCCATCCAGGGCGCACGATGAACACCATCTTCATCCACGACATGCGCGTCGACACCAAGGTCGGCGTCTACGCATGGGAGCGCGAGTTGCCGCAGACGCTGCGCCTCGACCTCGAGCTCGAGCTGCCGTCGTCGCGTCCTTTCGAGACCGGTGAGCTCGCCGACGCGATCGACTACGCGGCCGTCGTCGCACACGTCCGTGCGTTCGCGCGCGACAATCCGCATTCCCTGCTCGAGAGATTCACCGAGGTGCTCGCGCGCAGTATTCTCGACGGATTCGGTGCGCCGTCGATCAAGCTTCGGGTCGCAAAGCTCGGGGCCCTTCCCGGGGTGCGCGAGCTCGGCGTGGCGATCGAGCGGCGCACCGATTCCAGGGGCTGATCTCCATCGGAAGCCTGCGATGAAATACAAGGACTACTACGCGGTGCTCGGCGTCGAACGCACGGCGAGCGCCGACGCGATCAAGACGGCTTATCGCAAGCTCGCGCGCAAGTTCCACCCCGACGTCTCCAAGGAGAAGGATGCCGAGGAGAAGTTCAAGGAGGTCGCCGAGGCCTACGAAACCCTGAAGGATCCGGAGAAGCGCGCCGCCTACGACGAGCTCGGTCGCCACGGCCCCGGCGAGGAATTCCGCCCGCCGCCCGACTGGCAGCGCGCCCACGGCGAGCCGCAGTTCTCGTTCGACGATGCCGACCTCGCCGACCTCTTCGCCGGGCTCGCCGGACGTGCCCGCGGGGCACGCCGCGCGCCCGACGCGCCGACGCCCGGCCAGGATTACGAAGCAGCCGTCAGGCTCGGCTTCGACCAGGCGTACGCGGGCGCGGAGATCGAGCTCGACCTCGGGGTCATCGAGCACGACGAGCGGGGCGCGCCGAGGCGGGTGCAGCGCAAGATCAAGCTGCGCATTCCCAAGGGCGTCACCGACGGCCAGAAGCTGCGCGTACCGGGGAAGGGGGCTGCGGGCTTCAACGGCGGCCCGCCGGGAGACCTCTACCTCGACATCGAGGTGCAGGCACATCCGCTGTTCCGGACGGATGGCCTCGACCTGCACATGGATCTTCCGCTCGCTCCCTGGGAGGCGGTGCTCGGCGCGAGCGTCGAGGTGCCGACCCCGGCGGGACGCGTGACGCTGAAGATCCCGGCCGGGACCCGCAACGGGCAGCAACTGCGGCTCGCCGGCCGCGGATTTTCCCGTCCGAGCGGCAGCGCCGGTCACCTGTACGCGCACGTTCAGATTGCCGTGCCGACGGTCGTCGACGACCATCAGCGCGAGCTGTACCGGCAGCTCGCGGAAGCCTCGGCTTTCGATCCGCGCGCCAACCTGGAGGACATCGCCCGTGGACATTGAAGCGTCCGAAGCGCTGTATCTCGACGAGTCCGGAACCCTGAGCTTCGCACAGCTGATCGAATGCTCCGGGCTCACCGAGGGCGAGCTGCGCGAGCTGGTGGCCTGCGGTGCACTGGCGCCATCCGACCTCGCGGCGGGCTCGTGGACATTCAGCGCCCGCTGTGTGGTGACCGCTCGCGCTGCGCGCCGGTTGCGCGAGGACTTCGCGCTGGAGGATATCCACAGTCTCGCCATCGTGCTGCGTTATGCGCAGCGGATCGAGCTGCTCGAGCAGGAGCTGCGGGAGCTGCGCGTTCGACGCGCGCGCTGATCCGCGCGCTCGACGCGCGCCGACTCCCACGCTCGACGAGCGCCGATCGGTGCCGATGGGCAGCAGGCCCGGCCCACTGCCCCGAACCGTCGGTGCGGCTGCGATCGGCGCCGGTGTCACCTGATCGATGGCAACATGCTGGCGTGTGGAGGCGATGCGTTGGTGGTGACGCATGCGCCGTGAAGTGCGCGTTGCGCTGCGCGTGGTGCAGCGTGGGGCGTCACGTGGCAGCACGTTCCGCAGGCGGGGCAGGCCATGGGGGGCGGGCGCATGTGACGCAGTCGTCGCGAAGCGGGTGGCTCGTGCGCGGCCAGTCGTGTGTTGACTGGCCGCCGCGAGCCGGGACCCGCGCGAGGACGAGGGTGCGTCACCTAAGCCCGCCCCCCCATGGCCTGCCC
>JAJXTF010000072.1 GCA_021784125.1 Pseudomonadota bacterium | reverse complement strand
GGTTCGATCCTACATGCGGCCCCGGCGCGCAAATGCCAAGCGATCGGCAGGGACCGGGGATTCGGGGCCGCCGATACTACCGAAGGTCGCGCGGCGCGGGCAACCATCGTTTGGATGATCCCGGGCGGCCCTGGCACGGCCCGGCGTGCGGGCGTCGGCAGCGAGTCCGCCGTCCGCCGGCCCCGACAACACAGTGAGCGCTTGCACCTACGTTCGCCGGAGCCGTTGCCAGAGTCCGCCGGATCGCGCGGCGACCCGGCCGTCGAGCTCCAGCCGCACCAGTTCCGCCGTGACCTCGGCTGCGGCGAGCCCCGTGCGAAGCACCAGGGTGTCGATTGCAACGCTGTCGTATCCCATCGCCCTCAGCAGCGGCGTGGCGTCAACATCCTCGGCGGCCGTGGCGCCCGCACCCGCGGCGCCGGACATCGTCGACGCCGTCCCGCCCGGGGCCGTCGAACCCGAGTCCCGGGGCGGTGTCCAGGCGAGTTCGACCAGGACGTCCTGCGCGGTCTCGACGAGCTTCGCCCCTTCGCGGATCAGCTTGTGACAGCCCCGCGAGAACGGCGAATGGATCGACCCGGGAATGGCGAAGACCTCGCGGCCCTGCTCGCCGGCGAGCCGCGCCGTGATCAGCGATCCCGAGGACAGCGTCGCCTCGACGACCAGCACGCCGCGCGCGAGACCGCTGATCAGCCGGTTGCGGCGCGGGAAGTTCTCCTTGCGTGCAGGCGTTCCGGGGAAATACTCGGACAGCAACGCGCCTTCCGATGCGATGCGCTTCGCGAGGTCGCGGTTTCGCGCCGGGTAGACGCGATCGGGGCCGGTGCCGACCACCGCGATCGTCGATCCCGCCGCAGCGTCGGTCGCCCGGTCGAGCGCGCCCGAATGCGCGGCGGCGTCGATGCCTTCGGCCAGTCCAGAGACGATCGTGAGCCCTGCCGCACACAATGCCGCGGCGAATTCGCGGCCGGTCGCGATGCCCTGCGGCGTGGCATTCCGGCTCCCCACGATCGCAAGCGCCGGGCGGTTCAGGAGGTCGCGCCTGCCGACGTGGAACAGCACGGGCGGCGCATCGCCCACGTCGAGCAGGGCGCGCGGATAGTCGGGGTCGTCCCAGGCGATCAGGTGGTGGTCAGGGTCCTCGAGCCAGCGCACCGTCGCGTCGATTCCGTCGCGGGGTGCGGCGGCCAGCACGCGATCGGCGAGCCCCTGCGCGACGATGCGCGAGAGCTGCGCCCGCGACGCCGCCAGCACCGCTTCCGGATCGCCGAACGCGCGCAGCAGTTCGACGACGGCGCGCTGCGGGAGGGCCCTGTGTGCGAGCTCGGCCCACGCGAGCTTGCGCGGATCGAGCGGCACCGACCGACGACTGCCGACGTCAGGGCGTCCTTACGTAATCGCCGACGCGGACGGCGCCGCTGGAATTGAGCACCAGCGCGTAGGACACGCGATCGAACACCCGGAAGATCATTAGGATGCCCAGACGCTCGTCGGGGACCTTCAGGTACTTGGGCGATGCGTAGCTCGTCGTGTTGTCGAGGTTCGGGAACATGATCGACGGGCCCTCCTGCCCCGGCCGCGGATCGCGCACCGGCGCGATGACCCGGTAGATCGCGAGGACGTTTCCGACCTCGAGCCCGTCCTGCTTGCCCTTGTCCAGCGTAACCACGTAGCCGCGGCCGGTCTCCATGCCGTCGTGTGCAAGCTTCAGGATGTGGCCGTCGATCAGGTGATCGGGCGCATGCGGGATGTAGTTCTGCACGACCTCGGGCGTCGCCGGCAGGAGCCGGTCGCCGATGATGATCTCCTCGGTGGCCGATTCGATCCGGGCGGTGGACACCTCGCCGAAGCTCTCGACGCGGGCGGTGCCGAGGAACCGATTCTCGTAGCCCAGCGTCTCACCCTTGTCGTTGACCAGGCGCTGGCCGGGCCGGTAGACGTACCAGAGGTTGCCGCCCTTGGGATCGAGGCCGGCGACGTAGATGACGTCGCCCTGCCCGCGGACGACGCGGTCGTCGCGGCCGGCGACGATCTCGGCGGCGCTCGCCAGACCGTCGGGCCCGGTGATCAGCGGACGGGTCAGGAAGGGCTCGATGTCCGCCTGCGGGATTGCCGGTATCGCCTGCTCGGCGAGCGGCGCGACGCGCACCGACGGTGACATCCTGACGGTGTGACGCTCGAGATAGAGCTCGGGCTGCCCGCCGACGGTGACGAGCTTGATGACGTCACCGGGATAGATGAGATTGGGATTGTGGATTTGCTCGCGGTTCATCTTCCACAGCTCCGGCCAGCGCCAGGGCTGCTTGAGGAACTTGCCGGCAATTCCCCACAACGTGTCGCCCTTGACGACCGTGTAGGTCGACGGCGGGTGGTCGGCAAGCGGGATCGTCTGGGCACGCGCCGCCGCGCTGGCTGCCGCGATGCAAAGGAGCGCGCACACCGCGATCCGGCGCGAGACTGTGGTAAAGTATTGACGCATATGGCCTCTTTGGGGTGGGGCGGACTTGCTAACGTCCTAAACCGCCACAAAATAAGGACTTAAAGACGATTCTGCATCTGGAACTTGCATTTGGCAAGCCAAAGCGCTCATGGCCCTGCTTCCGATCCTCGAATATCCCGATCCGCGTCTCAAAAAGGTTGCAGCCCCGGTTGCCGCCGTGACGCCGGAAATCCGCAAACTCGTCGCGGACATGGCCGAGACGATGTACGCGGCACCGGGCGTGGGGCTGGCCGCGACGCAAGTGAACGTTCACAAACAGGTGATCGTCATCGACGTTTCCGATGAACGGAACGACCTGCAGGTGTTCATCAATCCGGTGCTCCTGGAAGCCGAGGGCCAGGCCGAAAACGAGGAAGGCTGCCTGTCGGTTCCCGGTTATTACGACAGGGTCGCCCGCGCCGAGCGGATCCGTGTGCGCGCGCTGAACGCGCGCGGCGAAACCTTCGAGCTCGACACCGACGGGTTGCTTGCCGTGTGCGTGCAGCACGAAATGGACCATCTGCGCGGAAAGGTCTTCGTCGAGTATCTCTCCCCGCTCAAGCGCAGCCGCCTCGCGGCCAGGATGCGCAAGAAGCAGAAGCTCGCCGGCTGATCCCGGCGCCGTCGCATGCGCGTGGGTTTCGCCGGCACGCCGGAATTCGCCGTGCGTGCCCTCGCGGCCATCCACGCTGCGGGACACACCATACCCGTGGTGCTGACTCAGCCCGATAGGCCATCGGGCCGAGGCTTGGCGCTTGCCGCCTCCCCGGTCAGGCGCCATGCCGACAGGCTGGGGCTCTCCACCCAGCAACCCCGGACCCTGAAGGATGCCGCGTCACGGGCTGCGCTCCAGGCGATCGACGTCGACGTCCTCGTCGTCGCCGCCTATGGGCTGATCCTGCCGCGCGAGGTTCTCGACTGGCCCGCCCACGGCTGCCTGAACATCCACGCGTCCCTGCTGCCGCGCTGGCGGGGGGCGGCGCCGATCGCGCGGGCGATCGAGGCGGGCGACGCGACGACGGGCATCACCATCATGCAAATGGACGAAGGGCTGGACACCGGCGCAATGGTCCAGTCGCGCAGCATCGACATCGGCCCGCGCGAAACCGCAGGCTCGCTGCACGACAGGCTCGCCCTGCTCGGCGCCGCGACGATCGTCGACGTGCTGGCGGCGCTGGAGCGCGACGGGCACCTGGAGAGCCGGCCGCAGCCGGAAGCCGGCGTCACCTACGCCGCCAAGCTCGGTCGCGCCGATGCGGCCATCGACTGGAACGCTCCTGCGATCGCGATCGACCGGAAGATCCGCGCCCTGTCGCCTTCGCCCGGCGCCACGGCGACCTGGCGCGACGATGCGGTCAAGCTGTGGGACGCCCTGGCGCTGGACGCGGTCCCGGTCCCCGCCTCCGGCGCCGCAGGGTCCGACCCGGGCCGCGTTGCCGCCGTCGGCCCCGCCGGGATCGACGTCGTCTGCGGGCCTACCCGCGAACCGGGCCTGCTGCGCGTCGTCGAGGTGCAGCCCGCCGGCGGTCGCCGGATGCCGGCGGCGGCATTCGCCGCCGGGCGGCGGATCACGCCCGGTGCGCGTTTCGGTCCGGGGACCCCATGACGGCCTTCGGCGGCCGCAGCGGCCGATTCCCGGGCCTTTAGCGACCCCTCGCGCGATGCATGCCGAACAGGCCCTCGCCGCGCGCGCGGTGGCGCGCGTCATCGACGGTGCGAAGCTGACCGATGCGCTCGCCGAGGTCGACGACGGCAGCGCGCTGCGCGGCCGGACGCTGGTGCAGGAGCTCGCCTACGGGACGCTGCGGCACTGGGGCACGCTCGACGCCCTCACGCGCAAGCTCGCCCGAAATCCGATACCCGATCCGCTGCTGCGAGCGCTGACCGCCGTGGCGCTCTACCAGATCCTGCACACCCGCGCGCCGGCGTTTGCGGTCGTCGACCGGGCGGTCGAGGCCGCGGCGCAGCTCGCGCGCCCGGCCGCCAGGGGACTCGAGAACGCGCTGCTGCGCAGGTTCCTGCGCGAGCGCGATTCCCTGCTCGCCGACCTCCAGGGCGACGAGGTCGCCCGCCACGCCTATCCCAGGTGGTGGATCGAGCGCCTGCGTCGCGACCATCCTGCCGATTGGGAGGCGATGCTCGCTGCCGGCAACGCGCGGCCGCCGTTGTCGCTGCGGGTCAACCGCCGCGTCCTGTCCGCGCCCGAGCTCGTCGCGCGCTTCGCCGACGCCGGCATCGAGGCGGTTCAGGTCGGCGAAGCGGGCGTCGTCGTCGCGAAGCCCAGGCCGGTGACCGATCTGCCCGGCTACGCCGACGGCGCCTTCGCCGTGCAGGACCTGGGCGCACAGCTCGCCGCGCCGCTGCTCGGCGTGACCGACGGCATGCGCGTGCTCGACGCCTGCGCGGCGCCGGGCGGCAAGACGACCCATCTGCTCGAATGCGCCGACGTCGAACTCACGGCCCTGGACGCGGATGCTTCCCGCCTCGACCGGCTGCGCGACAACCTGCGGCGGATGCGCCACGACCGGCGCAGGGTTCGCGTCGTCGCGGGCGATGCGAACGATCCCGGGCCGTGGTGGGACGGCAGGCCCTTCGACCGCATCCTGCTCGACGTCCCCTGCACGGCATCGGGCATCGTGCGACGTCACCCCGACATCAAGTGGCGGCGCCGCGCATCGGACGTCCAGGCATTCAGCGCCACGCAATCGCGGTTGCTCGAAGCGGCCTGGCCGCTGCTCGCGGCCGGCGGCCGCCTGCTCTACGCGACCTGCTCGGTGTTCAGGGCCGAAAACGACGAGCGCGTCGGCGAATTCTGCGCGGGCCACGCCGATGCGTTGCGCGAAACCATCAATTTCCCCGCCGACGTGGCGCATCGCGGCGGCCAGGTCTTGCCTTCGGCTCCGGGCGCGCGCCACAATCAGGACGGGTTCTTCTACGCATTGCTCCGCAAGAACCCGTGAGACTGTTGCGGCGTCTTTGCACCCTGCGCGAAGCGCGGTCACCGCCCCGGAAAAGGGAGCGCCGCGCGTCCTCCCCGCATGCAGCCCATTCCCCAACGTGATTTCCCGCCGGCCCCGACGACTCGCCGCCGCCTGCTGGCTGCGGTGGTCGGGGTGGCGATCGTGCTCGCCACGGTACCGGCGCAGGCCGACAGCATCCCCGTCCGCGGCGCCTCGCTGCAGATCGCCGACGGCGAGGTCCTGCTTTCGGCCGATTTCGATTTCGCGCTGACGCCGACGCTCGAGGAAGCGCTGGACAAGGGCATCCCGCTGTATTTCACGATCGAGTTCGAGCTCTCCCGCGCGCGCTTCCTGTGGTTTCCGGAGAAGGTTGCGCAGTGGTCGATCACCTACCGTGTGTCGTACAGCTCGCTGACGCGGCAGTACCGGGTCGCGAGCGGTCCGCTCGGCCAGGCCTTCGACTCGCTGGGCGACGTCCAGCGCTTCATCGGGCGTGTCGCATCGCGTCCGATTCTGCGCGCCGATGACCTCGCCAAAGGCACGCAATACGATGCCGCGATCCGCGAGAGGCTCGACGTCAACGAGCTGCCCAAGCCTTTCCAGGTCAACGCGCTCGCGTCCAGCGAGTGGCAGCTCTCGTCGGACTGGCACCGGTTCACCTTCACGCCATGACGGGGATCCTCGCGTCGCGTCGCCTGCGCTGGTTCTCGCTGACCTTCGCCGGGGTTGCGGCGATCGCGCTGTTCCTGCTCGCCACCGCGACGGCGAACACCGACCTGTTCGCGGGCCACTACAACACCCTGCTGGTCATCAACGGTGCGCTGGTCGTGCTGCTGATGCTGGTTGTCGGGGGGCAGCTCCTGCAGTTGCGGCGAAACCTCGTCGCCGGCGTCTTCGGCTCGCGGCTCGCGCTGCGGCTGGTGCTCCTGTTCTCGCTGGTCGCGGTGCTCCCCGGTGCGCTGGTCTATGCCGTTTCGGTGCAGTTCCTGGGCAGGAGCATCGAGAGCTGGTTCGACGTGCGCGTCGACCGTGCGCTGGACGGGGGCATCAACCTGGGCCGCAGCTCGCTCGACTACCTGCTGCGGGAAACCACGACGCGCGCGACGGCCATCGCATCGGCACTGGCCGACGCCCCCGGCGCGGCGGCGTCGACGCTGAATCGCGCATCCGAGCAGGCGGGCGTCTACGAGTCCGCGCTCTATTCGCCTTCGGGCAGCGTGCTCGCCGTCGGGGGAATCGGCGGGTCGCTGATGCCCCCGGACGCCCTGCCCGGCGACGCGCTGCGGCGTGCCCGGTTGCAGCAGACCTACGCCCGGGTCGAGCAGGCCTCCGACGGTGGCCTGCGGCTGCGCGTGGTCGTGCCGGTGAACAGCAGCGACCGGATCGATCCGTTGCGCGTGCTGCAGGTGGTCGAGCGCGTGCCGCGCCCGCTCGCGCAGGATCTCGAGAAAGTGCAGGCCGGCGCGCGCGACTACCAGGAGATCACCTTCTCGCGCAATGCGCTGAAGCGCCTCTACCAGGTGACCCTGACGCTGACGCTGCTGCTCGCGCTCACCTCCGCCCTCGGCCTCGCGGTGGTGCTCTCGGAGCGCTTCGCCGCGCCGCTCGGAATGCTCGCCGAAGGCACCCGCGCCGTCGCCGGGGGCGATTTCACGCGGCGCCAGCCGGTGACGTCGACCGACGAGCTCGGCGTGCTCACCGAATCGTTCAACACCATGACCTCGCAGCTCGCGGATGCCAAGCTTCGCACCGAGGAATCGCAACGCGCGACCGAGACGACGCGGGCCTACCTCGAGAGCGTGCTGGGGAACCTGTCGTCGGGCGTCCTCGCTTTCGACGACCGCTATTGCCTGCGCACCGCCAATCCCGCCGCGGCCGTCATCCTGCAGCAGCCTTTCGCCGACCTCGAGGGCGTGCCGCTGGGCGAGTGGGGCGGGCGCCTGCCGGCGCTCGCGCCTTTCGCGGAGCTCGTCGCCGAAGGCTTCCGCGGCGCGCGCGAAGGGCAGTGGCAGCGGGAAGCGGCGCTGACGGTCGCCGGCCACACGCGTACGCTGCTGCTGCGCGGGACGCGCCTGCCCGGTGCGCCGGTGCCGGGCTACGTGGTCGTGTTCGACGACGTGTCGGAGCTCCTTGAGGCGCAGCGCGACGCCGCCTGGGCCGAGGTCGCGCGACGGCTTGCCCACGAGATCAAGAACCCGCTCACGCCGATCCAGCTCTCTGCCGAGCGGCTCGCGGTGAAGCTCGGCCCCCGTCTCGACGAGGGCGACCAGGAGACGCTGCGGCGTGGAACGCAGACGATCGTCTCGCAGGTCGCGGCGATGAAGCACATGGTCGACGATTTCGCGATCTACGCGCGCCAGCCCCGCCCCGGCCAGATGCAGGCCGTCGACGTCGCGGCCCTCTTGCTCGACGTGCTGGCTCTGTACGACAATCTGCGCCCGCACGTCGCCCTCGTGCTCCCCGAGGCACCGGTCATCATCCAGGGCGAGCCCACGCGCCTGCGCCAGGTGTTCCACAATCTGCTGCAGAATGCGATCGACGCGCAGTCCGGCGTCGACGACCCGCGGATCGACATCTCGCTGACCTTGAGCGGCACGGAGGCTACACTCTCGTTTGGGGATCGCGGCCCCGGCTTTGCCGGGAACGTGCTCGAGCATCCGTTCGAGCCCTACGTGACGACCAAGGCGAAAGGCACCGGATTGGGACTGGCAATCGTGAAAAAGATCGTCGACGAGCACGCCGGCCGCGTGACCCTGGAGAACGTCGTTCCCCACGGCGCGCGGGTCACGCTGCATTTCCGCAGCCTCAAGCCGGCGGCCACCGCATGATGGATCCGCGCATTGCGCTCGGCAGGGAGATCCTCGTCGTCGACGACGAGGTCGGGATCCGCGAGCTGCTCTCGGAAATCCTGCAGGACGAGGGTTACCGGGTCGCGCTGGCCGAGAACGCGGGCGAGGCGCGCGCGTACCGGCAGCGCCAGCAGCCCGCGCTGGTGCTGCTCGACATCTGGATGCCCGACACCGACGGCGTCACGCTGCTGCGCGAATGGGGCTCGGGCGGTCTGCTGACGATGCCCGTGGTGATGATGTCGGGCCACGGCACGATCGAGACGGCCGTCGAGGCGACGAAGATCGGGGCCTTCGACTTCCTGGAAAAGCCGATCGGCCTGTCGAAGCTTCTGGCGACGATCGCACGCGCGTTCAAGATCGTCGCCGCGAACGAGCCGCGACGCGTCTCGCTGTCCGCGCTGGGCAGCGGCACCGCGGTGCGGGCGGCCGAGAAGGCGCTCGAGGGGCTGCTCGCCGCGCGCCGGCCGATACTGGTCCTCGGCGAGCCGGGGACCGGGCACGACGTCGCCGCGCGCGCGCTCGAGGTTGCCGGCGCGCCATTCGTCGCGCTGCAAAACGGGGCGCGGCTGGCCAACAACCCGCTGTCGCTGATCGAGGAGGCGCGCGAGGGGGTGCTGTACTGCGCGGAGATCGGCCAGTATTCGCGCGCCGAGCAGAAAGGTCTCGCGTTCCTGCTTCCCAAGCTCGACAAGCACGACATCGTACTCGTCGCGACATCCAGCGAGGCGCTCGCCAATCTCGCCGCCGAGGGCCGCTTCGATGCGGCGCTGCTCGCGCAGCTGTCCGCCGGCGCGATCGTGCTGCCGCCGCTGCGCGCGCGCCGCGAGGACATCCCGACGCTGATCGAACGCTGCTGGCGCGAGTCCGCCGGCGGCGAGCGCACGCAGCCGCTGCTCGCGGCGCTGCCGCCGGCAGCGCTGACGGCGCTCAGCAACGCCTATTGGCCGGGAAACCTCGACCATCTGCGCAACGTCGTCGCGAACATGCTGGTCGTGCGCGGCGAGATCACGCCCGACCACGTCAAGCGCCTGCTGGGCGAGTCGGCGTCGCCCAACCAGGTGATCGCGCCCGAGATCACGACCCGCTTCTTCGAATTGCCGCTGCGCGAAGCACGCGAGGCTTTCGAGCGCATCTATTTCGAGCAACTGCTGGGGCGCGAGCAGAGCAACATGAGCAAGGTCGCCGAGAAGGCCGGCCTCGAGCGCACGCACCTCTACCGCAAATTGAAGCAGCTCAACATTCGTTTTTCGCGTCGCACCGACGATAGCGCGGCCTGAACCGGCCCGACGTTCCGATCGTGACCACGGCGACCGCCTCCGCAGGAAGGCCAGCCCGCACGATGCCGCTCGTCGTCGGCGCCATCGGCGTCGTCTACGGCGACATCGGCACCAGCCCGCTGTACACGCTGCGCACCGCCTTCACCGGACCCTACGGCCTTTCGCTGACGCACGACAACGTCCTCGGCGTCCTGTCGGCGATCGTGTGGGCGCTGGTGATCGTCGTGACGCTCAAGTACATCGTGCTGATCATGCGCGCCGACAACCGGGGCGAAGGCGGCATCCTCGCCCTGACGGCGCTGGTCTCGCGCGGGGTTGCCGACCGCGGGCGCCTGCGCTGGTGGCTGGTCGGCCTCGGCATCTTCGGGGCGGCGATGTTCTACGGCGATGGGATGATCACGCCCGCGATCACCGTGCTGGGCGCGGTCGAGGGCCTGGGCGTCATCGCGCCGGCGATGCACCCGTTCATCGTCCCGGTCAGCGTCGCGATCCTCGTCTTGCTCTTCGGCGTGCAGCGCAAGGGAACGGCGAGCCTCGGCGCGGTGTTCGGGCCGGTGATGCTGCTGTGGTTCGCGGCGCTGGGCGTGCTGGGCGCCCTCGAGATCCTGCGCCATCCGGCGGTGCTCGCGGCGCTCGATCCCGTCTATGCGGGGCGCTTCGCGATGGCCAATCCGGGAACCGCTTTCGTCGCGATGGGCGCCGTGGTTCTCGCGGTCACGGGCACCGAGGCCCTCTACGCGGACATGGGCCATTTCGGCAGGAACCCGATCCGCAAGGCCTGGCTGCTGCTGGTCATGCCCGCGTTGCTGCTCAATTACTTCGGGCAGGGAGCGCTGGTCCTCGGCGACCCCGCGGCGATCCAGAACCCGTTCTACCTGCTGGCGCCCGACTGGGCGCGGATGCCGCTGCTGCTGCTCGCGACCGCCGCGGCGATCATCGCCTCGCAGGCCGTCATCTCGGGCGCGTTCTCGCTGACGCGCGCGGCGATCCAGATGGGGTATTGCCCCCGCCTGACCATCGAGCACACCTCGGAGCGCACGATTGGCCAGATCTACGTGCCCTTCATCAACTGGATGCTGCTGGTCGCGATCATCGCGCTGGTGCTGGGATTCCGCACCTCGGACAACCTGGCGAGCGCCTACGGCATCGCGGTGACGATGGCGATGCTGATCGATTCGATCCTGATCTTCGTCGTCATGCGCAGGATCTGGCGCTGGTCGAAATGGCTGGCGGCGCTGGTGACCGCCCCCCTGCTGGCGATCGACCTGCTGTTCCTGGCGTCGAATTCGCTCAAGATCCCCGACGGCGGCTGGTTCCCGCTGGCCATCGGCGGCATCGTGTTCACGCTCCTGACGACGTGGAAACGCGGCCGCGCGATCTTGATGCGGCGCCTGGCCGAGGACGCGATGCCGCTGGACCTATTCATCCAGAGCATCGAGGCGTCGCCGCCCACTCGCGTCCCCGGTACCGCGGTCTTCCTGACGTCGACGGCCGACCGCGTGCCGCACGCGCTGCTGCACAACCTGAAGCACAACAAGGTGCTGCACGAGCGCGTGGTCTTCCTGACGATCCTCACCAAGGACATTCCCTACGTCGCCGAGCGCGACCGCACCGAAATCGTGTCGCTGGGCTGCGAGTTCTTCCGGATGACGGCGAAATACGGATTCAAGGACGAGCCCGACGTTCCCGAGCTGCTCGAGGACTGCGGCCGCAACGGCTTTGCGTTCGACATGATGGAAACGTCGTTCTTCGTCTCCCGGGAGACGCTGATCGCGACGGTCTCGCCGGGCATGGCACTGTGGCGCGAAAAGCTGTTCGTGTCGATGTCGAAGAACGCCACCAAGGCGTCGGAGTTCTTCCACGTGCCGACCAACCGCGTCGTCGAGCTGGGGACGCAGGTCGAGCTCTGAGCTGCCCCATCCCCTCGCCCCGCCTTGCGGGGAGAGGGTCGGGGTGAGGGGCGTCCCGCTACTGCAGCGCCGCCATCTGCGCGCGCATCGTCTTCAGCGCCTTGCTCTCGATCTGGCGGATGCGCTCGGCGGAAACCCCGTACTCGTTCGCGAGCTCCTGCAGCGTCGCGGCAGTGTCGTCCTCGCGCAGCCAGCGTGCCTCGATGATGCGTCGGCTGCGGCCGTCGAGTCTCGCGATGGCCGAGTGCAGGCCCTCGCTGCGATTGGCTGCGATCTGGGTGCGCTCGAGGGCCACCGAGGGCTCGTCGTCCGGATCGGCGAGGTAGGCGATCGGCGTGACGGATTCCTCGTCGCCCGGGGACGGATCGAGCGCGACGTCGCCTCCCGAGATGCGCGTTTCCATCTCGAAGACCTCCTCGGGCTTGACGCCGAGCTGCTTCGCGATCGCATCGGCCTCGCCGTGCGTCAGCGCGGCCGACGATACCTTCATGCTCCGCAGGTTGAAGAACAGCTTGCGCTGGGCCTTGGTCGTCGCGATCTTGACCATCCGCCAGTTGCGCAGCACGTATTCGTGGATCTCGGCGCGGATCCAGTGCAGGGCGAACGAGACCAGTCGCACGCCGCGCTCGGGGTCGAAGCGCCGGACGGCCTTCATCAGCCCGATGTTGCCCTCCTGGATCAAGTCGGCCTGCGGAAGCCCGTAGCCCATGTAGTTGCGCGAAACGGCAACGACGAGGCGCAGGTGGGACAGCACGAGCTGACGCGCCGCATCGACGTCCTCGTGTTCTCTCCAGCGCCGGCCCAGCGCCACTTCCTGATCGGCGCTCAGCAGCGGGAAACGATTGACCGCCTGGATGTAGTGGTCGAGGCTCCCCAGCGAGGCAGGGGTCGGAAACGCCAGTGCACTTCCGGACATCGAACTCTCCTTTCGAAGTGGCGGGTACTTCGTTGGCAGCCGCCCGATCGTCCCGCCCTCGGGACCCCGATCGGCAACCGCCGAGTGCCGCCCGACACCAGTTTAGCACTCACCTGTTGAGAGTGCTAATGCCTGGAAAAGTTCCTGAGTGAAACACTCGGGTATGGCGACAGGTGCCGGAACCGGGGCCGGGCCCCGCGGCTACGGGGTTTCGCGGATTCGGGAATCGCAGCGCCTCCGTTGGGCCGCGAGTCGGTCGCCCGGTTCCACGAGTGGCCGGGTCGCGCCGATTTCCCGGGAGCACATCAAGTGAGTGTGCGCACACATCGACCACGGCCCCCGCCCCGGGGCGCCCCAGAGGGCCCCTGCCGGCCCCCGGGATTCCGATCCTCAGCCCGGTGATTCCGGCGGGAGCAGCGCGTCGACGAACTCGCGGGCGCGGAAGGGCTGGAGGTCGTCGACCCCCTCGCCGATGCCGATGAACTTCAACGGAATCGGATGTTGCCTGGCGATGGCCGCGACGATCCCGCCCTTGGCGCTGCCATCGAGCTTGGTCATGATTAGGCCGGTCAGCCCGATCGCGGCATCGAAGGCCTTGACCTGCGCCAGCGCGTTCTGGCCGGTATTGGCGTCGAGGACCAGCCACACCTCGTCGGGCGCGCCGTCGCGCGCCTTGGCGATCACCCGCCGGATCTTCTTCAGCTCCTCCATCAGGTGGAGTTGGGTCGGCAG
>JAJXTF010000071.1 GCA_021784125.1 Pseudomonadota bacterium | reverse complement strand
GGCAGCGCCGGCGGAAATATGCCATTGGAATGGTGCGACAGAAGCCGCGGATTGGCAATCCAACCCGTCTCCGCGGCCGATCCGGCTGAATGGTGCAAGAACCGCGCCATCTGCCGGGCCCGGGCCCGCCCTCCCTGCAGCGACCCGCGGCAGCCCGTGCCGCCGCCTGCTGGGGTCCCGCGCGCCCGTGGGCGCCCCGGAAACGAAGAGCGGCCCCGCAGGGCCGCCCTATGCTGCCGCACGCCGGCAGTATCGCCGGCATGCGATCCACCCTGCGAAAACCTTACTCGGGTTACTCGGACTTGGCCGAATCGCGGACCGCGAGCTTTTCGCGAATGCGCGCGGATTTCCCCGAGCGTCCGCGCAGGTAGTAGAGCTTGGCGCGCCTTACATCGCCCCTGCGCTTGACCTCGATCGATGCGATCAGCGGAGAGTAGGTCTGGAACGTCCGCTCGACGCCTTCGCCACTTGAGATCTTGCGCACCGTGAATCCCGAATTGAGGCCGCGGTTGCGCTTGGCGATGACGACGCCCTCGTAGGCCTGGACGCGCTTGCGCTCGCCTTCGACGACCTTGACGTTGACGATGACGGTGTCACCCGGCGCGAATTCGGGAATGGTCTTGTTGAGCCGCGCGATCTCCTCGCGCTCCAGCGTTTCGATGATGTTCATGACATCGCTTCCTTTCGTTGACCGCTTTTGCAGTCGGTCGAGCGCAGCGCAGGGCGCCCCCTGATGCGTCGGTTAGTTATGGGTGTTCCTGTACTCGTCCAGCAATTGCTGCTCTTCCTTCGTCAGCGCCCGGTCGCGCAACAGCTCCGGCCGCCGCTCCCACGTCCTGCCCAGCGACTGCATCAGCCGCCAGCGCCTGATCGCCGCATGGTTGCCCGACAGCAGCACCGCGGGCACCCGTTCGCCATCATACGTCTCGGGCCGCGTGTAATGCGGGCAATCCAGCAACCCGTCGGCGAAGGAATCCTGTCGCGCCGACTCGGCGTCGTTCAATGCGCCGGGCAGCTGCCGCACGATCGCGTCGATCAGCAACAGTGCCGGAAACTCGCCGCCCGACACGACGAAATCGCCGATCGACACCTCGGCGTCGATCTCGCGGTCGAGCAGGCGCTGATCGATGCCTTCGTAACGTCCCGCCACCAGCACCAGGCCGCGCTCGCTGCCCTCGGCCAGGGCCATCACCGCCGCGTGCGTCAACGGCGCACCCGCCGGCGACAGGCACAGCGTCCGCGGCGTCGCGACCCCCTGCGCCGCCTGCGCCGCCCGCGCTGCCGCGAGCGCTTTCGACAGCGGCTCGGCCAGCATCACCATCCCCGGCCCGCCGCCGTAGGGACGGTCGTCGACGGTCCGGTGCGGGTCGGTCGTGAAATCACGGGGATTCCACAAGCCCAGCTGCCAGAGTCCGCGGCCGAGCGCCCGACCCGTCACGCCGAAACCGGCCGCGTGTCCGACCATGTCCGGGAACAGCGTCACGACATCGATGCGCATGATTCCCGCCGCCCGGACCCCCGCCACCACGCCTTGCGGGGACATCCCGGCATCCTTCAGTAATCCGCCGGCCAGTCGACGTCGATGCGTTCCGCGTCGACATCGACCTGAAGCACGTAATCCCCGACCCAGGGAATCAGGCGCTCGACCCCGGCTTCGTCCGTCACCTGCAACAGCGGATGGGCGCCACTTTCGAGGAAGCCCGTCACACGGCCGAACGCGACGCCCTCGCGGTTCGCAACCTGCATTCCGACCAGGTCGCCCTGGTAATACTC
The DNA here is from genome assembly GCA_021784125.1 of Pseudomonadota bacterium. GTDB lineage: Bacteria > Pseudomonadota > Gammaproteobacteria > Burkholderiales > Casimicrobiaceae > VBCG01. Next base: position 11,521 of record JAJXTF010000071.1, on the reverse strand, counting down.
GCCCGGCGGGAGTACCGGCAGGTCGCCCCTCGGCACGCCGATCTCCGCACCCCGCAACACCGCCGCCGCCTCGCGCGAGTCGATGCCCTCGACCTGCGCAACCAGGGCCGCGCCATGCATGCGCGCCGACTGCACGATCCACGGCTGCCACTGCCCGGGCATCGCCCGCGTGCGCAGCCACCACTGCCGATGCTCGAGCAGCGCCGCAGATTCGGCGGACAGCGTTTGCACCTTCAGCGCCCCGCGCACGCCGTACGGCGCCGCCACGCGGCCCATCACGACGATGGCCTGTGCCGGCTGCGACTGCGGTTTCAGGCTGTGGCTGCGGGCGCCGGTGCGGGTGCCGCCTTGGCCGCGCGCTCGACCAGCATCGCGACCGTATCGGAGAGCTTCGCGCCGCGCTCGCGCCAGAAAGCGATGCGATCCTGCGCGATGCGCAGGCTTTCCTCGTGAGCCGACGCCACCGGGTTGTAGAACCCGACGCGTTCGATGAAGCGCCCGTCACGACGATTGCGCGAATCGCTGACGACGACGTTGTAGAACGGCCGCTTCTTGGCGCCGCCGCGAGCCAGTCTGATCACTACCATGTCGACGATTCCTGAGTGGGCGCCCGAATCCTGCGCGGGCACCATGTCCAAAAGACGAAAAGCCGATGATTATACTGGCGTTCAGGCCGGTTGGCCAGCGGCGGTCCCTGGCGCCTCGCCCCCTCTCCCGCGCGGGGGAGAGGGATGGGGTGAGGGGTTCCGGAGGCTCAGCGCATTCCCGGCATCAGGTTCTTCAGGCCCCGAAGCATCTTCTGGGGCCCCTTGGCGACCATCTTCATCATCTTCTGGGTCTGCTCGAACTGGTTGAGCAACTGGTTCACCTCCTGGACGGAGACCCCCGCACCGGCAGCGATCCGGCGCTTGCGCGAAGCCTTGAGGAGCTCGGGCTTCGCGCGTTCCTGGGGAGTCATCGAGTTGATGATCCCCTCCAGCCGGGCCACCTTGCGGTCGTCGAGGGTGGCGCCCTGCGCTGCCCGCGCGAGCTCCGCCGGCAGCTTGTCGACCAGCGCCGAAAGCCCGCCCATCTTGCGCATCTGCGCGATCTGGCCCTTGAAATCCTCGAGGTCGAAACCCTTGCCGGTCTTGACCTTCTTCGCGAGCTTCTTCGCTTCCTCGATGTCGACCGAGCGATGGGCGTCCTCGATCAGCGACAGCACGTCGCCCATGCCGAGGATCCGCGAGGCCATCCGTTCGGGATGGAAGACCTCGAGTCCGTCGATCTTTTCCGATACGCCGGCGAACTTGATCGGCGCGCCGGTGACCTGGCGCACCGACAGCGCGGCACCGCCCCGGGCATCGCCGTCGAGCTTGGTGAGGATGACGCCGGTCAGGGGCAGCGCCTCGCGGAACGCGCGGGCGGTGTTGACGGCGTCCTGACCCTGCATCGAATCGACGATGAACAGCGTCTCCACCGGCTTGACCACCGCATGCAGGTCGGCGATCTCGCGCATCATCGCCTCGTCGATCGAAAGCCGCCCCGCGGTGTCGACGATCAGGACGTCGTGGTAATGCCGCCGCGCCCAGTCGAGCGCGGAGGTCGCGATGTCGACCGGCTTCTGGTCCGCACTCGACGGAAAGAAATCGGCGCCGACCTGCCCGGCCAGCGTCTGCAGCTGCAGGATCGCCGCGGGACGATAGACGTCGGCCGAGGTCAGCAGGACCTTCTTCTTCTGCGCGATCAGCCATCGCGCGAGCTTCGCCGCGGTCGTCGTCTTGCCCGCGCCCTGCAGGCCGGCGAGCAGGATGACCGCGGGCGGCTGCACGGCGAGGTCGAGCGGTTGTGCGGCGCCGCCCATCAACGCCGTCAGCTCGCGCGCGACGACGCCGATCAGCGCCTGGCCGGGCGTCAGCGATCCGACGACCTCGGCTCCCACCGCCTTCTCGCGCAGGTCCGCAATGAACGTCTTGACGACCGGCAGCGCGACGTCGGCGTCGAGCAGCGCCAGCCGCACTTCGCGCAGTGCGTCCTGGATGTTGGCGTCGGTGAGCCGCGCCTCGCCGCGCAGCGTCTTGACGACGCGCGACAGGCGCTCGGTAAGGGTATCGAACATGGGAATCCTGCCCCGCGGTCCGGCGACGGGAGGCGCAGGGACGCTGAGGTAAACTTGATCGGCGATGATCATTCTACTGCACGTGCTCGTTGCGGCGATCTACGCAGCGGCTGCGTGGGCACTGTGGCCACGCGGCCCCGCCTCGACCCCCACCCACCGCAACGCCGGTCTGGTGCTGCTCGGCGCCGCCCTCGTCCTGCACGGCATCGCGATCTTCCAGGCGATCGCCCGGCCCGAGGGCCTCGACCTGTCGCTGGTCAATGCGCTGTCGCTGGTCGCCGGCCTCGCGGTGCTGGTCGCGTGGCTGACCGGCGTGATGCGAACCCTCCCCGGCGTGACGGCGGTGGTGCTTCCGGTGGCCGCCGGCTGCGTGCTGCTGCCGCCGCTGGCCGCCACGCCGCACCCCATTCCGTATGCGGACGAGCCCTGGGCGGCCGCCCATATCGGTGTCGCGCTCGTCGGCTACGCCTTCCTGGTCGTCGTCGCACTGCAGGCGCTGGTGATGACCGGGCTGGAGAAGCGCCTCCACCGCGGCCTGCCCGATGCTGCAGGCGGGGCGCGCCCGCCGCTGCTGACGCTGGAACGGTACCTGTTCCGGCTGATCAGCGCCGGCTTCGTGCTGCTGACGCTGACGCTGGTCAGCGGCATCCTGTTCTCCGAGCAGATTTTCGGCAAGCCGGTCGAGTTCACGCACAAGAACGTGTTTTCGGTCGCCGGCTGGCTCGCGTTCGCCATCCTGCTCTACGGCCGCTGGCGCCATGGCTGGCGGGGTCGCACGGCGCTAAAATGGATCTTGGGTGGTACGCTGCTGCTCGCGCTGGGATACCTGGGCAGCAAGTTCGTGCTCGAGATCCTGTTGCGCCGATAGACCCTGCTGCGCCGATAGATACGGCCACCGCGCTTGGACGACATCCCCTTAGGCTCCCTCAGTCTCGCGCTGGTCGTCCTGCTGGTCGTGTCGGGTTTCTTCTCGATCGCCGAGACGGCGATGATGGCGGCGAACCGCTACCGACTGAAGCACCAGGCGCAACGCGGCGCCCGCGGCGCGCGGCTCGCGCTGTCGCTGCTCGCGCAGACCGACAAGCTGCTCGGCGTCATCCTGCTCGGCAACAACCTGATCAACGCGGCGGCGGCAACGCTGGCCAGCGTGATCACCGTGCGCCTCTTCGGCCAGGGGCAATGGCCGCTGGCGCTGGGAACCGTCGCGGTGACCTTCCTGATCCTGGTGTTCTCCGAGATCACGCCCAAGGTCGTCGGTGCCGCCTATTCCGACCTGCTCGCGCCGCTGGTCAGCTACGCGCTGACGCCGATGCTGCGGGTGCTCCGCCCGATCGTGTGGTTCGTCAACCTGTTCGTGCAGGGCGTGCTGAAGCTCGTCCGCTTCAAGCCTGCGGCCGAGGCGTCGACGACGCTCACCCAGGAGGAGCTGCGCTCGCTGGTGCTCGAGGGCGCACAGTACTTCCGCGGCAAGCACAAGACGATGCTCGCCAATCTGATGGACCTCGAGGCGATCAGCGTCGACGACGTGATGACGCCCCGCAGCCAGATCCACGCGCTGGACCTCTCCGAAAAGCCCGCGCTGCTGCGCCAGCAGCTCGCGACCTCGTACCACACGCGGCTGCCCGTGTACGAGGGCTCGCTCGACAACATCATCGGCGTGCTGCCGGTCAAGAGCGTCGTGCACGTGCTGGCGGGAGGCGACCTCGACGCCGAACGGCTGCGCACGCTGCTGCGCCCCCCGTATTTCGTGCCTCTGGGCACGCCGCTGCTGACCCAGCTCCAGCAGTTCCAGACCGACCGGCAGCGGATCGGGCTGGTCGTCGACGAATACGGCGAGCTGCAGGGCCTGGTGACCATCGAGGACATCATCGAGGAGATCATCGGCGAGTTCACGACCCAGGCTCCCGGCGGCGGGCAGAGCTTCCACCGGGAGGCCGACGGCAGCGTCATCGTCGACGGCATGGTTCCCCTGCGCAACCTCAACCGGCGCCTCGGGACCCAGTTCGCGCTGGATGGCCCCAAGACCCTCAATGGCCTGATCGTCGAACATCTGGGGGAAATACCCGACGCCGGCATGAGTTTCGAGGTCGGGGGCCAACGCGTCGAGATCCTGCAGACCCAGGATCGCGCCGTTAAGGTCGTCAAGCTCGTCCCCCCGGTGGGGCGCAGCACGGCGCCTTTACAAACCCAGGGTGAGCGGGCATCATCCTGACGGCAAGTTTTATGCGAATGGAATACCCATGGCGTCCTTACGCGGGACGAAACTCGGCATGACATTTGCTTAAAATGTCCTTGATCTGACGTCCGACCGAGAATCCGGCAACTCCGGCAATCGCCAGAAACAAGACCCGATACGAACATCGATGGCCACCCACGCCGCCACCCGCAACATCAGCGGACTCGCCCGCGCCCTGGCGCAGCACGGAGTGATGTCGGAATCCGAGGCAGAGGCCCTGCAGAGCCAGTCCCAGACCGCCGGAATCTCCTTCGCCGAGCAGGTCCTGACCGGCAAGCGGCTCTCCGCGCAGCAGCTGGCGGTGTTCGCCTCGCGGGCCTTCGGCGTGCCCCTGCTCGATCTCGCCGGCTTCGACCTGGATCAGGTCAGCCGCGACCACTTCGACGTGCGAATGGCCCAGACGCGGCGGGTTCTGCCGCTGCACAAGCGCGGCAACCGGCTCTACGTCGCCACCTCCGACCCCGCGAACCTGCAGGCCCTCGACGAGGTCCGCTTCAAAACCAATCTGGTCGTCGAGCCGGTCGTCGTCGAGGACGACAAGCTCGCGCAGGCGATCGCGAAGATCGCCGAGGCCAGCGGAACCACGCTCAAGGACATCGCGGCGCTTGAGGACATCGAAGTCGCCCTCGAGGACGGCTCACCGCAATCTTCGTCGCAATCCGACGAGGAAAGCGAAGTCGAGGATGCCCCGGTCGTCCGCTACATCCAGAAGGTGCTGCTCGACGCCATCAGCGCCGGCGCCTCGGACATCCATTTCGAGCCCTACGAGCGGTTCTACCGGATCCGCTATCGCCTCGACGGCATCCTGATGGAAATCGCGCAGCCGCCCCTTGCGATCAAGGACAAGGTCGCGTCGCGGATCAAGGTGATCAGCAAGCTCGACATTTCGGAAAAGCGCGTACCGCAGGACGGGCGCATGAAGCTCGTGCTGTCGAAGACCCGCGCGATCGACTTCCGCGTGTCGACGCTGCCGACGCTGTTCGGCGAGAAGATCGTGATGCGGATCCTCGATTCGTCGGGCGTGCGCCTGGGCATCGAGGCGCTGGGCTACGAGCCCGACCAGCAGAAGCTGCTGCTGGACGCGATCGGTCGCCCCTACGGCATGATCCTCGTGACCGGCCCGACCGGCAGCGGCAAGACCGTTTCGCTGTACTCGTGCCTGCACATCCTGAACCAGCCCGGGGTAAACATCGCGACCGCGGAGGACCCGGCGGAAATCCAGCTCCCCGGCGTCAACCAGGTCAACGTCAACGACAAGGCGGGCCTCACCTTCGCGACCGCGCTGCGCGCGTTCCTGCGCCAGGACCCGGACGTGATCATGGTCGGCGAAATCCGCGACCTCGAGACCGCCGACATCGCGATCAAGGCGGCGCAGACAGGTCACCTGGTGCTGTCGACGCTGCACACCAACGACGCGCCGTCGACGCTGGTGCGGATGATGAACATGGGGGTGGCGCCGTTCAACGTCGCCTCGTCGGTGCACCTGATCGTCGCCCAGCGGCTCGCGCGCAAGCTGTGCCTGCACTGCAGGCGCCCCGAGGACATCCCGCCCGAGGCGCTGCTGCGCGCGGGCTTCAAGGAAACCGATCTCGACGGAAGCTGGCAGCCTTTCGGCCCCGTCGGCTGCGACCACTGCAAGGGCACCGGCTACAAGGGCCGCACCGGCGTCTACGAAGTGATGCCGATCAGCGACGACATGCGTCAGCTGATCATGCGCAACGGCAACTCGCTGGAAATCGCCGAGTTGGCCGGACGCGAGGGCATGCGCAACCTGCGCCAGTCAGGACTGCTCAAAGCCAAGGCGGGCATCACGTCCCTCGAGGAAATCGAGGCCGTGACCAACGAGTGAGCGCGCGAAACGCGTCTTAGAGGAAATTCCCATGGCCACCGCAACCATCCCGCGCAGGACCCTGAAAGCGAAGGAATTCACGTTCCTTTGGGAAGGCGTCGACCGCAACAAGAAACCGGTGCGGGGCGAGCTGCGCGCCATCTCCGAGACCGTCGCGACGACCAACCTGCGGCGGCAGGGAATCCGCGTCGACAAGATCAAGCGACAGGCATTCCGCGGCGGCCGCTCGGTCGGCGAGAAGGACATCACCTTCTTCACCCGCCAGCTCGCGACGATGCTGAAGGCCGGAGTGCCGCTGCTGCAGTCCTTCGACATCATCGCCCGCGGCCACAGCAATGCGCGCTTCTCGCGCTTGATGCTGGACATCAAGAACAAGGTCGAGACGGGCTCGAGCCTGTCGCAGGCCTTCCGCGAGCACCCGAACCATTTCGATCCGCTCTACTGCAACCTCGTGCAGGCAGGCGAGACCGCGGGCATGCTCGACGGCATCCTCGACCGTCTCGCCAGCTACAAGGAAAAGATCCTCGCGATCAAGAGCAAGATCAAGTCGGCGCTGTTCTACCCGATCGCGGTCATCGTCGTCGCCATCGTCGTCGTCTGGGTGATCATGGTGTTCGTGATCCCGGCGTTCAAGCAGGTGTTCACCAGCTTCGGCGCCAACCTGCCGTGGCTCACGCAGGTCGTCATCAACATCTCCGACTTCTTCGTCAAATGGTGGTGGGCGATCTTCCTCGTGATGATGGGCGCCTTCGTCGGCATCCGGCTGTCGATCAAGCGCTCGGAGGCCGTGCGCTTCTGGATCCACCGGATGATGCTGAAGCTGCCGATCGTCGGCACCATCCTCGAGAAGGCGACGATCGCGCGGTGGACCCGGACGCTGCAGACGATGTTCGCCGCCGGCGTGCCGCTGGTCGAGTCGCTCGACGCCGTGGGCGGCGCATCGGGCAACATGGTGTACGTCGCCGCGACCAAGCGCATCCAGACCGAGGTCAGCACCGGCACGAGCCTGACCAACGCCATGGGCGCGACGAACCTGTTCCCGACGATGGTGCTGCAGATGACGCAGATCGGCGAGGAATCGGGCTCGCTCGACAACATGCTGGGCAAGATCGCCGACTATTACGAGCGCGAGGTCGACGATGCGGTCGCCGCCCTGTCGAGCCTGCTCGAGCCCGTGATCATCGTGTTCCTCGGCGTCGTCGTCGGCGGCCTCGTCGTCGCGATGTACCTGCCGATCTTCAAGCTGGGCGCGGTCATTTGACGCCGGACGCCGAGGCGCCCGGGTCGGCGCAGCGCCCCGTCCCCCGCCCTCGCGCCGGCTGAGGGCCGCGGCATGTTGCTCGCGAGCCCGCTGGCTGCCGTCGCGATCGCGTTGGTCGTCGGCCTGTGCGTCGGCAGCTTCCTCAACGTCGTCATCCATCGCCTGCCGAAGATGATGGAGCGCGACTGGCGCGCGCAGTGCGCCGAGATGCGCGGCGAACCGGCCCCGCGGGAGGACCCCGCGACCTACAACCTGGCGGTCCCGCGCTCGGCCTGCCCCGATTGCGGACACCGGATCGGCGCGCTGGAGAACGTCCCGGTCGTCTCGTGGCTGGCGCTGCGCGGCCGCTGCTCGGCCTGCAGCAAGCCGATATCGGCGCGCTACCCGCTGGTCGAGGTGCTGGGCGGCGTGCTCGCCGCGTATGCGGTGTGGCGCTACGGCGCGACCTGGAAAGGCCTCGCTGCCTGCGTGCTGCTGTGGACGCTGGTCGCGCTGACCTTCATCGACTTCGACACCCAGTACCTGCCGGACAACCTGACGCTGCCCCTGCTCTGGGCGGGGCTCGTCGCCAACCTGTTCGGCGTCTTCGTTCCGCTCGCCGACGCGGTGATCGGCGCCGTCGCCGGGTACCTCGCGCTCTGGACCGTCTACTGGGTGTTCAAGCTGGTCCGCGGCAAGGAAGGCATGGGTTATGGCGATTTCAAGCTGCTCGCGGCGCTCGGCGCCTGGCTCGGCTGGCAGATGCTGCCGCTGATCGTCCTGCTGTCCTCGGTCGTCGGCGCCGTCATTGGCATCATGCTCATCGTGTTCAAGGGGCGCGACCACAGCGTGCCGCTGGCTTTCGGGCCCTACCTGGCCATTGCCGGGGGCATCGCGCTGTTCTTCGGTCCCGCGCTCGTCCGGGGCTGGTTCCTGTGACCGGTCCGTTCGTCGTCGGTCTCACCGGCGGCATCGGCAGCGGCAAATCGCGGGTCGGCGCGGCGTTCGCCGCGCGCGGTGCCGATGTCCTCGACGCCGACGACGTCGCGCACGCGATCAGCCAGCGCGGCGAAGCCGGCTACCTCGCCGTCGTCGCTGCCTTCGGCCCCGGGTTCGTCGGCACCGACGGCGAGCTCGACCGGGCGCAGCTCCGGCAGCACGCGTTCGCGGACCCGGCGTTCAGGCACCGGCTCGAGGCGCTGCTGCACCCCCTGATCGCCGCGCGCATCGAGGAAGCGATCGGCCGCTGGCGCTCGCCCTACGGCCTGCTGGTCGTGCCGCTGCTGCTCGAACGCGGCGGGCTGCGTTCGCGGGTCGCCCGCGTGCTCGTCATCGACTGCCCCGAGGCCGAGCAGGTCCGCCGCGTGCAGCGCCGGAGCGGCCTCGCCGAAGACGAAGTGCGCAGGATCATGGCGACGCAGCTGCCGCGCGCCGAGCGCCTCGCCCAGGCCGACGACGTCGTCGACAACGGGGGACCGCCGGACGACATCGAGGCCCAGGTCGACGTGCTCGATCGGCGCTATCGCGAGCTCGCGAGACGCGCGCGGGAGACCGGCGATTCCGGAAAAGGGTGATCGGAACGCCGTGATTGAGGCAGAATGGCGCCCTGACCGGTGAGTATCGCGCCAGTGATTCGCTACGAGCATCCGCTGAACGAACGAATCCGCACGCTGATGCGGCTCGAGGACCTGTTCGCGCGGGTCGGGTTCTTCGCTGCGCGCGACGCTTCGCACGATCACCACGCGGCGCTGCTCTCGCTGTTCGAGATCACCGACGTCGCTGCGCGCGCCGACCTGAAGACCGACCTGCTGCAGGAGCTCGAGCGGCAGAAGCAGGTCCTCGCTCCGCTGCGCAGCAATTCGCAGATCGACCAACAGGCGCTCGCCGGCCTGCTTGCCGACATCGACCAGGTCACCGCGGGATTGCTCGCCCAGGCCGGCAAGGTCGGGATGCACCTGCGCGAGAACGAATGGCTGATGGCGATCAAGCAGCGCGCCGCCATCCCCGGCGGCGTATCGGAGTTCGACCTGCCTGCCTACCACCACTGGCTGAACCGCGACGCGACGGCGCGCCATCACGACCTGGCGGCCTGGATCGAGCCTTTCGAGCCGATCCGCGCCGGGTCGGCGATCGTGCTGCGCCTGCTGCGCGAGAACGCCCGGTCGAGCCGGCACACGGCGTACCACGGCGTGTTCCAGCTGATGCTGACGACGACCAAGGTTGCGCAACTGCTGCGCATCGTGCTCGAGCAGGACCTGCCCTGCGTGCCCGAGATCAGCGCCAACAAGTACGCGCTCAACATCCGCTTCCTCGGCGTGTCGGGAATGAACCGCGGCAACGTCGTCGACGACGACATCGAGTTCGAGCTGACGTTCTGCAATCTGTGACCCCGCGGGTCATCGCGCACCTCGACATGGACGCGTTCTACGCGTCGGTCGAGCTGCTGCGCCATCCGGAGCTCGCCGGCCGGCCGGTGGTCATCGGCGGCGGACGCGCGCACCGGCCGGTCGAGCGCGTCGACCCGGCGACGGGCGCCATCACCCGGACCTTCGCGACGCTCAAGGGCTACACCGGCCGCGGCGTCGTGACGACGGCGACCTACGAGGCGCGCGCGCTGGGCGTCCATTCGGCGATGGGAATGATGAAAGCCGCGGCGCTGGCGCCCGATGCCGTCGTGCTGCCGGTCGACTTCGACGCCTACCGCCACTGCTCGCGCCTGTTCAAGGCCGCGGTGCGCGCGATCGCGCCGCAGATCGAGGACCGCGGCATCGACGAGATCTACATCGACCTGACCGACGTCTGCGCGCCGCAGCGGGCCGCCGCGGGCACGACCGGGGAGGCGACCGAGGCAGTGCGCGCGCTCGCGCAATCGATCAAGGATGCCGTGCGCAGCGCGACGGGGCTGTCCTGCTCGATCGGCATCGCCCCCAACAAGCTGCTCGCGAAGATCGCCTCGGACCTCGACAAGCCCGACGGCCTGACGGTGATCGGCGACGGCGATCTCGAGCGCCGCATCTGGCCTCTGCCCGCGCGCAGGATCAACGGCATCGGGCCGAAATCGGCGGCGCGCCTGGCCGAGATGCAGATCCACAGCATCGGCGAGCTTGCCCATGCCGACCGCGACGTCCTGGTCGCGCGCTTCGGCCGTGCGCAGGGCGAGTGGATGCACGACGCCGCGCACGGCCGCGATGCACGCGCCGTCGTCACCCACAGCGAACCCCGGTCGATCAGTCGCGAGACGACCTTCGAGCGCGACCTGTCGGCCACCCGCGACCGCGATGCCCTGTCGCGGATCTTCACCGGGCTGTGCGACGGCGTCAGCGACGACCTGCGGCGCAAGGGCTACGCGGGCCGGACAATCGGCGTCAAGCTGCGCTACGACAACTTCGTCACGGTGACGCGCGACCGGACGATAGCCGCGCCGACACAGGACGCGGCGACGATCAGGCGCGCTGCGGGAAGCTGCCTGAAGCGCATCGCGCTGGAGCGCAGGATCCGGCTCCTCGGCGTGCGCGTCGGCGGCTTGATTCCGGCGGATGCCGTCGCAAACTTCGTGAGCGAGACCACACCGATGCCCGTGACGCCGTCGCTGTTCGACACCGTCGCCGGGACGAACCTATGACCACGCCCAGGATCGTCAAGTGCCCGCAGTGCGGTGCGCCCGTCCCCTGGACCGCCGAATCGAAATGGCGCCCGTTCTGCTCGGAGCGCTGCAAGACCCTCGACCTCGGGGCCTGGGCCGCCGAGCGCTACCGGATCCCGGTCACCGGGGCGCCCGACGAACAGGATTCCCTGCCGGACGACGCGCCGCCCGACGACCGCTGACGTTGCGCGGGAAGGCGCAGCCCACGGAACGCGGGCACGCGTCGGTCCGGTGCCCGACCCCGCCGGCGAAGCCGGGACGCGCTCCGATCATGGCCCCGGCCATGCCGCCCGGCGCAGCGCAATCCCGTGCGCGCCGTGCATCGTCGCCGCCTCGAGGTCGTCGCGGGTCAATCCGCCCAGAGCGTAGACCGGCACCCGCGTCCCCGCCGCGATGCGCTCGAACCCGTCCCAGCCGAGCGGCGCGGCCTGCGGATGGGTCGGCGTCGCGCGCAC
>JAJXTF010000070.1 GCA_021784125.1 Pseudomonadota bacterium | reverse complement strand
CGTCACTCCGACGCGTCACGACGGTGCGTCACGACGACGCGTCGAGCAGCCGCTTGAGATCGTGGGCGTAGACGTCGGGGCCCTGGCCGTACGCGACGTAGAGCCGCAGGCGCCCCTTCGGGTCGAAGATGTAGGTCCCCGCCGAGTGGTCCATCGTGTAGCTCCCGGGGGTCGCACCGGGGACCTTCTCATAGAGGATCTTGAATTCCTTGGCCGTGCGTGCCGTCGCCGCCGCATCGCCCCGCAGTCCGAGGAACCGCGGATCGAACGCAGGCACGTACTGCGCGAGCAGCGCGGGGGTGTCGCGCTCGGGGTCGATGGTGACGAACAGCACCTGCACGCGGTCTGCATCGGGCCCCAGGCGCTGCATCGCCTGCGCGAGCGTCGCGAGCGTCGTCGGGCACACGTCGGGACACTGCGTGTAGCCGAAGAACAGCACGACGGCCTTGCCGCGGAAATCGGCGAGGCTGCGCGTCACGCCTTTGGGATCCTCGAGCGAGAAATCGCGACCGAACGACGAACCGGTGATGTCCGACGCCTCGAATTTCGGCCCCGAAGGGCTGCAGGCGGCGAGCAGAACTGCAACCAGGACAGCGAGCGTCCGGCGGCGCGGGGGCGACAGGAGGTTCATCTTGGCGTGACGGGCGCGGGCGATGGCGCTGTCGGGGCCGCGGCCGGATACGACCGCCGCAGCGGGGTGCCGGTCAGACGAGGTAACGCAGGTAGTGGTCGACCAGCAGGGCCGAGAACAGCGCCGACAGGTACAGGATCGAGTAGCGGAACGTCGCTCGGGCCAGCGCATCGCTGTACGAGCGCAGGAGCCTCCACGCGTAGGCGATGAAGGTCACGCCCAGCGCCGCCGCGGCGACCAGGTAGACCGGTCCGCTCATCCCCACCGCATATGGCATCAGCGTCACCGCCGTGAGCGCCACCGTGTAGAGCAGGATCATGACCTGCGTGTAGCGCATGCCGTGCGTGACCGGCAGCATCGGCAGCTGCGCATTCTTGTAGTCCTCGCGCCGGTAAAGGGCGAGCGACCAGAAATGCGGCGGCGTCCACACGAAGATGATCAGGAACAGCAGCAGCGCCTCGGCGGGAACGGTTCCCGTCACCGCCGCCCAGCCGAGGACCGGCGGCATCGCGCCCGAGGCCCCGCCGATGACGATGTTCTGCGGCGTCGCCGGCTTCAGCAGCACCGTGTAGATGATCGCGTAGCCGACGAAAGTCGCCAGCGTCAGCCACATCGTCAGCGGATTGACGAACTGGTACAGGATCGCCAGACCTGCGGCGCCGACCACGCCCGCGAAGGCCAGCGTCTCCCAGGACGTCAGCTGGCCCTGCGGCAGCGGCCGCCATCTCGTGCGGCGCATCAGCTTGTCGATGTTCTGCTCGACGAGGCAGTTGATCGCAGCCGCGGCGCCGGCAACCAGCGCGATGCCGATCGTGCCGAACACGACGGCGCCTGCCGGCGGGATGCCCGGCACCGCGAGGAACATGCCGATGACCGCGGTGAACACGATCAGCGACACGACGCGCGGTTTTGCCAGCGCGAAGAACTGGCGGGCGCGGTTTTCGGTGTAGGCGAGTGTGGTCACGGGCGGGTGTGGATCCGGAAAGTTCGGCATTTTACCGCAGTGGAGGGCGTAGCGTGCCGCCTTCGCTGCCGCAACGCCAGGCGCCTCGGGCGGAAATCCGTCACCGTGCGCCCCACCCGCCGGCGGTCAACCGATCTGCGACGCGTGCAGCAGCTTCGACAGGTCCTTCGACATCGCCTTGATGTCGGGATTCGCCGGCCACGCGAGCACGAGGTTGCCCAGGGGATCGACCAGGTACATGACCGCGAGCCCCCGCGGCAGCGGCACGAGCGCCGCGGGCGCGACGCGGGCGGTGGCGAGATCGGGATGCAGGGCAAGCAGCGCCTGCGGAGGCGTCGCCCCGTCGGTCAGCAGCCAGACGCGCTGCACGCGGTCACGCTCGGCATTCTGGATGGTTCGCGCCTGCCGCGACGCGTAGAGCGCCTGCTGGCAGACGGCATCGCACGCGCCCGGCGCGGCGTAGAGCACGACCCACTTGCCGCGCAGCGCGGAGCTGTCGAACGGGGCTCCCGCCAGCGTGGTTCCGGTGAGCTGCGGCAGGGTCTGCGCAGACAGCAACTCGCCGTAGTTGGTGCGCGCCGTCCGCGGCCAGTAGTGGTAGGCGAACCAGGCGAGGACCACGGGTGCCACCGCGATCGCGGCAATCAGCACGATCATCCGCCGCGCGCGCGCGTCGGTGCCGCGGCGGACCGCGGCCGGGCCCGCGCCGCTCATCTTGCGGCCCTCCCGCGCAGCCACGGCCGCAGGGCGAACCAGAACCACAGTCCGGCCGCCATCGCGGCGAAGGTGTACCACTGCAGCATGTATCCCAGGTGCATCTCGATTCCGAAATCGGGGCGCGGCCAATCGCGCGCAAGTCCTTCGCTTCCGGGGCCGTCGATCGCCTCGACGACGACCGGCAGAACGGGAAGCCCTGTTGCGGCGCCGAAACGCTGCGGGTCGAGGTGCTCCCACAACGGGCCCTCGGGCACGTCGCCGTCGCCGAGCTCGAAGTAGTGCTTCGGCGGTATGTCGATGCGTCCCCGCAGCGATACGACGCCCGGCGGCGGCGGGAACGACGGCAGCTCGGCCCGCGTCGGCCCCATCGGCGCCCAGCCGCGATCGACCAGCACGATGCGATCGTCGGCGAGATGCATCGGCGTCACGACGTCGTATCCGGCGCGCCCCGCGCGCACCTCGTTGTCGATGAGGATCTGGTGCGCGGCGTCGAAGGTGCCGGAGACGACGACCTGGCGAAACCGCCAGTCACCCCAGTCGACGACGTCCGGCGGCAGGGGCACCGGCGCCGCCGCGGCGGCCGCCTCGATCTGCGCGCGCAGCGCCTGCTTCTGCAGCATGCGCCGGTGTTGCCAGTTACCGGCAAGGACGAACAGCGCGACGGCTGCGATCGTCACCAGCGTCGGGATCCATGCCGGCTTGCGGCGTCCGTCGTTCGGCGGCCGCCTGGGCGCAGCTGCAGCGGGCTCGGAAATCGCCATCGCCCGGTGCTAAACTGCGCGCCTCGAAAAGCGCGCCATGAGATACGTCGTCATCCTCGTCCTGATCGCCATCCTGGCCGCGTTGTTCACGGCGCTGGTGTTCCTCTACCGTGACCGCGGCCGCGGCAACCGCGTCGTGACGGCGCTGGCGATCCGGGTGCTGCTGTCGATGGGGCTGATCGCCTTCCTCGTCCTCTCCTGGCGGATGGGATGGATCAGCCCCGGCGGCCTGTAGCCGGGCGCCTTACAGCCAGTAGACGAGCACGAACAGCAGCAGCCAGACGACGTCGACGAAGTGCCAGTACCACGCGGCGGCTTCGAAGGCGAAATGGTGCTCGGCGTCGAAGTGCCCGCGGAACGCGCGCACCAGCATCACCGTCAGCATGATCGCGCCGATCGTCACGTGGGCGCCGTGAAAACCCGTCAGCATGAAGAACGTCGAGCCGTAGACGCCCGTCGACAGCTTGAGGTTGGCCTCGGTGTACGCGTGGTGATACTCGTATGCCTGGAAGCCGAGGAACGTGAAGCCCAGAACGATCGTGACGAACAGCCAGAACTTGAGCGCGCCGCGATGCCCCGACTTCAATGCATGGTGGGCGATGGTCAGCGTGCCGCCCGAGGTCACCAGCAGGATCGTGTTGAGCAGGGGGATGCCGATCGCGCTCATCGGCGAGAACTGCTGCTTGATGTAGGGGCCCACCGTCGGCCACTGCGCGGAGAAGTTCGGCCACAGTTCACGGCCGGTCAACGCGCTGCCGAGATCCGGCACCGAGATGTTGCGCACGTAGAACAGCGCTCCGAAGAACGCGGCGAAGAACATGACCTCGCTGAAGATGAACCAGCTCATGCTCCAGCGGAAGGAAAGGTCGACCTTCTTGTTGTACAGGTGCCCCTCGGACTCGCGGATCACCGTGCCGAACCAGCCGAACAGCATCACCAGCAGGACGCAGAACCCCGCGAGCAGGATCCATGGCCCGGCCGCGTAGTGGTTGAACCAGAACGCCGCCCCGAGGCCCATCAGCAGCAGCGCCAGCGATCCGGTGATCGGCCAGTGCGAAGGCTGCGGTACGTAGTAATAGGGCTTGGCACCCTGGGAGACTGCGCTCATCGATCGCTCCTGATTGCGGCAACAGGGCCCCGGGCAAGCGTCAGCGACGGTGCGTCAGCCGTTGCCATTGCCTTCGACCTCGAAGAATGTGTACGAAAGGGTGATCGTCGACACCTGCCTGGGCAGCTTTGGATCGACGACGAACACGACGGGCATCTTCCGCGTCTCACCCGGCGCAAGGGTCTGCCTCTTGAAGCAGAAACAGTCGAGCTTGCGGAAATACTGCCCGGCGAACTGGGGACCGTAGCTCGGGATCGCCTGCCCGGTGACCGGGTGGTCGGAATTGTTGACGACCTCGAACATCACCTGCGTGACGGCGCCCGGATGGATGTCGGTCGACTCCTGCAGCGCGCGGAACTTCCACGGCATGTTGCGCAGGTTGGTGTCGAACTCGATGCGCACCGAGCGCGTGGCGTCGACCTGGGTGTTGACGACCTCGTCCGGCTGGTCGATGTCGCGCAGCCCGGTCGCCCGGCAGATCTGGTTGTAGAAGGGGACCAGGGCGTAGCCGAACCCGAACATCGCGAGCACGATCACGCCGAGCTTGAAGAACAGGCGCCGGTTGCCCGGCCCGCGGGGGTCCTTCCGGCCGCCGCCGGGAATGGAAGCGTTGCCTGCGGTCATTTGCGCAAGTGCCGGCCGATCGCCACGGCGAGGTAGAGCAGAACGGCGACGCCGACGACGGCGATCGACACGTCGGGACTGCTCAGCATCCGCGATGCGAAGAAACCGACGAAGAACACCACCGAGATCGCGAGCAGGCCGAGGCCGGTGCGGCGATTGGCCGCACGCAACCGGGCAGCGCGGTCTTCCTGGCGTTGCGGGAGGCTGTCTGCGTTCATGATCTCGTCATCCGGCCGGCGGACGCGGGGCCCGCGAGGGGCGCCGCGCCGCGGGAACCGGTGGTCACTTGACGACCGGCGGCGTCTCGAAGGAGTGGTACGGCGCCGGCGAGGGCAGCGTCCACTCGAGCGACGTCGCACCGTCCCAGGGCTTCGCCGGGGCCGGCTTGCCGCTGCGGATCGCGCTCACCACCGCGTACAGGAACACGAGCTGCGACAGCCCGAATCCGAACGCGCCGATCGTCGCCACCTGGTTCCAGTCGGTGAACTGCTGCGCGTAGTCGGGAACGCGCCGCGGCATCCCGGCGAGGCCGAGGAAGTGCATCGGGAAGAAGGTGACGTTGAAGAAGATGAACGACAGCCAGAAGTGCCACTGCGCGACCGTCTCGTTGTACATCTTCCCGGACCACTTCGGCAGCCAGTAGTAGATGCCGGCGAAGAACGCGAACAGCGTCCCGGCGACCATCACGTAGTGGAAGTGCGCAACGACGTAGTAGGTGTCCTGGAACTGCACGTCGACGGGCTGGATCGCGAGGATCAGGCCGGTGAAGCCGCCGGTCGTGAACAGGAACAGGAAGCCCAGCGCGAACATCATCGGCGCCTCGAGGCTGATCGACCCCTTCCACATCGTCGCGAGCCAGTTGAACACCTTCACGCCGGTGGGCACGGCGATCAGCATCGTGGCGTACATGTAGAACAGGATCCCCGCCGCCGGAAGGCCGGTCGTGAACATGTGGTGCGCCCACACGAGGAAGGACAGGATCGCGATCGCGGACAGCGCGTACACCATCGACGCGTAGCCGAACACCGGCTTGCGCGAAAACGCCGGGATCACCTCGGAGATGATCCCGAATGCCGGCAGGATGATGATGTAGACCTCGGGGTGGCCGAAGAACCAGAACACGTGCTGGAACAGCACCGGGTCGCCGCCGCCGGCCGCGTTGAAGAACGACGTGCCGAAGTGGCGGTCGGTCAGCAGCATCGTGACCGCGCCGGCGAGCACCGGCATGACCGCGATCAGCAGGTAGGCGGTGATCAGCCATGCCCAGCAGAATACCGGCATCTTCATCAGCGTCATCCCGGGCGCCCGCAGGTTCAGGATCGTCGTGATGATGTTGATCGAGCCCATGATCGACGACGCGCCCATGATGTGGATCGCGAAGATCGTCAGGTCCATGCCCATGCCCGACTGGATGGACAGCGGCGGATAGAGCGTCCAGCCGGTCTCGGCGGCGCCGCCCGGCACGAACAGCGACAGCACGAGCAGGATCGCGGCCGGGGGCAGCAGCCAGAAGCTCCAGTTGTTCATCCGCGCGAACGCCATGTCGGGCGCCCCGATCTGCATCGGGATCATCCAGTTGGCGAAGCCGACGGCACCGGGCATCAGCGCGCCGAAGATCATGATGAGACCGTGCAGGGTCGTCATCTGGTTGAAGCGCTCGGGCGCGAGTATCTGCATCCCCGGCTCGAACAGCTCGGCGCGGATGGTCAGCGCCATGATGCCGCCGACGATGAACATCGTGAACGAGAACCACAGGTACAGCGTCCCGATGTCCTTGTGGTTGGTCGTCGTCACCCAGCGCATGATCCCGGTGGGATGATGCGCATGCTCATCGTGGCCGTGACCGTGACCGCCGACCGGTTGCGTGATGCTGCTCATTTTCCGCTCCTGTGTTCCCTTGTACCGCCCTGCCACCCGCGCCCCGCGCCTGCGCGGATCATCGAGTGGCCGTTGTCCATCGGACCGCCGCGCACTGCAGGACCGCTGCGCGCCGGCAGGCCCGCATCGCTTACTTGCGCCCGGCCTTGACCTCGGACGGCTGCACGATGTCCTCGGCCGCCTTGTTGCCCCAGGTGTTGCGCGTGTAGCTGATGACCGACGCGATCTCGACGTCGGAGAGCTGCTTCCACGAAGGCATCTTGCCGCCGGCCCCGCCGGTCGCGACGACGCCATTGGTCTGGCCGTTCAGCACGACGTCGATCTGGTGCTGCCTCGGCCCGAGCACGACCTTGTCGCCCACGAGTGGCGGTGCGCCGATCGCCGCGTTGCCGGTGCCGTTCGGCTGATGGCAGGCCGCGCAGTTGCCGTCGAACACCTGCCGGCCCCTTGCGAGCAGGTCCTTCAGGTCCCAGACCTTGTTCGGATCGTCGGCGGCGGCGGCGACCTTCTTCTTCTGCTCGGCCAGCCACTTGGCGTAATCCTCCTTCGACTTGACCTCGACGACGACCGGCATGAAGCCGTGCTCCTTGCCGCACAGCTCGGCGCACTGGCCGCGGTAGATCCCGACCTTGTCGGCCTTGAACCAGGTGTCACGGACGAACCCGGGAATGGCGTCCTGCTTGACGCCGAAGGCGGGCACCCACCACGAGTGTATGACGTCGGCTGCGGTCACCAGCACGCGGACCTTGGCGTCGACGGGGACGACCAGCGGGTTGTCCACCTCGAGCAGGTAGTGCTCGTCCTTGGGGGCGCGGTTCTGGATCTGGTCGAACGACGTCGACAGCGTCGAGTAGTAGCCGAAGCCTTCCTGCACGTAGTCGTAGCCCCACTTCCACTGGTAGCCGGTGACCTTGATCGTCATGTCGGGCGCCGACGTGTCGTGCATCGCGAGCACGACCTTGGTCGCGGGCCACGCCATGAACAGCAGGATCAGGAACGGGATGACCGTCCAGACGATCTCGACCGTCGTGTTCTCGTGGAACTGCACCGCCTGGTGCCCCACCGACTTGCGGTGCTTGATCAACGTGTAGAACATCGTTCCGAACACGCCGACGAAGATCACGACGCAGATCCAGAAGATCAGCTCGTGCAGATGCGTGATCTGCTGCGCGATCGGCGTTGCGGCCGGCTGGAAGTTCCACTCCCAGGCGGCCGTCGCGACACCGGGCGCGGCCAGCAATCCCGCGCAGAGCGCCGCGGCCAGCCACCGGGCCGAGTACTTCGACGGCGCGCGCAGCGCGCGCGTGCTTCGTTCCTGATTCCCCACCATGCTGTCCCCGTTCACGTCTTGCCCGGCCCTGCGCGGCTCCGGCGCAATTTTCCTGTTCTGGAAGGCTTGCGCGCACCGCGAATGGCTCGTCGCGCAAATCCGCGAAATCTTAGCATGGATCAATCCATTTCGAGTGCCCTCAGCGCCTCCGGAACGAATCGACCCGGCTGCGCGAACCCGAATGTTGCGATCGGCGCAACACCCAGGCGCTGCGTGATCGCGTCGACGTTGGCGTCGACCTGCTCCATTTCCGGCGGCAGTCGGTTGGCGACCCATCCCGCGAGCATCAGTCCCCGGGCGCGTATCGCCCATGCCGACAGCAGCGCGTGATTGAGGCAACCGAGGCGCATGCCGACGACGAGCAGCACCGGCAGGCCGAGCGCCGAAGCGATGTCGAGCATGTCCCGGCGCGCGTCGAGCGGCACCAGGACGCCGCCCGCGCCTTCGACGACCACCGCGTCCGCGACCGCAGCCAGGCGCCCGTAGGCCGCCCCCACGACGCCGATGTCGATGCTCACGCCCTGTAACCGTGCCGCAAGATGGGGCGCGATCGGCGCCGCGAATGCGTAGGGATTGCGGTCCGCGAGCGGCGCGTCGACGTTGCCGGCCTCCGCGAGCGCCGCGACGTCAGCGTTGACGTCGCATCCGGGCTCGATTCCGGCCGCGACGGGCTTCATGCCGACGGCGCGCTTGCCTGCCGCGCACAGCGAGCGCAGCAGGGCCGCGGCCACGAAGGTCTTGCCGACACCGGTGTCGGTGCCGGCGACAAATACCCCGTGGGGTATCATGCCCGATGCCATCAGCGCCGATCCGGGCGCTGCAGCCGGACGATCGCGTGCCCCTCGGGGGTGGACCGCGGCTCGGGCTTCCACGCGTGACCGTACACGACCTCGTAGGTCGCCGGAATGCGCCCGTCGCGGCGCAACGCCTCGAGCCGGGCGATGACCTGCCCCCAGCGGGCGCGCCCGGTGAGGCCGCGCGGGCGCCCGAGCGTGCGATTGGTCGCCCCGATCGCCTTCAACTCGGCGAGCATCGCCTCCGGCGTGTCGTAGGTCAGCGTCATGCGCTCCATGTCCATCACCGGATCGGCGAAGCCCGCATGGACCAGCATGTCGCCGATGTCGTGCATGTCGACGAAGCGGTTGGTGTGGGTGCCGCCGTCGACGCCCGCGAACGCGGCGCGAACCTCGCGCAGCGTGTCGGGGCCGAAAGTGGTGAATGACAGCAGTCCGCCGACTTTCAGCACCCGGCGGAATTCCGCGAACGCGCGCGGCAGGTCGTTCACCCACTGCAGCGCGACGTTGCTCCACGCGAGGTCGATCGACGCGCCCGCGAGCGGCAGCGCGGCGATGTCGGCGCAGACGAAGCGCGGCGTCGGGGCCGCGCGAGCGCCCGCAAGCGGCCGCAGCAGGCGGGCGAACATCGACTGCCCGCTGCCCGCGCGCGCGCGGGCCGCCTCGAGCATCGGCAGCGCGAGGTCGACGCCGACGACACGCGCCGCGGGATAGCGGGCGGCGAGCTCACCGATCGCCTCGCCGGTGCCGCATCCGGCGTCCAGGATCGCGTGCGGCACGAGTTTGACGTAATCGAGGCGCCGGGCCATGCGCGCGCCGATCTCGCGCTGCAGCGCCGCCGCCCCGTCGTAGGTCGATGCAGCCTGCGCGAAGCCGCGCCTCACCGCCCGCGGATCGACCGCCCGCGGATCGGGCACGCGCGGATCGGGCACGCGCGGATCGGGCACGCGCGGATCGGGCGCCGGGGAATCCCGATCAGCCATCGGCGAAGTCCGCGCAGGCGTCGAGGAATTCGCGCGGATGCGACAGGAACGGGACATGCGCCGCGCCCGGAATTGCCACGTGGCTGCCGCGCGGCAGCGCCGCGGCGAGATGCTCGGTCGCCCGGAGCGGCACCAGCGCATCGCGCTCGCCTCCGATCACCCGCGCCGGGATGGGGATTCGCGCCAGCCCGGAACGCAGGTCCGTTCCGGCGAGCGTTGCCAGCACCTGCGCCAGCACGTCCGCGGTGGGCTCGCCGCGCTCGAACAGATGTGCGCGCAGCGCGGCGAGCGTGGCGCGACCCTCGTCGCTGCCCTGGACCTGCAGGCCGAGGAACCGCTGCAGCGTCAGGCGCCAGGCGAGCGCCAGCTCGTCGCCGAAACGCGCGAGGGTCGCAGGCGCCATCGCATGCGGCCAGCCATCGCGGGTCACGAACGACGGCGTCGTCGCGACGAGGACCAGCCGGGCAATGCGCGCGGGGCGCGCGAGTGCCCACTGCATCGCGACCTGGCCGCCGAGCGACCAGCCGAGCACGGTCAGCGGCTCGCCGCCGGGGATCGCCGCGTCGATCGACGCATCGACCGCAGCCGCCATCGACGCGAGATCCATCGACGCGACCGGCGCCGACCAGCCATGGCCCGGCAAATCGACGACGTGCACGCGTGCCCGCGCGGCGAACGCCGGAAGGATCGGCGAGAACAGGCCGCCGTGCATCGCGAAGCCGTGCAGCATCACCAGCGGCGGGCCCACGCCCACCGACTCGACGTGCACGCCGGCAGCCTCACGATGCGCGCTCACGATCCGGCCCCCGCGGCCGCGCGCTCGAGCGCATCGGCGAGCGCGTGGACGTCGGACAGCGTGTGGGCGGCCGACAGCGAAACGCGCAGGCGCGCCGTGTTCGCGGGGACGGTCGGCGGACGTATCGCAGGCACGTACACACCCTGTTCCAGAAGCGCTTCCGACACCGCGACCGCCGTTGCGGCGTCACCGGTCACCAGCGGCTGGATCGGCGTCTGCGAAGGCAGCAGCGGCCAGGGGAGCGCCGCTGCGCGCTCGCGGAACGCCGCGATCAGCGCGGCGAGATGCGCGCGCCGGGCCTCGCCTCCGGCGATCAGCGCAAGCGAGGCGCGCAGGGCCTCGGCCATCAGCGGCGGCGCGGCCGTCGTGTAGATGTAAGGGCGCGCCGTCTGGACCAGGGTCTCGGTCACCGTCGGATGCGCGGCGACGAAGGCGCCGGCAACGCCTGCGGCCTTGCCCAGCGTTCCCATGTAGACGATGCGATCGGAACGCAACCCGAAATGCGCGAGGCTGCCGCGACCGCCTCCGAGCACGCCGAAACCGTGGGCATCGTCGACGACCAGCCAGGCGTCGTGCCGCCGCGCGAGATCGAGCAAGCCGGGCAGCGGCGCGATGTCGCCGTCCATGCTGAACACGGCGTCGGTGGCGATGAAGCGGCGCCGCGCGCCGACGCTTCCGCTGCGCTCGCCGATGCGCAGGGCGAGGGCGGCGACGTCGCCGTGCGCGTACCGGTGCAGTCTCGCACGCGACAGCAGCGCACCGTCGTTCAGGCAGGCGTGATTGAGGCGATCGGCGAATATCGCGTCGTTGCGCGAGGCGAGCGCGGTCAGGATCGCCAGGTTCGCGAGATAGCCGCTGGAGAACAGCAGGGCCCGTGCGCCATCGCAGGGCGCGACGAATGCTGCGAGCTCGCGCTCGAGCGCATCGTGCGCCGCGCCGTGGCCGACGATCAGGTGCGACGCGCCCGAACCGACCCCGTAGCGCCGCGCGCCGGCGCAGGCGGCGTCGACGATCGCCGGATCGTTGGCGAGCCCGAGGTAGTCGTTACTCGCGAACGCGAGCAGCGTCCGCCCGTCGATGGTGACGCGCGGCCCCTGCGGGCCCTCGACCCGCCGCCGCGTTCGGGCGAGACCGTCCTTCTCCCGCTGCGCCAGCGCCTGCGCCAGCTCGGCAATCGCCGGATCGTCCATCGATCATGCCGCAGCGAGTCCGAGCTTCGCCAACAGCGCCCGGTCGGACTCGACGTCGGGATTGCCGGTCGTCAGCAACCGGTCGCCATAGAAGATCGAATTGGCGCCGGCAAGATAGCAGAGCGCCTGCACCGGCTCGCCCAGCTCGCGCCGGCCCGCCGACAGGCGGATCATCGCGCGCGGCATCGCGACGCGCGCCACCGCGACCGTGCGGACGAACTCGAGCGGATCGAGCGCCGACTCGCCGTGGAAGCGCTCGTGCAGCGGCGTACCCTCGACCTGCACCAGGTGGTTGATGGGCACCGATTCCGGCTGCGGGTCGAGGCGCGCGAGCTGCGCGACAAGCGCCGCCCGCTGGCGGCGCGATTCGCCCATGCCGACGATGCCGCCGCAGCAGACCGCGAGCCCGGCATCGCGGACACGATCGAGCGTGTCGAGGCGATCCTGGTAGTCGCGCGTCGACACGACCTCGCCGTAGAATTCCGGCGCGGTGTCGAGGTTGTGGTTGTAGTAGTCGAGGCCCGCATCCCTGAGCGCCTCGGCCTGCCCGTCCTTCAGCATGCCCAGCGTGCAGCAGGTCTCGAGGCCCAGCGCCTTGACCGAGCGCACCATGTCGAGCACCGGCGCCAGGTCGCGGTCTTTCGGTCCGCGCCAGGCGGCACCCATGCAGAAGCGCGTCGCGCCCGCGTCCTTCGCCGCGCGCGCGGCGTCGACGACGGTGCCGACGTCGAGCAGCGACTCGCTCGCCACGCCCGCGTGGTGACGCGCGGCCTGGGGACAGTAGCCGCAATCCTCGGGACAGCCGCCCGTCTTGATCGACAGCAGCGTCGAAAGCTGCACGGCGTTGGGCGCGTGGTGCTCGCGGTGCACCTGCTGCGCACGGAACATGAGGTCGTTGAAAGGCAGGGCGAACAGCGCCTCGATCGCATCGACGTCGACCCGCTGCCGGTGATCGCCCTGGCGTGGCGCTGCGGAGGTTCCGGTGGTTTCGGCGAGACTCATGCGTTCGGATGATCGAAGGGCCGGGCTGTCGTCGTGCACGATCGCAAGCGCAGGATCGCGGCGATCCTCGCGACGATCGCTTGCGCGTTCGGCGCATCGTCGATCGCGACGATTCGACGTCGCGGACACTATCGCATGATGTCAAACGCCGGACCGCCGAAATTTGACAATGGCACGAATCGCGCGCGCCACGGGATCGCCGTCGCGGCGAGCCGGGCGCTGGCCCGTGCCGCGTCGAGCGTCGCGTCGAACGGCTTTTCGGCGCTTCGTCACGCGCTGCCGCAGACCTGCGTGCTGTGCGCCGCGGCCAGCGGCGATGCGCTGCTCTGCGCCGCCTGCGAGGCGCAGCTTCCGCGCAGCGCCGCGGCGTGCCCGCGCTGCGCGCTGCCATCGGCCGCGGCCCGGGTCTGCGGCGCATGCCTCGCGAAACCCCCGCCCTGGGCTGCCGCCTACGCCGCCTGGATCTACGCCTTCCCCGTCGATCGCCTGCTGCAGGCGCTCAAGTACGGGGGCAGG
>JAJXTF010000332.1 GCA_021784125.1 Pseudomonadota bacterium | reverse complement strand
GTCGACGATCTGGTCGACCCTCGCCGCCACCGCCGCGTCGGCGGCCCCGGCGTCGATTTCGCGCAATATCGCGCCGGCCTGGGATGCGAGCTCGGCATCCCCGATCAGCTCCGCGTCGTCGCGCAGGCTGGCGAGCTTGCCGCGCAGCTCGGCGCGCGCGTCGGCGTCGGCAGGCGCGTTCTTCACCTCGTTGATGAGTCGCGGCAGCGCCGCGCGCATCTCGATGACCGAGTGCTCGACCGACTGGCGGTCGGCTTCCACGGGCGCCGGCGTCTCGCCGAGCCGCTTGGCAATCAGCGGTGCGATCAGGCGATCGCGATCGGGCCGCTGCTGCAGGACCGCCTCGACGTAGAAGCCGAGGCCGGACAGCGACTCGGCCAGGAGCTCGAGCCCGGCGTCGTCGATGACCGTCGACGGGTCGGCGTAGGCCTCGATCTGCGTCTGACACAGCCCGAGCAGGCGGTCGGCGTCGTTCAGGTCGAGCATGCGCAGCGCGCCGCGGATCTGCTGGCTGTCCTTCGCGAGGCCCGCGAGATCGGCGCGCTTCGAGCTGTCGCGGAAGAACGCATCCAGCACCTGCTCCATGTGGCGCAGGTTCGCCTGCACCTCGCGCATCACCTGCGACAGCAGCGCGCGCTCCTGCGCGCGCCTCGACATCTCGTCGAGGACGGGTGCGCCGGCTTCCGCCTCGCGCCCGGCCTGCGCGGCATCGAGGCGAGCCAGCATGGCATCGACCTGCTTCGCGAATTCGGGCGACAGGCTGGTGTAGTTCTCGAACGCGCTCTCGGTCAGCAGCAGCGCCGTGGCGAACTCCATCGCGACCAGCTCCGGCACGCCCGCTTCGGGCATCTGCGCTATGCGGGTGGCAAGTGCGTTCGTGAGTTGCGCGAGCGCCGGAGGTCCGATCTCGGCGGCCTTGGCGTCGACCGCGGCCATCGTCGTGCGGAGCCGCGCGAGAACGTCGGCCCGCCCCGACGCGGCCTTGAGCCACGCGTCCTTGGCGCTGGCGACCTGTTCGCGCGCCTCGCGCAGGATGGGCTGCAGGCGAACGACGTCGGCGCTGAGGGCTTCCGTCGAAGGGATCAGCTCCGCGAGCCGGTAGGCCCGCTGGATGGCCTCGATCTGCTGCGCCCCCGGTGCGCTGATCGCGACGAAATAGAGCACCTCCCGGCGCAGGCGATCGGAAACCTTGGCGCTGCCCTCGGTCACGCGCCGGATCTGCATGTCGATCCGCGCCACCAGCTGCTTCGCCCCGAAGCTCTTCTCGAGCAGGCCGCGATCCAGCGCCTCGAGGAACGTGCCGACGGTCCACCAGAACGCGCGCAGGTTCGGCTGCGTCGTGACGTCTTCGATCGCCGTGATCGCGTCGCGCATCGTCGTCCCGCCCGTTGCCTTGCCGCGCAGCCATTCGAGCAGGCCGCGCTGGTAATCGCGCCGCTGCTGCAGCAGGTGCGACGTGAGGCTGGCTGCAGGCATGATCTCGCGCGGCGTCGTGCGCGGCGGCCGGACATCGAGATCGGGATAGAACAGGTCCGCAGCCGACGAGGACTCGAGGCCCCGCGCCTTCTGCATCGCCTCGTATTCGGGGAACAGCTTGAGCGGCACCGGCGCGGCGCCGTTGGCGACCTCGTCGAGGAACACCTGCAACCGGCGGCAGGCGCGATCGATGCGGTCGATGATCGCAGGGGCATCGACGACCGGAAGCTCGTCGATGCGCGCGAGCAGGCGCTCGATCTCGTCCGTGTACGCGGTGACGGCGTCGAGCCCGACCATCTGGATCGCGCCCGCGGCCTGGTGGATGTGCGAGCGCGCGTGCTTCAGCGAGGCGACATCCGAGAAATTGCCGCGGAACACGGCGAGCGCATCGACGCCGCGCGCGAGCGCCTGGTCGATCTCGCCATGGACCCAGGACAGCGGCCCCAGGTCGAATTCTCGTGCGGATTCAGTGGACACGGCGCGATGGCTCCTCGATTGACGTCGTCATCACACCTTGAAGCCGGCGACCGAGCTGCGCAGCTCGGCTGCGAGCTTGGTCAGCTGGCCGATCGACACGTTGGTCTGCTTGGTGCCCTCGGTCGTCTCCTCCGAGATGCGCAGGATGCCCTGCATGCCGCGCGTCACCTCGGTCACCGACGCCGACTGCGTCTGCGTCTGCGCCGAGATCTGCCCGATCAGCTCGGCAAGCTCGCGCGACACGCGCTGGATCTCGGCCAGCGTCTGCCCGGCGGCGTCCGAAAGCTTCGCGCCCTCGACCACGCCCATCGTCGATTTCTCCATGGCGGCCACCGCGTCCTGGGTGTCGGCCTGAATCGTCTTCACAATCGCCTCGATCTGCTTGGTCGCCTCGCCCGAGCGCTCGGCCAGCCGCTGGACTTCCTCGGCAACGACGGTGAATCCGCGTCCGGCCTCGCCCGCCGATGCCGCCTGGATCGCCGCATTCAGCGCCAGCACGTTCGTCTGCTCGGTGATGTCGGAGATCAGCTCGACGATCTCGCCGATCTCGAGTGACGATTCGCCGAGGCGCTTGATGCGCTTCGACGTTTCCTGGATCTGCGAACGGATGTCGTTCATGCCGGCGATCTGGTTCTGCACGGCATCGCCGCCCTTCTCGGCCGCGGCGAGCTGGACCTGCGCAACCTTTGCCGACTGCGCGGCGCCCTCGGCGACCTCGTTGATCGACTGCGCCATCGTCAGCACCGACGCCGACGCCAGCTGGATCTCGCGGTTCTGGTTCTGCGACGCCTCGAACAGCCGGTTCGAGATCGCCTGGGTCTCCTGTGTCGCCTTGGTCACCTGGTCGGTCGCCGAATTGATGCCCCGCACCAGCGTGCGCAGCTCCTCGATCGTGAAGTTGATCGAGTCGGCGATCGCGCCGGTCACGTCCTCGGTCACCGACGCCTGCACGGTGAGGTCGCCGTCGGCGAGGTTCCCCATCTCGTTCAGCAGCCGCAGAATCGCCTCCTGGTTCCGCTTGTTCT
>JAJXTF010000331.1 GCA_021784125.1 Pseudomonadota bacterium | reverse complement strand
AGGAACGACGCGCCGGTTCCGACCGGTAGACGCGAGATCGCGGTACCGAAACAGGGAGGAATGGCAGGGAAACGCAAGCCGAGAATATGATGTGGGTCGGAAGCCCCCGGCCGATCAGTTCTCGGAAAAGTCCGGCCACTGGCCCTTGCTGAATGGCCCGCATCGCTGCCGGTCGTTTTCATTTCTGATCACGGTAACAGGGGGTTCCGGAAGCACCTTCGGCCAAGAGCGGGCCCATCGGCGGCGCCCTGGAAGCAGCCATTTGACGGTGCACCTGTGGTCTCCGGCGTCAATCGCTCCGGGTTTCGGAGCGACCTGACACCTGACTTCAGTACGAGATAGGATTGGAGCCCGCCCCATCAGGAGCGAACGATGGGGGGAAAGCGATTCAGCGAAGGAGCAGATCATCGACGTACTGAAATGGGCCGGAGTCGCATCATTCCCCCGCGGCACTTGATGCCATCGATGAACATCCGCTTCGAGGCATTTCGAGCCAATCCCTCAGGGGAGGCGGCCCGGGCAGCCGTTGAGCAGCCAGATGGAGATCGTCGTGCTTTGCATGCTGATTCCGGTCGATGGATCCGATAATTCGATGCGGGCGGTGGATGTCGCCTGCCGGCAAGTCGCCAATGGGGAGTCGGCGACGGTGCATGTGCTGAACGTTCAGCCCCCAATCAATTCGCGGCTCGTCAACAGCCATCTCAGCCACGAGCTGATCGACAAGTTCCAGCAGGAAATGGGCGAAATGGCCCTGGAATCCGCCCGCGCACGGCTACGCGACGCGGGCATCGGGTGCACGTCGCACGTCGAAGTCGGCGACGTGGCGCAGACGATTGCGCGCTACGTACGAGACCTGCACTGCGACCAGGTCGTCATGGGCACGCGCGGCCTCGGCTCCGGCGCCGCCGGGGCCATCTCCGGCCTGCTGATGGGCTCGATCGCGACGAAAGTGCTGCACCTCGTCGACGTGCCGGTGACATTGGTAAAGTAGTCGCGTTCGTTCTGATGCGAGTCAGGGGCCGCCCATACTTGGACGGGCCAGCGAGGAGGGGACGGGCGCGATCGTGGCCGACAGAATCTGCCTGAAACACTATCCGCCTGGCATGCCTGCGGAAATCGATCCCGACCGCTTCGGTTCGATTCCGGACCTGTTCGACAAGACTGGCGTCACTTTGCCGTTGAAACGTCGGAGTAAATCTGACCCACCCGGGCGAGTTGGTTACGTCGTCTGGGTGGTCGGCTTGGTGCCGGCCGTGCTCGAGCACTGCCGGCCTGCTCCCGAGCTAAAAGCGGCCGCACCGCGTGGATTTCCGCAGCGCCTTGCCGAAGTCACCCATCGGGAAGATCCTGGGGCGCGAGCTGCGCGACGCGCAGAAGGAATGGCCGTCGCCGCGGACGATCGAGGGAACGATCGCGTTGGACCGAACGCGGCCGCCCGACGTCAGCGTGCCGCTACGGGCGGCGGCTGAACGAACCAGGCCACCGCCAACCACACGGTGGACAGCGCGGCGCAGGCCAGGAACACGCCCTCGCTGGACCAGGCCTTGGCGATTGCGCCCCCGACGGCGCCGCCGGCGAACAGCCCAAGCGATTGCGCGGTGTTGTACACGCCGAGTGCCAGCCCCCTGCGTGCCGAAGGTGCGGTGCGCGAGACCAGCGACGGGATCAGCGCTTCCATCACGTTGAAGGCGACAAAGAAGAAGAACAGCGCGGTGATGAGAACAACCGGATCGGTGTAGCCGAAAGCGAATCCCAGCATGACCAGGATCATCAACGCCACCGAAGCGATGAACACGGCGCGCATGTGGCCGTGCCTCTCGGCCCAGATGATCCCCGGCACGGCGACGACGAACGAGCCCAGTGCGACCGGCAGATAGACGAGCCAGTGCCGGTGCACGCCGATGCCTGCGTAGTGCAACAGTGCCAGCGGCACGACGACGAACATCGCCACCTGCGTGAAGTTGACGACGAAAATGCTGAAGTGGAGTCGGAGCAACGCAGGGGTGAACACGGACCCTCGCGGTGCGCCCCTGCCGATCTCCTCGGCGGGCGCGCCGATCGGCACGTCGGGCACGACCCACCGGATGACGGCGATCGCGACCAGCGCAAGCACGCCGGTCAGGTCGAACATGCCGGGCACCCCCATGAAGCGATAGAGCAGCGGGCTGGCGACGAGCGAAACGATGAAGCTCATGGCGATGGTCATTCCAACCATCGCCATCGCCTTGGTCCGATTGCGATCGCGCGTCGAATCGGCGATCATCGCCGAGATCGCTGCCGAGATCGCGCCCGCTCCCTGCACCGCGCGGCCGACCACGATAGTCATGAGCGTGTGCGCCCCGCCGGCAACGAACGAGCCGAGCGCGAAGATCGCCATGCCCACGATCATGACCGGCTTGCGACCGAAGCGGTCGCTGGCGAGTCCGAAAGGGATCTGCAAGGCCGCCTGGGTCAGCCCGTAGATGCCCAGCGCCAGGCCGACCAGGAAATGATCGTCCCCGTCGGGCAGTCCTCGTGCGTAGATCGAGAACACCGGCAGGATCAGGAACAGGCCCAGCATGCGCAGTCCGTAGATCGAGGCCAGCGTCACGCTGGAGCGACGTTCCAAGGCGCTCATCCGGGTGGGCGGGAGCTTTGCAGGCGTTCCGGAAATGGCGCTGGACGACGCGGATTCGCGCATCGAATGGGCTGCGGCTGCAGATCGATTTGATGGAGGCATTGGTCGCGATGGAATGCTGGATCGGGAAGAGGCGCGGATTGCCTCTCCCCGAACGGGCGGATGAAGGGCAACCGTCCGCAAGCTGCGGGAGGCATTCCCGTGAGTGTAATCGGGGTGACCGGTTGCGTCACCGCAGTTCTCAACTTCGACGTCCGGGAACGCGCGGGACCTGCGCGCAATGGCAGCGACTCGATCCGGCGACCCGGACAAGCGGACTCGGGTCCGGTGGTGTCGACCCGCGATAGCCTCCTGCGCCGATGCTTTGGGGGTT
>JAJXTF010000330.1 GCA_021784125.1 Pseudomonadota bacterium | reverse complement strand
TCGGCAACCCGCAGTGCATTCGCCGCGATCGTGAGACTCGGGTTGGTCCCGCCGCTGGACGGAAAGAACGAGCTGTCGACGACGTAAAGGTTGTCGAGACCATGTGCACGGTTGTTGCGGTCCAGCACACTGTCCGCGGGATCGACGCCGAACCGGCAGGTCCCGCAGGCGTGCGCCAGCATCCGGTTGTTCTCGGCCTGCCGGATCGAAAGGTAGCGCATGGGCTTCAACGTGTCGCGAATCAATTCGCGCATCTGCCGGATCCGTACCAGCTCCGAGGGACGGATACGATACTGGATCGCCAGTCGCGGCTGCGCGAACGAGGACGCGTCGCCGGCGAGCATCACACGGTTGTCGGCGTAGGGCGGGTCCTCGACGATCGTCGCGAGCACGGCACTGCGCGCGACGATGCGCCGCAGCAGCGGACGCAATGCGGGGCGCAGCAGATCGAGCAGCGGGGCCGACCATGCAGCCCGCCCCAGCAGCAGGTCGTCGTGCATCGATTGCAACAGCACCTCGGCCGGCGGCAGGCGCCCGAACGACTGGACCGTGCCGAGCTTCGAACCGCGCGAATCGTAGAAATCGTTGAACGCGATCTCCTTGCGCCGATTGTCGATCGCGCCTTCGACGGCCGGTGGAAATGCCGCGTACAGGTCGTTGAAGTGCCGCATCAGGTTGCGACCGACCAGCCCCGAAGCATTTGCGAGCCC
This sequence comes from Pseudomonadota bacterium, assembly GCA_021784125.1. GTDB lineage: Bacteria > Pseudomonadota > Gammaproteobacteria > Burkholderiales > Casimicrobiaceae > VBCG01. The sequence goes on along the minus strand of JAJXTF010000330.1, from coordinate 2,289 downwards.
GTCAGGCCACTCGGTCGACGCGGAAGCGAGCAGGATTCCGGGGGTCGCGAGGGCACCGGCCGCAAGGACGATCACCGGGGCGCGGAGCGCGATTGGGCGGCCTTTCCAGTTGCAGGCGACCTCGCGCACGCGGTGCCTCGTCGCATCGAGGCGCAGCACCTCGCATTCGTCGATGAGCTGCGCCCTGCCGGTGTCGATCGCCGGCTGCAGGCAGATGCGTCCGCCGTCGTTCTTGCATGCCTCGGGGCAGAGGTAACCCTGGCAGCAGGCGCAGCCCGGCACGAACTCGCAGGCCATCGGCACGCGGTAGGGGTGCAACCCCTTGCGTTGCAACCGGTCGACGAGTCCGCCTCCCTGGACGCTCAGCGGCGGAGGATCGCGCAGCGCCCGTTCTTCGCCGGCGGGGCGCAGCGGATCCGCGCTGCCGCGCAAGCGATACAGGCGCTCCGCCGCCGAGTAATGCGGCGCCAGCTCCTCGCAGGACAGGGGCCAGGCTTCCGGAAGCGTGGTCGCGTCGGCATCGGGGAAATTGCGCCGCGGGTTGAAGTCGCTCGGGAACAGGCGCTCCATCGCCATGCCGTAGAGCGCGCTCGAACCCCCGGCCCCGGCTCCGATGAACGGCACGAATGGCTTGCCGTTCGGGCGCGAGTCGTCCTCGATCGCATCGGACCAGCGCCCCGCGCGCGCAAGGTGGGCGCGCCGCAGGTCGGCGGCGGGGTTCGGTCCGGGGAACGCACTTTCCGCGTAATCACCGCGCCCCTCGCGGGTTGCCGCGGCGGACCTGCCTTTTTCGCAGAACAGCACGCGCCAGCCCTGACGAACCAGCGCATGGCCGAGGGTTGCGCCGCCAATGCCGGTCCCGATGACGATCGCATCCCACGGCTGATCGAGGATCTCGGCGGGTTCGGTCACGCGTGGCGCCCTCGGAACGGGATCGAATGGGGTTGGACTTGCGATGCGGCGATCGACCCGGTGCGCCGGAATTGTCGCACGGCGACCGGCCGCGATCCCGCTACCCATGTGCGACAATCGGCCATTCAATCGAAGCGCAGCTTCCCTGCTGCACGACCCCGGCGCGAATAGCGGTGCGGAATCTCAGGCAGAGCGCGAGCCTTGCCGTCTGGAGCGTCGTACGCCACCGGCGCCGGACACTCGTCGCCATCGCTGCCGTCGCCTTCGGTGCGGCAGCGCTCATCCTCACCCAGGGATTCATCGAATGGATCTTCTGGGCCACCCGTGAGGGGACCATACAGGGCGGACTCGGGCACATCCACGTATCGCGCCAGGGCTTCCAGGCCCACGGCAGCGCCGACCTCGATCGATTCGTTCTGCCCGGCGACTCACCGATCCTGGCCGAGCTGCGAAAGACTCCCGGGGTGATCACCGTGGCGCCCCGGCTGTATTTCAGCGGATTGGCGAGCCACGGCGACACGACGCTCTCCTTCCTCGCCGAGGGCGTCGATCCGGCCAGCGAGAATCGGTTCGGCGACATCAACATCATCGTCAGCGGGCAGAATCTCGCCCCCGTGCACGACCACGAAATCACCATGGGCGAAGGCCTTGCCTCGAATCTGGGCGTCCGCGTCGGCGACAAGGTGGCACTGCTCGTGAACACCCCGGGAGGCGGGATCAACGCCGTCGAAGCCCGTGTGCGCGGCATGTTCGCGACGATCAGCAAGGCCTATGACGACAGCGCCCTGCGCGTCCCACTGACGCTCGCCCACGGCCTGCTGCGCGCCTCGGGTGCGCACGAGTGGGTCATCGTCCTGCGCCACACCGACGACACCCGGGCCGTGCTGGACGCATTGCGCGAGCGCTTCAAGGGTCAGGGCCTGGAGTTCCTGCCCTGGTACGAGCTCGCGGACTTCTACAACAAGACGGTAAGCCTGCTCTCGAAGCAGATGACCGTGGTCAGGGTGATCATCGGGCTGATCATCGTCCTGACGATCAGCAATTCGATGATGATGGGGGTCATGGAAAGGACGAGCGAGATCGGGACGGCGCTGGCCCTCGGGACGCGATCCCGCGGGGTCATGCTCCAGTTCCTGATCGAGGGCGCCATGCTGGGCATCATCGGCGGGCTGCTCGGCGCCGCGATCGGAGTGCTGCTGGCGCACGCTATCTCGGCCATCGGCATTCCGATGCCGCCGCCCCCGGGACAGGCGCGTGCCTATCGCGCGCAGATGATCGTCACCAGTCCTTCGGTCATGATCGCGATCTCGATTGCGGCAACGACGGCACTGGCGGCAGCCCTCTATCCGGCCTGGAAGGCATCGCAGACGCTGATCG
>JAJXTF010000069.1 GCA_021784125.1 Pseudomonadota bacterium | reverse complement strand
CCGTGTCGATGCGTTGCCCTCGCCGCGTCCGCGCAAGCCGCTGCCGCGGCGCGAAATCCGCGTGCTGGTGCTCGAGCGCGACGGCCGGATCCTCCTCGAACGGCGCCCGCCCGTGGGCATCTGGGGTGGGCTGTGGAGCCTGCCCGAGCTGCCGGTCGCCGGCGACGTCGCGGCGCATATGGTGAGCCAGTTCGGCGCCACCACCGGCGTTGCGCAGGCGCTCCCGCCGATCGCGCACGGTTTCACACACTTCGCGCTGACGATGCACCCGCTGCGTCTTCCGGTCGTCGATTGGCCGGCGGACGTCCGGATGCCGGGGATCGAATGGTTCACGCGCGAGGCCGCGATCGCGGCAGCGCTGCCGGCGCCGATACGGAAGCTGCTTCAGAAGCTGGATCTGCCGAGGGCACATCGGCCATTTGCCTGATTCCAGGATTGGTGCGGTATCCCCCGATAACTCATTACTCCGGTTTCCGGGCCGCTTTGGCCTCTGTGTCGGCGTCCGGAGTCGCCAAACGGCCTGGCGCAGCGCCGTGACGCTATACCCGTGGTTCCTATGAACTAAGCCGTCATATACGGCCCGTTACGAGCCTTAAACGACCATATATGCTTCCTTGCATCTCGGGATCATTGACGTTTCGATAGGATTATGAGATAAGCAATCATATTTGATGCCATAGCATCTATTAACAATCAAATTTGAATGGATACTCCCCTTCCCCTGCCGGCCGCGCGAGCCTTGAGACAGCTTGGCCAGAACATTTCGCGGGCCCGCCGGCGCCGCCGCATGTCGCAGGACATGCTGGCCGAGCGCATCGGGGCCTCGGTGACGACAGTGAGGCGAATGGAAGGGGGCTACCCCGGAGCCGCGCTCCAACATCTTGCGCGGGTGCTGCTGGTCTTCGGTGAGCTCGGAAAACTCAGCGCGTTGCTTGACACTCAGACCGACGACGTCGGGCTTGCGCTTATGGATGAGCACCTTCCCCAGCGCGTACGCAAGCCGAAGCGCTCTGACGCCAGTAGTGCGCTCTAGGTCATGACGGCGAAAGCAGCGGCTGTCACCAAGGTCTCGCTCGGCGTGTGCGTCGGCAAGGCCGGCCTTCATGCAGGCGAGCTCGTCTACGTGAAGGACGGTGCGCGGGAGTTCTCCACCTTCGGTTACGCCGACGCGTGGCTCGCCTCCGCTACTCGCTTCGAAATCTCGCCTGACCTTCCACTGCACAGCGGCCATCAACCGCGCAAGGCGCCCACGAAAGATGACTCGCGCTTCTTTCCGGCACTCGGGGATACCGAGCCCGACACGTGGGGGCGACGCGTCATCGCACGTGCGCACGCCAAAGAACGAAAGAACAACCCGACGCTCAAGGCCCTCAACGAGCTCGACTACCTCTGCACGGTCGACGACTACAGCCGCGTGGGTGCGCTGCGCCTTCGCGCTGCCGACGAAGGCTTTCTGCGCACTGTCGACGACGGGTGCCGCGCCATGCCGCCGCTCTTCGAGCTCGAGCACATGCTGCAAGCGTCGCACGCGGTCGAGCGAAGCGAGGAGACCGCGGAGGACCTGAAGTACCTCCTCGGGAAGGGCACGTCGCTTGGCGGTGCGCGGCCCAAGTGTTCCGTCCTTGACCAAGACGGTGCCCTCGCGCTTGGCAAGTTCCCCTCGGTGACGGACCAGCGGGCCGTCGTGCGCGGCGAGGTGCTCGCACTGCGGCTGGCGGCGCGCGCGGGCATGGATGTCGCGAGCGCACGTATAGAGCTCGTGCAGGGCGTTCCCGTCGCCGTCATCCGCCGGTTTGACCGTACGGTCGAGGGCGGCCGCATCCCTTACTGGTCGGGCACGACGATATTGCAGGCGGGACGAAATGACGAGCATGCCTACACTGAAATCGTCGACGCGATGCGGGCGCGCTGTGCGCACACCGCGGCCGACGCACGGCAACTGTGGCGGCGCATCGCCTTCAACCACCTCATCACCAACGTCGATGACCACTTGCAGAACATCGGCTTCCTGTATGCAGGCAAGGGACTGTGGCGCCTGTCGCCGGCGTTCGACCTGAACCCTTTCCCCGACAAGGACCGCGAATCAAAGACGTGGCTGAGCGACGAGACCGGGCCAGTCACGTCGGTCACCGACCTGATGGCACTAGCCTCCTACTTCCACCTCGACGCGACACAGGCCCTCCAGTCGCTAGGCGACGTGGTTTCATCACTGAAGAACTGGCGCGAGGTAGCGCAGAGCGCGGAGGTGGGGATGAGCGCTCGCGACCTGGACGACTTCGCGCCGGCGTTCGAACACGGGGAGCTCGAAGCCGCGCAGACGCTACTCGCGCGCTGACCGCGCCTTTGCGCGGCCACGTGATGCCATATCCCCTACCCGCGGCAGAGCCACGGACGCAACGTCCGGTTCCCGCGGGCCCCTGAATACTCCTTCCGGGCGATGTCCGACGCCCGGCCGGGAGTTAGTATCAACGGCGCGGCGGCGGACCCGCCACGTCGTCCGACACGAGGCCCATCCGGGCCGCGCCGACATCGACCCCCAAGCCACCCGACCATGACCGATCCCGCCCATCTTCCCGCTCTCGTCACCAGTCTCGCCTTCGTCCTGGCCTTCGTGTTCGGCGCCGTTGCCCAGCGCGTCAACTTCTGCACGATGGGCGCGATCAGCGACATCGTGAACATGGGCGACTGGGCGCGCATGCGCATGTGGGTGCTGGCGATCGCGGTGGCGATACTCGGCACCGGATTGCTGCAGATGGCAGGGCAGATAGACACCGCCAAGACCTACTACACAGGCGCCAGCGTTCCCTGGGTGTCGCACATCGTCGGCGGCCTGCTGTTCGGGATCGGCATGACGCTGGGCTCGGGTTGCGGCAGCAAGACGCTGATCCGAACCGGCGCCGGCAACCTGAAGTCGCTGATCGTGCTGGTCTTCCTCGGCATCGCGGCCTACATGACCCTCAAGGGCGTGTTCGCACTGTGGCGCGTGAACGGCCTCGATGTCTTTCGCTGGAACGTCAAGGCCGCCACCTCCGACCTGCCGACGCTCGGGATGCTGATCGGCTTCTCGAGCCGGATCCGCTTCTGGCTGCCGCTGGCGATGACAGCCGTCCTCGCGATCTGGGTCTTCGCCAATCGCGATTTCCGCGGGGCCCCGGCGTACATCCTGGGCGGAATCGTCATTGGCGCCGTGGTCGTCGCCGGCTGGTACGTCTCGGGGCACCTGGGTTACGTGGCCGAGGACCCCAATACGCTGGAGGCCAAGTTCTACGCGACGGACTCCGGGCGCATGGAGTCGTTCAGCTTCGTGGCGCCCGTCGCCTTCACGCTCGAACAGTTGCTGCTGTGGACCGACCAGTCGCGGGTGATCACCTTCGGCATCGCCGCGGTGCTCGGCATGCTGGCCGGGTCGGCGGCGATGTCGCTCGCCACCCGCACGTTCCGCTGGGAGGGTTTCGGCTCGGTCGAGGACGTCGGCAACCACGTGATCGGCGGCATCCTGATGGGTTTCGGCGGCGTCACCGCGCTCGGCTGCACGATCGGGCAGGGCCTGACCGGGGTGTCGACGCTCGCCATCGGATCCTTCCTCACCCTGGCGTCGATCATTGCCGGATCCGTCATCGCCCTCAAGTACCAAGTGTGGCGCGTCGAGCGCGGCGCCGGGTAGGGGCCGTGGCGGGAATCACGACCGGGGCTCATGGCGTAGCTGTTGTAGGATGTGTCACGGCGATCCCCGGTCAACCGGCCGCCGGGCAGTACCGTTGGATCGGTCATGATCATTTTCGAGCTCAACTGCGCGCACGGACACCGCTTCGAGGGCTGGTTCGCCTCGGGCGAGGAGTTCACGCGCCAGCAGGAGCGCTCGCTCGTCACCTGTCCGGTCTGCGATGACGCGCACATCGAGCGGCTGCCCTCGGCGCGCGTCTCCGTCGCCAAGGGTGCGGCGCGTGACAACGCGCCGGCGGCCGAGCCGGTGGAGGAGCGGCAGGACAGCGACGCCGCGGCCATGGGGCTTCCCGCCGAGGCGCTGAGCAAGCTGCGTGAGCTGGTGCGCAACACCGAGAACGTCGGACGGCACTTTCCCGAGGAAGCGCGCAAGATCCACTACAAGGAAGCGCCCGCACGCGCGATTCGCGGACAGGCCTCGCACGAGGAGGCCAAGGCGCTGACCGACGAGGGCATCGACTTCGCCTCGCTGCCGCCGTTCCTCACGCGCGACACGCACTGACGCGCGGCTGCAGCCGCTGAATTCCCTGCGAAAAGCGTTACGCAAATCAAGCACTTGGCATATAATCGCGCGTTTTCGGCGGGCCGTTAGCTCAGTTGGTAGAGCAGCGGACTTTTAATCCGTTGGTCGCTGGTTCGAATCCAGCACGGCCTACCATTCGACCGCCGCCGTTCGCTCCGTCGAACGATCGCAGCGCGACATAGTGCTGCGGCGCGCATCCGGGGCCGAAGCGCTGCCGCGCGGTGGCGGGGTAGCGCCCGCCGTCTGAACCGACGGCCGAACCGCTCGTCGGTGTCCGCAACAGACCGCCCGACGCCTGTCGCCGTTGCCCGACCGTCCATCCGCGGTCGCGTTCTGCTGAAAAATCCGCGGCTTACACTGCGCTCGCACTCAGGGAGAGGGCTTTGCATGTCCAGCATACGCAACCGGGGATTCACGCTGATGGAACTGATGATCGTGGTCGCGGTCGTCGGGATCCTGGCGGCAATCGCGCTTCCCGCATATGAGCAGCAGGTGCGCAAGAGCCGGCGGGCCGGAGCGCAAACGCTTCTGATGGCCATTGCCGCCCAGGAGCAGCAGGTGCTGCTCGACCAGCGGTCGTATACCGACCCCGGGGGCGCCTGCCCGAACGTCGCGGATGCCGCCGCGCTGCTCAGCACGTTCAAGGTCCCCGCGCCCGACAACTTCTTCGGTTACTACACCCTGTGCGTGACCGTGGTCGCGGGGCCGCCACCGACCTTCACCGTCACCGCGACGCCGCAATCCCTCGGGGGCCAGAACCTCGACCTGGGCGGCGCCGCCCTCACGATCGACAACACCGGGGCGAAGAGTCCGAGCGACGCATGGTAGCGATGGCGACTGCCGCACACGCCCGGTCCGACCGTTTCTCGTCGTGGCCAACGCCGGGTCCCGAGCGCGGCTTCACCCTGATCGAGCTGATGACGGTGCTCACCATCGTCGCGGTGTTCGCGATGCTCGCCGGACCGGCCTTCTCGGAGCTGGCGGCGAGCCAGCGGGTGCAGACCGCCGCCGAAGACATCTTCAGCTCGCTGCTGCGCACACGAAGCGAGGCTATCAAGCAGAACACCGACGTGTCCATGACGGCGCCGGGATCACCGGCCGCCTGGACATCCGGATGGACGGTCGCGACGGGCGGCTCCAACGTCTACGTGCACGCAGCGCTGCCGAATCTCGCGATCGCGGGGCCGTCGGGCGCCGTCACATATCGCAGCAGCGGCCGCATTTCGGGGACGACCGTGCCGAAATTCTCGATCTCGGCGTCGCACACCAACACGGTGCGCTGCGTCCAGGTCAACCTGAGCGGCGAGCCCGTGGTGACCCGGAGCGCCTGTTCATGAATCCGCAACTGCGACGTCCCTGCGCGCAGGGCGGATTCCTGCTGATCGAGGTCCTCGTGACCATCGTCATCCTCGCGTTCGGCATCCTCGGCCTCGCCGGACTGCAGACCCGAATGCAGGCGGCCGAGGTCGAGTCCTACCAGCGGTCCCAGGCGCTGATCATCCTCGACGACATGATCGCGAGGATCAACGCCAACCGTGCCAACGCCGCCAGCTACGTGACGGCATCCCCGGCGGGAACCGGTGATACGCAGCCTGCGGATTGCACGACGCTCGCGTTCGGCGAGGCGCGCGACCTCTGCGAGTGGAGTCACGAGCTGAAGGGGGTCGGCGAGCAGGCGGGCGGCAGCAACGCTGGCGCAATGCTCGGCGGCCGCGGATGCATCGAGCAGATCGCCGGGGCGTCGCCACCGGCGTTCCGTGTCACGGTGGCATGGCAGGGCCTGCAGTCGACCGTTGCGCCGAGCCTGAGCTGCGGCGCCGCCAGCTACGGCGACGACAGCTACCGGCGCGCGATCGCGAAGACGGTCGCGATCGGCAGCCTGGCGCCCGCGCCATGAGCAAGCCCATGAGCAAGCGCATCGACCCCCTGCGGATGCAGGGTTTCACCCTGGTCGAGCTGATGATCGGGATGGTGCTCGGCATGCTGGTCATCACGGCGATCACCTTGGTCTTCGTCAACGTCAGCCGCAATCGGCACGACATGGAGCGCACCGGCCGGCAGATCGAGAACGGTCGCTACGCGACCCAGTTGCTCGCCGACGACCTGATCAACGCCGGGTACTACGGGGAATTCGACCCGCGGCTCGCGGGCGCGCCGACCGCGATCCCCGACCCTTGCTCGACCAGTCTGACCGACCTCAAGAACATGGTCATGTTCCACGTCCAGGGCTACCCGGCCGCGAGCACCAAGCCCGCCTGCCTGTCGGACGTGAAGGCCAACACCGCGGTCGTCGCGATCCGCCGGCTCGCCACCTGCGTCGCCGGCGCCACCAACTGCGACGCGACCGCGGCTGGGGAGATCTACATGCAGTCGAGCCTGTGCGACACCGAGCTGTCGCTGCCGGTCCCGTCGCGCTACGTTGTCGCGGCGCAGCCATCCTCCGGAACATCCCCGTTCACCTTGAACATCCGCGGCTGTGCCGCAGCGGCCGCGCTGCGAAAGTACGTGATGGACATCTACTTCGTCGCCAACAACGACAACCCGGGCGACGGCATTCCGACCCTGAAGCGCGCCGAGCTCTCCAACGGCGCGTTCACGATCGTCCCGCTCGTCGAGGGCATCGAAGACTTCCAGGTGGAGTACGGCCTCGACACCAACAACGACGGGACCCCCGACGTCGTATCGCCCGATCCCGGCGCGTACAACGGCTGCGCGGGTGCGACCGGCTGCTACATTGCCAACTGGCTCAATGCGCTGACCGCCGAGATCCACGTGCTGTCGCGGGCCTCGGAGGCGTCCCCCGACTACAAGAACACCAAGACCTACACGGTCGGGCTGAATGCCGACGGATCGGATCACGTCGACGGGCCGTTCAACGACGGCTACAAGCGGCACGTTTACGGCCAGATGGTGCGGATGAACAATCCGGCGGGGCGCAGGGAATGAATATGACCCGCTCCCAGCACATTGCCTTGCGCCAGCGCGGCGTCACGATGATCGTCGGCCTGATCATGCTGGTGCTGCTCACCCTGCTCGTGCTGGCCAGCTTCCAGCTCGGCAAGACCAACCTCGAGATCGTCGGCAACGCGCAGGACCGCGGGGACAGCATCGCCTCGGCGCAGCAGACCATCGAGGCGGCGATCAGCTCGCCGCTGCTGACAACCTCGCCGGGCGCGATCTTCCCGAACCCGTGCAACACCGCCAACACGCTGTGCTACGACGTCAACGGCGACGGCACCAACGACGTCAGCGTCACGCTGACGCCGACCCCGACCTGCGTCAAGGCGGAGGTCATCAAGAACAAGAACCTGGTTCTGTCCAAGGAAGACGATCGCCGATGCACGATCGGGATCGTCCAGAGCCAGTTCGGGATCGAGAACACCGCGGGCTCCGATTCGCTCTGCTCCGACAGCCTCTGGGACATCCGCGCGCAGGCGCAGGACACCACGACCAAGGCGCAGGCGGTGGTCGAGGAGGGCGTCGCGGTTCGCGTCAGGACGACAGACGTCGATACCTCCTGCCCGCTGCCATGACCACATCATCGAGGTTGCCATGACCCACAAGAGCTTGAGGCGGTCCATCGCGGCGCTGGCTTCGATGCTGGTCGCGCTGCTTCCCCTCGCGACTGGCGCCGAGGACATCGACATCTTCGTCGGCAACAACGGTGGCGGCGGCATATCGAACGTGCTGATCGTCATCGACAACACGTCGAACTGGTCGCGCCAGGACCAGCAATGGCCGGGCGGGATCACCCAGGGCCAGTCCGAGCTGCTGGCGCTCCAGGCCGCGCTCAATTCGTCGGCCGTCGACAGCACGGTGAACGTCGGCCTAATGCTGTTCACCGATGCGAATGAAACCCGCCAGGGTGGCTACATCCGCTATGCGATGCGGCCGATGAACCAGACGAACAAGACCAACCTCCAGAACCTGCTCCAGACCATTTACAATAATTTCTCGACGCCCCAGGAAAAGGTCGGCTCGAACGCAAACTACAGCGGGGTGCTGTTCGACGCCTACAAGTACTACGGCGGCTACACCAGCCCGGCGCATGCCCACGACGACGTCGCCGGAACGCCGCTAGGTGCGACCGTGTTCGGTACACTGGCGCATGCGTCGGTTAAAGGTGGCGGTACCGACCAATTCATTCCGCTCGCCGATCCCGCCGGCTACACGAACTGGAGCAATCCGCCGCCCACCGGAGACACGCTGAACTACCTCCCGCCCGCGGCGGCGGTCGACGCCTGCGGCGGCAAGAACTACATCATCTTCGTCGGCAACGGCTTCCCGAACTCGGACACAAATCCGCAGGACGACCTGTCGGCGTTCCTCGCCGGCGTCGGCGGCGACACGACCCAGATTCCGCTGAACACCTTCACGACGACGACCACGACGACCGCAACGCCGCTGGGCCAGTCGAGCGCGTGCTACACCAACAACAAGTCGGGGCTCAGCAGCTGTAACACCGATGCGGCAGCGACCTGCTCCGCTCAGTACAGCAGCTGCAGCTGCGCGACATCGGGTGCGTCGACGACGGGTTGTACCGGTTCGAAAGTCACTTTCCCGGTGAGCGGGAACGTGACAACGACGAACGTGACGCCGACTGGCACAACCGCCCCGCCGACCAACCTGACGCTGCGCTACGCCGACGAGTGGACGCGTTTCATGTACCTGACCGACGTCAACTCGGCGGCGGGCCAGCAGAACGTGGCGACCTACGCGATCGACGTCTTCAACGCCAAGCAGGATGCCAACCAGACGGCGCTGCTCTACAACATGGCGAACTCGGCCGGCGGCAAGTATTTCGCGGCCAAGAACCAGAACGATATCCAGACGGCGTTCGCGCAGGCCTTCGCCGAGATCAAGGCGGTCAACAGCACGTTCGCATCGGCGAGCCTTCCGGTCAGCGCGACCAACCGCGCACAGAACCTGAACCAGGTCTTCATCGGGATGTTCCGGCCCGACGCAAGCGCCGATCCTCTCTGGTACGGCAACATGAAGCGCTACCAGATCGCGAATTTCAGCGGCGACTACAAGCTCGCCGACGCGAACAAGATCGACGCCATCAACAACCTGACCGGATTCTTTACCGACTGCGCAACCAGCTACTGGACCAGCGACTCGGGCAAGTACTGGTATGGGATCCCCGAGAACCCGTCCCCCGCAGGTGGCTGCACGGCGCCAGTGACCAGCTTCGATCCGTTCTCGGATTCCCCCGACGGGCCGAAGGTCGAGAAAGGCGCCGTCGCCGAGGTGCTACGCCTCGGAAACAATCCGCCGACGACCACGACGACTCCGACCTGGACGCTCAACCGGAACGTCTACACCAAGAATTTCGTTACGTTCAATGCGGCGAACTCGGGGATGGCCCAGGCGGACGTCGACTTCATCTCGGGATTGAACGTCAATTCCCTCGGCGCCACCCAGTCGTATTCGTTCGTCGATCCTTCCGGGGCGACCCAGACGACAACCATCCGCCCGACGATCCACGGCGACGTCGTGCATTCGCGGCCGCTGCCCGTCAATTACGGAGGTACGATCGGAACGGTCGTCTACTACGGGGCCAACGACGGCAACTTCCGGGCGGTGAACGCCGCCACCGGCAAGGAGCTCTGGTCGTACGTCGCGCCCGAGTTCTTCGGCACGCTGCCGCGGCTGCGGCAGGACAGCCCGCAGATCAGCTACCCGACGATCCCGCTGACCTGGTACACGTCGACCCCCAAGCCCAAGGATTACTACTTCGACGGCTCGATCGGGCTTTACCAGAACGCGGACAACTCCAAGGTCTGGATTTTCCCGTCGATGCGACGCGGCGGTCGCATGCTCTACGCCTTCGACGTGACGACGCCCACTTCGCCCACGCTCAAGTGGAAGGTCGGCTGCCCGGACCTGACCGACGACACCAACTGCACGTCGGGAATGAGCGGCATCGGCCAGACCTGGTCGACGCCCAACGTCGCCACGCTGAAGGTCGGCGGCACGGTGGGCGAGACGCCGACGACCGTGGTCGCGGTCGGCGGCGGCTACGACAACTGCGAGGACGGCGCGGCCGCCAATGCCTGCTCCGGCGCGAAAGGGTCGATCGTCTACATCCTCAATGCGGACACCGGGGCCGTGATCGCGTCGTTCCCGACGGCGGGTCGCGTCGTCGCCGACGTGGCGCTGGTCGACCTCGACGTCGACGGCATCCCCGACCTCGCCTACGTCGTCGACACCCGCGGCGACATCTACCGGATCAGTTTCGGCCTGTCCAAGACCGCGCCGCTCGCATCGAGCGCCTACACGATGACCAAGGTGGCCTACACCGCGGGGGCGAACCGGAAATTCCTGTACGCACCCGCGCTCCTGCCGACCTACGACACGGCGACCGGCGGCTACTTCGTCTATCTGGCGCTAGGCAGCGGCGACCGCGAGCAGCCCCTCTACACGCAGTATCCCTACACGACGCCGGTGCTCAACCGGTTCTACGTCTACCTCGACAGCATGGCTTCGACCACTGCCGCCAACCTCGACGACGCGGCAACATTGGCCAATCTGACGTCCGATCCGGGCTGCGGCGCACCGGCGCTCGTACCGGGCTCGACGACATCGGGCTGGTACATGGACCTGGACGTCTGTGGGCCCAACGCGGCCGACTGCGCGGCAGGCAGTACGACCAAGGGCGAGCAGGTCGTCACCTCGGCGGTGATCGTCGGTGGCTTGGTGGCCTTCAGCACCAACCGGGCGATTTATCAGCCGAACGTCTGTGCGCCGCTCGGCGAGGCGCGGGGCTATCTCGTCAACCTGTTCAATTCGTCGGGGACCATCGGCTCGGCGGACGCCACCTGCGGCGCCTCGCGATCGAGCCCGTTCGTCGGCGGCGGGCTGCCGCCGTCACCGGTGGTCGGCACCGTGATGGTCGACGGGCGTCCGGTCACGATCCTGATCGGCGCTGCGAACAAGAAAGGCGGGACGAGCACGTCGCTGCAGGGCCAGGAAGGCTTCACGCTCAAGCCGCAGCGCCGCTACCGGATCTTCTATCGGCAGGAGGGGAATCACTGAAGGTCAGGATTCCCTGCCTGTGCAATGCACGGCCCGGCATGTCATAATTAGGCTTTTGCCGGGCCGTTAGCTCAGCTGGTAGAGCAGCGGACTCTTAATCCGTTGGTCGTAGGTTCGATCCCTACACGGCCTACCAACACGAAAACCCCGCATCGGCAACGGTGCGGGGTTTTCCTTTCCGCCTCCGCCGATGTGCGCTGCCGGCACTCAATCCCGGCTGGGCGATATACGGAAATGCACGACCTCGGGCTGCGCTAGCAGGCTTTGCTCCAGGGCCCCGGCATCGCCCGTCCGGGCCGACCAGATGACCACGTGGTATTCGAGCAGCTGCGAAGCCTGGTGGAGCTGGTAGGAGAGTTCGTGCAGCGCGAATCCATGCCGCTCGAGGAGTTGGCGCAGTTGCGTCTCGTCCATCGCCTGCGCGCGATCGAATCCAATTTCGAAGTGCACATACGCCTGGGTCGGCAAACGATCCTCGACGCGGCGCAACAAGGCCAATGCGATCAGCGTGACCGCCGCGGCCTCGATTCCGCTCAGGTAGGACCCGCTGCCGATCACCACGCCGATCGCGGAAACCACCCAGATCGAAGCTGCGGTGGTCAGCCCGCGGACGCTGAAGCCTTCCTTGACGATGACGCCGGCGCCGAGGAAGCCGATGCCGGTCACGATGCCCTGGATCACGCGGGTCGCGGCATCGGCGCTGCCGGCGTACGCGTACAGCGTCGCCGCCACCAGCAGCGCCGAGCCGAAGCACACCAGCGCGTAGGTCCGCAAGCCTGCGGCGCGGCCGTGGAAGCTCCGCTCGAGGCCGATCGCCCCGCCTGCGACCACGGCGGCGAAGGTGCGCGCAACGACGTCCCATTCGGTGATCATTGAGCCTCGACGCGACGGTCACGACCGGGCGAGTACACGCGATCGGAGCCAGCGGGTCAAGGGTCCCCCGCTGCCCCCTCGCACGCGCCAAGGCGTGATACGCTGATCCGCTGCATTTTCGTGGAGGTCGGCCGCCTCCATGCCCGTCCTGCGGGCGATGGCACGGCGGCCCGCACGCGACTCGATGCCTTCCGCACCTCGCGCCGATTCGACCGGCGGGCCGCTACCGGCCGGCACGGTGACGTTCCTGTTCACCGACATCGAGGGCAGCACTCGGCTTTGGGAATCGCAGCAGACGGCGATGCAGGCGGCGCTCCCGCGGCACGATGCGCTGGTTCGCCAGTGCGTGGCGGGGCACGACGGGCACGTCTTCAAGACCGGCGGCGACGCCTTCTGCGCGGCGTTCCACACTGCCGCGGATGCGGTCGCTGCCGCGCTCGAAGCGCAGCGCGCATTGCACGCCGAGCCCTGGCCCGATCCGGTGAAGATCCGCGTCCGCATGGCACTTCATACGGGCGCGGTGGAGTGCCGCGACGGCGACTACTTCGGCGCGCCGCTGAACCGCGTGGCACGCCTCCTCGCCGTCGGGCACGGCGGCCAGACGCTGCTGTCGGAATCGACGCACGACCTCTGCCGCGACCACCTGCCGCCGCTGGCCTCGGCGAAGCCGCTGGGCGAGCACGGCCTGAAGGACCTCGCGCGCCGCGAGGCGGTGTTCCAGCTCTGCCACCCGGACCTGCCGCAATCCTTTCCCCCACTGCGCACGACGCATGCGCAGGTCGAGAAGGAGACGCCGTCGATCGCGGTGCTGCCCTTCGTCAACATGAGTCGCGACGAGGAGAACGAGTACTTCGCGGACGGCCTGTCCGAAGAGCTGCTGAACGTGCTCGCCAAGATCCGCGGACTGCGGGTCGCGTCGCGGACCTCCGCTTTCTCCTTCAAGGGCAAGGACGTCGACATCCCGACGGTCGCGCAGAAACTCAATGTCGCAACGGTGCTCGAAGGCAGCGTGCGCAAGTCGGGCAAGCGTGTGCGCATCACCGCGCAGCTGATCCAGGTCGCGACCGATTCGCACCTGTGGTCGGAGACCTACGACCGCGAGCTCGACGACATCTTCGCGGTGCAGGACGACATCGCGCAGTCGGTGGTCAAGGAACTGCGTGAGGCGCTGCTGGGGCAGCCGGCAGAGACCGCGGCGAGCACGGCGGCGGCGGCCGACGTGCGCCGGGCGGCCACCGGGCGCGGCGACAATCCCGAGGCCTTCCAGCTCTACCTGCAGGGGAAGTTCTACGGCGAGCGGACTACGCAGGCGGACACGGACAAGG
>JAJXTF010000329.1 GCA_021784125.1 Pseudomonadota bacterium | reverse complement strand
GCCCTGCGCGCGCCCTTCACGTGCGGGTTCTGCGCCATGCCGACGACCACCACGTCGTTGCCGGCAATGGCCGCCTCGACCTCGTCGACGACGTCGGCGTTTCGGGTCGCGACCTTGTCGCGGATCGCCGGATGAATCCGGGCTTCGTCGAGGATGCGTCGGGGCAATCGATCTCCTCCCATGGGACGGGGCTGCCGCAAATGCGCGCGGCGCCCAACCACTGCGCCGCGCACTCCCGCCTGCAGTCCGGATCGCGCCGGATCAGCGGCCGGTCACTTCGCCAGCTCGGCGATCGTCGCCGGGTCGAGGCGGCCGGTGATCGCGAGGTTGTGGTCTTTCTGGAACGCCCGCAATGCCATCGCGGTATGGCCCCCCATCGCGCCGTCCGCCGGCCCGGGCTGGTAGCCCAGGGCCGCCAGCTTGCGCTGGGCGTCCACGACCGACATCTGCGTCGCCACCGGTTTCGGCGGCGCCGCACCGTCGACGCCGAGCTTGCCGCCCGTGCCCAGCCCCTGCCCGTTGCCCATCGTCTGCGGCGCGTAGTTGCGCACGGCGCGCACCAGCTGGTTGTAGGAATCGGTGAAGGCCGCGACGATGACCTTGCCCTGCGGCGTGTTGCTGTATGCACCCATTCCGCCGCCGGCGTAGCCGCCGAACAGCACTGCGCCGACGTCGAAGTCGACCTTGGACGCGCTGCCTTCGGCCGCGCCGACCTGCACCCCCGACCGGTTGTCGGTCAGCAGCAGCATCGTCGATGCCTCGTTCTGGTGGAATCCACCTGCGACCGCGCCCAGGATCCCGAGACCGCGGCCCAGTCCGCCGAGCGCCCCACCCACGCCTTGCGTGTTCTTGGCGCTGAAGGTGATCGACGGCGTCAGCGAATAGTCGGCGGACACCATCTGGCCCTTGCCGAAGCTGCTGCCTGCGCGAAGCTCACCCGACTGCTGCAGTGCGCGCTCCTGCTGCATGTTGGCCATCGCGCGGCCGCGTTCGACGACGACGAAGCAGTTGGACTGCTGGACCAGCAGGCGCAGCACCGGAATCGTCGACGTCAGCTGGTAATCGCGCGTCAGGCGGATGTACCACTCCGCGGACTGGTCCTCGACCATCGCGATCGTGCCGTAGGGCTTGTCGCATTTCTCGAGCTGCTTGTTGGCGTTGGCGCTGGCTGCACCGCCGGCCGAGCCCGTCGCGGTGGTCTTCGCATCCTCCGAGCCCATCTTCATCGCCGTCTGGTCGGTCGCGCAGCTCGCCAGCAGCACGCTGGCCGAAAGAAGACCGAGTGTCGCAATCAACTTCATCGATTTCTCCCTTGTGGATTCGACGCGCCGGACGCCTGGCTCGGGCGGCCATCGCGCTCAGCTGTTGAGTATCATGGGTTCATCGGGAACGGTCAATGCGCCGGGGCGCGATTATTCCGGGCCTCCGGGCGCTGCCGAATGCCGGAGCACCGGGACGAGACGGTAGGCGAAGAGCGCGAGCGCGGCCCACGCGGCGAGTCCGCCGGCGATGGCGGCCGCGGAAGACCCGACGAGGAACCCGGCGATCATCAGCAGGGTTCCCGCGTGGACCAGGCCGAGCTGGGTCCATGCCATTCGCCCCCCGCGGATCGGCGCACCGGTGAAACGCGGCAGCAGGTGCTCGCCCAGGCCGAGCACGGCGAAGGCCACGAAACCCATGCCATAGGCGTGCAGCGCTGCTGCGCGCCAGGGAGGGTCCCCCGCAATGCCGCCCCCGAACGGCAACGCGGCGCCGGTGAGCGCGAGATAGATGGCCGACGACGCGATCGCCCAGGCGCTGCTCGCCTCGAGACTCAGGCCGACGTAGTGCGATTGCGGGTCAGCGGCGATGCGATCGGCTGCCGCCGCGACGAGCGCCGTCGCCTCGCCGATGGATGGAACGCCCAAGTGCTTCAGCTCGCCGTCGATGACCGTCGAGGGCACGGTCCGCACGCCGATGCGCGCGACGATCGCGCGGCCTTCGGGTTGTGCGACGTCCAGCACCTCGAAGGCGAAGGATTTCTTCTGCGCGACGGCGCGCCAGACCTCCTCCGCACCGCGACAGGGAACGCACCACTCCGAGACCAGCAGCTGCACGCGCATGATCATTGCGTGCAGCGCATGCATTGCAGCCGGTACTTGTCGACCCACGCCTTCAGCGCGTCGATCGCCTCCGGGCCGCGCTTCAAGCGCGCCCAGGCGGCCTGCAGGTCGTCGGGGCGCAGCACGACCAGCCAGGCGTCGGTGTAGGGCGCGACGTTGACGAGCCCGGGATCCTTCGCCACGGCCGGATTGATCCGTTCGATGGTCCCGTCGAAAGGGGCGGGTACGCCGCCGACCCACTTGCCCGATTCGAGCGTGGCCACGCTGCGTCCTGCGTGGCGGTGCGTCCCCACCTTGCGGAACGTCGCGGCGACGACGCGCCCGGCCATCGTCTGGGCGGGGTCGGTCATTCCGAGAGTGAAGCTGCCGTCGTCGTTCGGGCGCGCCCACAGGTAGTCGAGGTCGTACCACAGATCCTCGGGGAGCTCGCAACCGTTGTATTCCGCCATCGCTCAGCCGCCTTTCGGAGGCGCGGGCAGAATTGCCGTCAGCCTATCCACGCCGCGCCCAGGGTCGCACGGTGGCGACCACGTTGATCGCAAAGAGAACGAAGCCCGTCCACAGCAGCGCACCTCCGCCTTCGGCAGCCCGCTGCGCACCGCCGAGCCAGCCCGCGACCATCGCGAGCAGGCCGAGGTTCACCAGGGCGAACTGCGCGTCGGCCATGCGCTCCGAGAACAGCGTGTGCCCGGTGAAACGCGGCAGCACGTGGAGGCCGACGCCGAAGATCATCATGCCGACGAAGCCGACCAGCATCAGGTGCGCATGTGCGCGCAGGGCGAGCGCGGGAAGCTCGCCGGGGAAGGCAAGCCACGCGAGCCCGAGCAATCCGCCCAGCAGCGCATAGGCGAGTGCGGCGGCGACGAACCAGCGGTTTCGCGGCAGCATCCGGCGATGATACCCGGGCCG
>JAJXTF010000068.1 GCA_021784125.1 Pseudomonadota bacterium | reverse complement strand
GCGCGCGATCCGCGCCTTGCTCTTGGCCTGCCGTCCCTTGGGGTTGCTGCGCACCCACTCGAGCTCCTTCTGCATCGCCTTGATGCGCGCGGCATCCTGCCTGGCTTCGGTCTCGAGACGCTGTTCCTTCTGCGTCAGCCACGACGTGTAGTTGCCTTTCCAGGGAATGCCCTGGCCGCGGTCCATCTCGAGGATCCACTCGGCCGCGTTGTCGAGGAAGTAGCGGTCGTGGGTCACGGCGACGACGGTGCCCGGGAACTTCTGCAGGAACTGCTCGAGCCACTCGACGCTCTCGGCGTCGAGGTGGTTGGTCGGCTCGTCGAGCAGCAGCATGTCGGGTTTCGACAGCAGCAGCCGGCACAGCGCGACGCGGCGCTTCTCGCCGCCGGAGAGCTGGCCGATCTTCGCGTCCCAGGCGGGCAGCCGCAGCGCATCGGCCGCGATCTCCATCTGCACGTCGGAGTTCGCGCCCGCGGCCGCGATGACGGCCTCGAGGCGCGCCTGCTCGGCCGCGAGCGCGTCGAAATCGGCATCGGGCTCGGCATAGGCCGCATACACCTCGTCGAGGCGCGCCTTGGCGGCGAGCACCTCGCCCATGCCTTCCTCGACCGCCTTGCGCACCGTCGATTCGGGATCGAGCGCAGGCTCCTGCGGCAGGAAGCCGACGCGCAGGCCGGGCATCGGCACCGCTTCGCCTTCGAATTCGTGGTCGACGCCGGCCATGATCTTCAGCAGGCTGGACTTGCCCGAACCGTTGAGGCCGAGCACGCCGATCTTGGCGCCGGGAAAGAACGACAGCGAAATGTCCTTGAGGATGACGCGCTTGGGCGGGACGATCTTGCCCACACGGTTCATCGTGTATACGTATTGAGCCATTGGAATTGCGGCCGCCGGGCTGCGGCCCGAAGGGGCCGAAGGCGGCGAGCCGGATTGATCGCGGTGAGGACCGCGATTATCGCAGACTGGCGGGGACGGGGCGGATCAGAAGTGCGCGGCGGCGCCCGGCGC
The DNA here is from genome assembly GCA_021784125.1 of Pseudomonadota bacterium. Classification (GTDB taxonomy): domain Bacteria; phylum Pseudomonadota; class Gammaproteobacteria; order Burkholderiales; family Casimicrobiaceae; genus VBCG01. The sequence goes on along the minus strand of JAJXTF010000068.1, from coordinate 12,506 downwards.
CGAATCGGCGGCGGACAAGCGCGTCGCTGTGCCCGAGCCGGGCGCTTCGGACGCGCTGCGCTTGAGATCGTGGAAGCGCCGCTTGTCGGCGTCGTAGCGGGAGGCGACCGCGGCCGCTTCCTTCTGCTTGGCGGCGATGAAATCAGCCTGCCGCGCGAGCTCGCCGTCGATCTGCGCAAGCTCGCTGCCGATCGCCGGCGGAACGGCACGGCCCGGCTGCCCCGACTTCTGCGCCTGGAGCTGGTCCCGACGCTTCACGATCTGCGCGACGTAGGACCGTGCCGAGGCGATCTGGCCCTCGATGGTCGCCAGCGCCCGCGCCTTGGCGAGATCGATGTCGCCCTCGTTCGTATAGGAATCGATCAGCGCGCGATCGCGGCGTTCGGCCAGCATCCGTTCGCGGTCGATATCGCGCTTCTGCGCCTCCTGTGCCCGGCGCGCCTGCTGCTCCGCCGCCGTGGGTGCCTCGCCGGTCTTCCTGACGGTGATGCCCTCGCGATTCAGCTGGCTGCTGGCGCGGTTCACCGCGTCGGGCGGCAGCCGGTCGCTGTAGTGGACGATGCCGTGCTCGTCGGTCCACTTGTAGAGACCCGCGTGCGCGCTGTGCGCGACCGCAAACAGCACGATGCCGGCGAGCAGCGCAGGCAGCAGCCACATCGCGCCCCTGCTCTCGCCGGCGGACGCCGCGACGCCGCGCTCCGGGCCGCTGCGGTCCATGCATTCGACGATTCGTGCCTTTCCTGCCATCGCGTCCATTGCGATTCCTGTCCGGTGTTCCGTGCTCAATTTGCGCCGTAGCGCTCGCGGTAGGCAGCGATCGCCGGCTGCATCGACGACAGCGCCTCGCGTCCGTCGATGAAGGCCATCACGTCGTCGAGGTTCGCGATGGCGACGACGGGGATGCCGTAGGTGTCGCGCACATCCTGCACCGCCGACGTCGCGCCCTGTCCGCGCTCCATCCTGTCCAGCGCGATCAGCACGCCGGCCGGCGTCGCGCCGTGGGAACGGATCAGCTCGACCGATTCGCGCACCGATGTCCCCGCGGTGATCACGTCGTCGACGATCATCACCCGTCCCGCCAGCGGCGCCCCAACGACCGTGCCACCTTCGCCGTGATCCTTCGCTTCCTTGCGGTTGTAGCTGTACGGCAGATTGTGCCCGGCGGCGGCAAGCGCAATGGCCGTCGCGGCGGCAAGGGTGATGCCCTTGTACGCCGGTCCGAAGAGCTGGTCGCAGGCGATGCCCGAGGCAAGCAGCGCCTCCGCATAGAACTCGCCCAGCCGTCGCAGGCTCGCACCATCGTTGAAAAGTCCCGCGTTGAAGAAATACGGACTCCTGCGCCCCGCTTTGGTCACAAACTCCCCAAAACGTAGCACGTCGCGTGCCAGTGCAAACTCGAGGAATTCCTGTCGGAAGTCGGTCATCGCGGGCGGGGCGCAAGCGCCGGGGACAAAGACGGGCGCCGAGTATAGCGGCCGCAGCGGCGGGTTCCTTTCGCGCTGCGCTAAACTCGCGCCCATTTCGCGATCGCCCGATGCGAGTCATTTCCCTCAACGTCAACGGACTGCGCGCAGCCGAGCGCAAGGGTTTCGCCCGCTGGCTGGCGCGCGCCGAGCCTTGGGACGTCGTCTGCGTGCAGGAGATCAGGTGCCTGCCGGACGACGTGCCGAAATCGCTGGCCCGGCCGCGCGGATCGCACGCAGCGTTCCACCCGGCGCAGCGCAAGGGCTATGCCGGGGTCGCGCTCTACTCGAAGGTCGCCGCGCCGGTGCGCGCGGGTTTCGGCAACGCCGAATTCGACGCCGAGGGACGCTACCTGCAGGCCGATTTCCGCGACCTGTCGATCGTGAGCCTCTACCTGCCATCGGGTTCCAGCGGCGAGCACCGCCAGGCGTCCAAGTTCCGCTTCCTCGACGCCTTCCTTCCGCACCTCGCCGGTCTCGTCCAGAGCGGCCGCGAAGTCATCCTCTGCGGCGACTTGAACATCGCGCACCAGCCGATCGACCTGCGAAACTGGCGAAGCAACCAGAAGAACTCGGGCTTCCTGCCCGAGGAGCGCGCGTGGCTCACGCGGGTGTTCGACGAGCTCGGCTTCGTCGACGTCTTCCGTCGCCTCGATCCGCGGCCCGACCAGTACACCTGGTGGTCCAACCGCGGACAGGCCTGGGAGAAGAACGTCGGCTGGCGCATCGATTACCAGATCGCGACGCCGGGGATCGCGGCGACCGCGCGCCGCGCCGCCATCTACAAGCGGTCGCGCTTCAGCGACCATGCGCCGCTGACCATCGACTACGACGTGACGCTCTGACGCGACGCCAGCCAGATGGCCGCCTGACTGATCACCATCGCCGCGGTCAGTACGCACGCTGCCGCCCACGCCGGATTCGAGGCGATCCCGAGGGCGAAGGTACAGGTCGCTCCGACCGCCATCTGCAGGAAGCCGTACAGCCCCGCCGCCGATCCGATCACCGCCGCGGGGGCAGCGCCGAGCGCTTTCGACAAGGCGGCCGGGCTCGTTGCGCCCGCCCCGAGCGCAAACATGAACATCAGGCCGACGACGTCCCAGACCGTCATCGCGTCGATCCGGACGATCGCCAGGAAGGCGGCGGCGCTGACCATCCCCACCAGGTTTGCGGCGATCAGCAGGCGTTCGATGCGGACGCTGCGGCTCAGATGCCGGGTGATCGCATTGCCCATCGCCATGCCCAGCATCACCAATCCCAGGTAGATACCGACCTCCTGCACCGAGCGATGCAGCTGGGACGAAATGATGAACGGTGCGGCGGCGATGAAAGCGTAGATGGACGTCGTCGCACAGGCTCCGCCCAGCGCAAATCCCATGAACGACCGTGAGCGCAGCAACAGCATGTAATCGCGCAGCAGGACGGTCGCCCTGATCGATCCCGTGGGTCGGCGGGTTTCCGGCAGCAGCCGCCACGTCGAGAGCAGCGTGATGCCGCCCAGGGTGGCCAGCAGCAGGAAGATGGCGCGCCAGCCGAACGTGCCGACGAGCCCCGATCCCAGCATCGGCGCCAGCCCCGGGCCGATCATGATGATGAGGTTCAGCAGCGCGAGATCCCGCACCGCCTCGTCGGACCTCGACGTGTCGCGGACGATCGCTCGCCCCAGCGCCAGGCCCGCACAACCTCCCAACGCCTGGAAGAGGCGAGCCGCCACGAGGGCATTGGCGTTAGGCGCCAGCGCTGCAGCCAGTCCGGCGATCGTGTAGAGGAAAAGCCCCGCCAGCAGCGTGGGCCTGCGTCCCAGGCCGTCGGACAGTGGACCGTAGATCAGCTGTCCGCCCGCCAGCCCGAGGATGTAGACGCTGATCGTCGCCTGCATAGCGGCGGTGCTTGCCCCCAGCGACAGGGCCGCCGCGGGGAGGGCCGGAACGAACATGTGCATGGCCAGCGTGCCGCTGATCGTGATCAGCGCGAGCAGCCAGAGCGGTGGTTTCAGCTGCGCCCGGGGCGTCAAGGCCCCTCCTGCTCCAGCACGGACAGCGACCGGGCGATCCGCTCGAGGACATCGAAGGCCGCGTCGAGGTCTCCCGCGGGCACGTGAGCGAGCAACTCGCCTCGCGCCTGATCGACCACATCCTCCACGCGTCGCACCGCCGCGACGCCCGATGGGGTCAGGTGAATCTCCTTGGCCCGCCTGTCCGCACCTTCCACGCGCTCGACGAACCGGTTTGCCTCCAGCCCATCGAGCAGACGGACGACCGACGAGCTGTCCAGCGAGAGCGACGCGGCGAGATCCTTCTGCCGCATCGGCCGTGACGCCCGGGACAGGTGCAGCAGCGGCAGCCACATGGCCTCGGTCAGGCCGAGGGGCTGCAGTCTCCGGTCGATCACGCGTCGCCACTGCCGGTTCAACTGTGCAACGAGCGGCATCAGGCCCCTGCGGACACGGTCGCGCGGCGAGGGCTTGCGCAATTTCGTCGAGGCGGGCATATAAATGATATGCCAATTATTGATTGAACAATCAATCGCGTCAAGCCAATCGCGTCGAGCCCGCCCCCCGCTCCATCGGCGCTGCGCCATGCCGGGCCGTTCAGCCGGGCGCCCGTTCTCGGGTACATTGGAGCCCGCGCCAGACCGCAGCAGCCGCGCGCGCGTCGATCTGCATCCCGATCCGCCTCCGCTGCCGCCTGAAGTATCACGCGCCGCCCGCCGTCGCACGTCGTCGAATCCGACTTCGAGCGCCGCTGCCACCGAACGATGATCCGCATCTCCAACCTCACCCTCGCGCGCGGCAACAAGCGCCTGCTCGAAGCGACGAACCTGACCGTCCACGTCGGCCACAAGGTCGGCATCGTCGGCGCCAATGGCTGCGGGAAATCGAGCCTGTTCGCGGCCATCCGCGGCGAGCTCCTGCCCGACGCCGGCTCGATCGAAGTTCCGCCCCGATGGACGCTCGCGCACGTCGCGCAGGAGACCCCGGCGGCCGCGGCGCCGGCCATCGACTACGTGCAGGACGGCGACCGCGAGCTGCGCGACATCGAGCGGGCGCTGGCGGCTGCCGGCGCGACGCATGCGCACACCGAAGGCGACGGAACCCGGCTCGCCGAGCTCCATCACCGCTTCGAGGCCATCGGCGGCTACGGCGCCCGGGCACGCGCCGCGACGCTGCTCGCCGGCCTGGGTTTCGACGAGGCCGCCCAGGCGCGGCCAGTGGACAGCTTCTCGGGCGGATGGCGGATGCGCCTGAACCTCGCCCAGGCGCTAATGTGCCGCTCGGACCTGCTGCTGCTCGACGAGCCGACCAACCACCTCGATCTCGACGCCGTCCTGTGGCTCGAGGACTGGCTGCGGCGCTACCCCGGGACGCTGCTGCTCATCACCCACGACCGCGATTTCCTCGATGCCGTCGCCGACACGATCGTCCACGTCGACGCAGGGAAGCTGACGGCGTACACGGGGAACTACGCCCAGTTCGAGCGCGAGCGCGCACAGCAGCTCTCGCTGCAGCAGGCCGCGTACGCCAAGCAGCAGCGCCAGGTCGCCCACCTGAAGGCTTACATCGATCGCTTCCGCGCCAAGGCCACGAAAGCGCGGCAGGCCCAGAGCCGGATGAAGGCGCTCGAGCGGATGGAGCTGATCGCCGCGGCGCACGTCGACAGCCCTTTCACGTTCTCCTTCCCGCCGGTCGACGCGACGGCGCGCCAGCTGGTGCGCCTCGAGCATGCGAGTCTGGGCTACCCCGGTCGCGCGCCGGTGCTCCGGGGGGTCGAATGGGCGCTCCTCGCGGGCGCCCGCATCGGCCTGCTCGGAGCAAATGGCGCGGGCAAGTCGACCCTGCTGAAATCGCTGGCGGGCACGCTGCCGTTGCTTTCGGGCGAGCGCTTCGCCGCGCAGGGCCTTCGGCTGGGCTATTTCGCGCAGCACCAGGTCGAGCAGCTGCGGTCAGGCGAGTCGCCGCTGTGGCACCTGCGCCGCCTCGAGCCCGACACCCGCGAGCAGGAACTGCGCGACTACCTCGGCGGCTTCGATTTTCGCGGCGACATGGCCTCCGCAAGCGTCGGACGGTTCTCGGGCGGCGAGAAGGCCCGCCTCGCGCTGGCGCTGATCGTCCGCCAGCGCCCCAACCTGCTGCTGCTCGACGAGCCGACGAACCACCTCGACATCGAGATGCGCGAGGCGCTGACCGAGGCGCTGCAGGACTACGGCGGCGCGCTGATCGTCGTCGCCCACGATCGCCATCTGCTGCGCGCGACCGCCGACGAGCTGTGGCTGGTCGCCGACGGCACGCTGGCGCCCTTCGACGGCGACCTCGACGACTACAAGGCCTGGGTCCTCGGCCGCGAGCGGCGCCATGCCCGAACCGAGGAAGATGCCGCCGAAGCGCCGGCGACACCGGCGGATCGCCGCGCGCAGAAACGCGAGAAGGCGCAGGCGCGCCAGAAGCGCTCCGACCAGCGCAAGCCGCTGGTCGCGAGACAGGCCGTCCTCGAGCGCGAAATGCAGACCCTGGGGGAGGAGAAACGCACGCTGGACGCCTGGCTCGCGTCGCCCGACGCCTACGCCGAGGCAACCAAGCCGCAGCTCGTCGCAGCCCTGGCACGACAGGGCGAGGTGACGTGGACGCTCGCCCGGCTCGAATCCGAATGGCTCGAGATCGCCGAGGCCCTCGAAACGATTGCCTGAGCCGGCGGGCGACGCGATCGCGCCGTCGTCGCGTGGCCGGAAGCGATCCCGGAAGGCCGCCGGCTCAGCCGACGCGAGGACCGGGGCGGTAGAACAGGTAGGTCGCGAAGCCCAGCGTGTCGCGCCCCCAACGCAGGTAGGCGTCGCGCCAGCGGCGCGCGCGGTCGAGCATTTCGGGGACGTCCGGATCGTCGGGTTGCTCGCGGGCGTAGCGCTCGATCGAGCGCGAGTATTTCCACTCGTACTCGTCCCACTCGTCTTCCGACGCCGTCGTCGCGTGCATGGGAACGAGGCCCGCGTCGATGCCCGCCTTCACGTTGCCCGCATGATCGAGGTAGCGCGGCTCGCCGCCGAGGAAGGCCAGGTACTTGGGATGCGGACGCCGGCGCCAGTAGCCCTCGCCGACCATCACGTAGCCGCCCGACTTGGTCCAGGTCCGCAGCTTGCCGCAGACGCCCGCCATGCCCCCCTCGATGCCGCTCGCGCCGAGCATCACCGACAGGTGGAAGGTCTCCGGGTCGGCGACGAAATCCGCGATGTCGACGTTGTCGAGGTGCAGGCGGCCGAGGGCGCCCGTCCATTCGGCGCGCTCGCGCGCGGCGTCGAGCATCGGCGACGAGTTGTCGATCGCCACCGCCATCGACCCGAAGCGCTCGATGATGCGCAGGCACAGCTCCGCGCGTCCGCAGCCCAGGTCGAGCACGCGCGACGACGCGTCGAGCGGCAGCAGGTCGAGCAGGCGCTCGATCTTCGCCGCCGACACGGGATTGCAGTAATCGTGATCGCGGTGCGCGATCGCGCTGAATTTCTTGCGGTCCATCGTTGCGTGGTTCCCGGAGGTCCCGGCGGCGCCGGGCAACCGGCACCCACCGTGGGCGATGCTAAGCCTTTTCGGCGCTTTTCGGCGCATCCGCGCCCCAGGGCGCGACATGCAAGAGCAGTGCCATTCCGGGCAGCGCGAGCAGCGTGCACAGGAGGAAGAAGACGAGCCAGCCGGTGTTCTCGACCATCCACCCGGTCGACGCGTTGACGACCGTCCGCGGCACCGCCGCGAGGCTGGTGAACAGCGCGAACTGGGTCGCCGTGTAGCGCGGATCGGTGGCGCGCGCGATGAATGCGGTGAACGCCGCGGTGCCGAGCCCGACCCCCAGCGCCTCGAAGCCGATCACCCAGCCGAGTGTCCAGAGGTCGGGCCGATGCAGCCACGCGAGCCACGCGTAGCCGAGGATCGACACCACCTGCACGACACCGAACAGCCAAAGCGCGCGGTTGATTCCGAGCTTCACCATCCACAGCCCGCCGAGCAGGCCGCCGCCGACGCTCGGCCACAGGCCCGCGTTCTTGGCGACCAGCCCGATTTCGGTCTTGGTGAAACCCATATCGAGGTAGAACGGCGTGGCCAGCGCGGTGGCCATGCTGTCGCCGAGCTTGTAGAGGAAGATGAACGCGAGCACCGTCAATGCCGCGCGTGTCCCGTTGCGCGTGACGAACTCGTGGAAAGGCTCGACGACTGCTTCGCGCAGCGTCAGCGGCCTGCCCTCGACGAGCGCCGGCTCGCGCGCGAACAGCGCGAGGCCGATGCCCGGCAGCATGAACAGCGCGGTGATCGCATAGACGCCCGACCAGGGCATCCGGTCGGCGAGGATCAGCGCCAGCGCGCCGGGAACGAGGCTCGAGATCCGGTAGGCGTTGACGTGGATCGACGTGCCCAGCCCCAACTCGGCGTCGGGCAGGATCTCGCGGCGGAAGGCGTCCAGCACGATGTCCTGGCTCGCCGAGAACAGCGCGACCGCCGTCGACAGCGCGACGATCGACCAGATGTCGCGCTGCGGATGGAGCAGGCCGAACAGCGGAATCGCCGCCAGCAGCGCGACCTGCGTCGCCAGCATCCAGCCCCGGCGGCGACCGAGCAGCGGCAAGGCGAAGCGGTCGAGCAGCGGCGACCACAGGAACTTCCAGGTGTAGGGCAGCTGGATCAGCGCGAAGAAGCCGATGGTCTTGAGGTCGACGCCTTCGCTGCGCAGCCACGCCGGCAGCAGGTTGATCAGCAGGTACAGCGGCATGCCCGACGAGAAACCGGTGAAGACGCAGATCAGCATCCGCCGGTTGAACAGCGCGTCGCGCCAGGATTCGCCCGTCATGCCTTGCGGAAGCGGTAGACCGCCAGCTCGCCGGTCAGGTTGGGCGCGACGGTGACCCGGCGCCCTCCGGCCAGGACGACGCGATCGACGATCCGATACGCGCGCTCGCGCAGGAATGCGTCGAAGTCGGCGACCGTGCACAGATGAATGTTCGGCGTGTCGTACCACTGGTAGGGCAGCGACGACGACACCGGCATGCGGCCGCGCAGGATCTGCAGCCGGTGCGACCAGTGCCCGAAATTCGGGAAGGTGATGATCGCCTCGCGCCCGACGCGCAGCATCTCGGCGACGATCGCCTCGATGCGCCGCATCGCCTGCAGCGTCTGCGACAGGATGACGACGTCGAATGCCGCGTCCTCGAAGCCCGCGAGGCCGCGCTCGAGGTCGCTTTGCACGACGTTGGTCCCGCTGCGCACGCTGGCCAGCACGCCCTTGTCGTCGATCTCGATGCCGTAGCCCGTCGCCCGGCGCTTCGCCGCAAGGTAGCCGAGCAACGCCCCGTCGCCGCAGCCCAGGTCCAGAACGCGCGCGCGTTCCGGCACCCATGCGCCGATCGCAGCGTAGTCGGCGCGCTGCGCCGCCGAATCCCGGGCGCTCCGGGAATCGGGAAATCCGGGACGGACCCCGTTTTCCGCCGCTTCCTCGCCGGAACGCGGTTCCGGGGGAAAACCCGGGTCCGTCCCGGATTTCGCGGATTTCGCGGTCTCGGCGATGCGGTCGAACCAGGCGCGGACGACGGCGTGGTACTGCGGATCGTCGAGCAGGAACGCGTCGTGGCCGTGGGGTGCGGCAATCTCGGCGTAGGCGACGTCGCGGCGCTCCTGCACCAGCGCCTTGACGATCTCGCGCGAGCGCGCAGGCGGAAAGCGCCAGTCGGTGGTGAACGACACGACGAGGAACGGGCAGACGGCGCCCGACAGCGCCTGCGCGAGGTCGCCGCCGGTACGGGTGGCGGGGTCGAAGTAGTCGAGCGCCTTGGTGATCCGCAGGTAGGTGTTGGCATCGAAATACTCGGCGAACTTCTCGCCCTGGTAGCGCAGGTAGGACTCGATCTGGAACTCGGGCGCGAAGGAGAAGCGCAGGCCGTCGCGCAGCTGGCGACCGAACTTCGCCTCCATCTGCTCGTCGGACAGGTAGGTGATGTGCCCGATCATCCGCGCCACGCGCAGGCCGCGCCGCGGCTTGACGCCGTGGGCGTAGAAGTTGCCGTCGAAGAACTCGGGATCGGTGAGGATCGCCTGGCGCGCGATTTCGTTGAACGCGATGTTCTCGGCGGAGAGGTTCGGCGCCGCCGCGATCACCAGTGCGTGCCCGACGCGCTGCGGATAGCGGATCGCCCAGTCGAGCGCCTGCATTCCGCCGAGGCTGCCGCCCATCACCGCCGCCCATTGCCCGATGCCGAGGCGATCGGCGAGTCGGGCCTGCGCATCGACCCAGTCCTCGACCGTCACCAGCGGAAAGTCGGCGCCCCAGGGCGCGCCGGTGGCGGGATTGGTCGACAGCGGTCCGGTCGATCCGAAGCAACTCCCGAGATTGTTGACGCCGACGACGAAGAACCGGTCGGTGTCGAGAGGCTTGCCCGGCCCGACCATGTTGTCCCACCACCCGATGTCGTCGGGGGCGTCGGCGTAGCAGCCGGCGACGTGGTGCGAGGCGTTCAGCGCATGGCAGATCAGCACTGCGTTCGAGCGCTCGGCATCGAGCGTGCCGTAGGTCTCGTAGGCGAGCTCGTAGCCTTCGAGCGAGCGCCCGCAGGCGAGGGGCAGTGGCGGGTCGAAGCGCATCCGCTGCGGGACGACCGCGCCCACCGAGCGCCCGACCGTGCTGGCGGGACCGGTTCCGCCGGTGGTGTCGGAGAACGATGGCATGGGCAACGGCGGTGACGACACGGTGGCGACGAACAGGGGCAACAAAAAACCCGACCAGCTGCGAAAGGCCTGATCGGGTGGGTCGCGTGCTGCGGACCGATCCGCTTTAGCCGTATTTGTCCGCCGGAATCCCGGCGCGCGCCCGCAAGCTGGCTCAGATCAAATCGGCGCGTCCGGGAGATTCTAGTGGATTGAAGGCCGCCGAGGGTGCCCGCGTTTGACGGCATCGCGTGCGCCCGTGCGGGAGTTTTGGGCTCGGAATCGCCGGTTCATGCCCCATGAAGTAAATAATCTTTGACACGACGTATGAAAAACATTACATTGTGTCGTGTCACTTATACATCCTGAGGGGTACGCCATGTCATTCCGCGAAAAGAGTGCCTGGATATCGATGCTGTCGATGCTGGCCATTTATGGCTTCTACTTCGGGTCGGTCATTCATGCCGGCTCGCAGGCCGGCGGCGCCCGCTCCGGCGGACTGCTGGGGACGATCGTCGCCCTCGTCGTCGTGCAGGTGCTGCTGACCATCGCGGTCGCCATGTTCACGCCCAGGGAGGCCAAGGCGCCGCGCGACGAGCGCGACAAGCTGATTGAGCTTCGGGCCATGCGGGTCGCCTATTCCGGACTCGCGACGAGCGTCGCGCTCGCCTGCCTTTTCGGTGCGTTCGATCCGCCGATCATCTTCAACACCAACGCCCTGCTGTTCATTCTCGTGACAGCCGAAGTCCTGCGCTCCGCCTGCCAGATCATCCAATACCGGCGTGACGCCTGACATGGGCGCGATCCGCAACGAGATCCGGCGGCTGCGCTTCGAGCATGGCGAGATGACGCAGCAGGCGCTGGCAGACAGGATCGGCGTCACGCGCCAGACAGTGAACGCCATCGAGCAGGGAAAGTACTCCCCGTCACTGGAAGCCGCATTCCGGATCGCTGCCGTGTTCGGCCAACCGCTCGAAAGCGTGTTCCACTATTCTCGCGACTGACCGCCGATGCGTGCTCCTTCGCGCGCGGGCCGCCGCAAGCCGCGACCCTCGCCGACTCAGGTGTTCAGCCGGTCGAGCAGGGTCACGAGCCTGGTCGGGTCATCGGCGCGACGAATCCGCTCGACCAGTGCCGCGCCTGCAGCCACGTCGGTCTGCAGGACCCGCTGCTTGACCCGCAGCAGGTGCGTAGGATGCATCGAGAAATCGCGCAGGCCGATGCCCAGCAGCAGGCGCGTCAGCTGCGGCTCGCCGGCCATTTCCCCGCAGACGGCGATCGGCACGCCGGCCTTGTTCGCGCCGGCGATCGCCAGCGCGATCAGCTTGATCACCGCCGGGTGCAGCGGGTCGTAGAGGTGCGACACGGCCTCGTCGGCGCGGTCGACGGCGAGCGTGTACTGGATCAGGTCGTTGGTGCCGATCGACAGGAAATCGAGGCGCTTCAGGAACGCGCCCATCGCCAGCACGGCCGCGGGGATCTCGATCATGCCGCCGACCGAAACCTCCGGATTGAAAGGTTCGCCCTGCTCGCGCAGGCTGTACTTGGCCCGCTCGATCATCGCCAGCGTCTGGTCGATCTCCGACACCGACGCGAGCATCGGAATCAGGATGCGCACATTGCCGTAGTGGCTGGCGCGCAGGATCGCACGCAGCTGGGTCAGGAACAGCCGCGGCTCGGCGAGGCAGAAGCGCACCGCGCGCAGCCCCAGCGCGGGGTTGGGCGCGACGCGCGTCAGGCCGTCGAGGCCTTCGTGTTGCTTGTCGGCGCCCAGGTCGAAGGTGCGGATCGTGACCGGCTTGCCCTGCATCCCATGGGCGACCTTGCGAAAGGCCTCGAACTGCTCGTCTTCGGAGGGCAGGCCGTCGCGGTTGAGGAACAGGAACTCCGAGCGGAACAGGCCGACGCCTTCCGCGCCGTTGGCGAGCGCCTGCTCGATGTCCTCGGGCAGCTCGATGTTGGCGTGCAGGCGGATGCGGATGCCATCGATCGTCTCGGCGGGCTTGCTGCGCAGGCGCTTCAGCTTCTGGCGCGCGAGCTCGAGCTCGTCCTGGCGCAGCCGATACTCGGCGAGCACTGCGCGATCCGGGTTGACGATGACGACGTGGGCGCCGCCGTCGACGATCAGCATCTCGCCGTCGCGGATCATCTGTCGCGCATTGTGCGTCGCAACAACCGCCGGTACGTTCAAGCTGCGCGCGACGATCGCCGTGTGCGAGGTGATCCCGCCGAGGTCGGTGAGGAAGCCGCCGAAATGGTGGTGCTTGAACTGGATGACGTCCGCGGGCGACAGGTCGTGCGCGACCAGGATCGTCTGCTCCTCCGCGCCCGGTGCAGGCAACACGCCCGGGCGCCCCATCAGGCGCTTCAGC
>JAJXTF010000328.1 GCA_021784125.1 Pseudomonadota bacterium | reverse complement strand
TGACGTTCCGGCGCCAAGCGATGCGACCGCGCGCGGCGTACATCGAATTCGCAGCTGTCGAATTGCCACCGATCGAATCGCCACCGATCCGTCCGGGGCAGCGGGTGGGCTGGGCCCGCCTGCTGCCCAAGTCACCGACGTCGGGGTCTGCGGACATCGGGCGCGGCGCAAGGGCGGTCCGCTGCCGGATGCGCGTACCCGCCGCGGCTTAGGGTCGTCGCGCGCGCCGCTCACTGACGAAAGTCGTCACCGCCGGAAGCAGCGACACGACGACGATCGCAATGACGATCAGCGACAGGTTGCTCTTCACCCAGGGAATGTTGCCGAACACGTAGCCCGCATACACCAGCAGGCCGATCCAGAGGCAGCCGCCGATGACGTTGTAGGCCAGGAAACGGCGATAGGGCATCCCGGCCACGCCGGCGAGGAATGGGGCGAAGGTGCGGATGATCGGCACGAAGCGGCCGATGATGATCGTCACCCCGCCGTAGCGGTCGTAGAACGCTTGCGTGCGCAGCAGGTATTCCCGCTTGAACCAACGCGATTCCGGTTCGTGGAAGACCTTCGGGCCGATGTAGTGGCCGATGCCGTAGTTGACCGAGTCGCCGAGGATCGCTGCGAGCGCGAGGACGAGCACCAGGACGTGCACGTCGAGCCCCGCGACCGCGATCACGGTGCCGGAGATGAACAGGATCGAGTCTCCCGGCAGGAACGGGAACACGACGAGTCCCGTTTCCGCGAAGATCACGAGAAACAGTATCGCGTACAGCCAGGGCCCGTAGTTGCCCGCGAGGTTCGCGACCGTCTGGTCGAGCGACAGCAGCGAGTAGACGATCGTCGTCAGCATCGTCAACTCAGCCCGCCCACCGCGCGGCCTGCCTGCGGACGACGTCGGTCAGCGTGCCGGTGTCGGCGAACTGGGCCCGCAGCCACGTCGCATCGTTGCCCTGCGACAGCGTCGTGTGCAGCGCAGAGAGCGCATCCTGCGATCCGAGGGCTGCGGCCTGGGGGGCGAGCCTGTCGAGCGTCTCGCGCAGGTCGTCGGCGAGCGGCCGCGACGCACCGGTCGTCACGTCGATCAGCGTCCCCGCGAAGCCGTGCCGGCACGCCTGGAAGCGGTTGAAGCTGTGGGTCAGGTAGATGTCCGGGCTGATCTCCGGACGCGTTTCCCACAGCCAGCTCGCCAGCGCCTGCACGAAAGCCGCGATCTGGGCGGCGCGATCGACGGTGAGCGGCGTGTCGAAGACGCGGACCTCGACAGTGCCGTATTCGGGCTTGGGCCGGATGTCCCAGTAGAAATCCTTCATGCTCGCGACGATGCCGAGGTCGAACATCCGGTCGTAATACCGGTTGAACTCGGCCCAGTTCTTGACGAAAGGCATCGTGCCCGACAGCGGAAACGCGTTGACCACCGACAGCCGCGACGAGTCGAAAGCCGTATCGACGCCCTGGTAGAACGGGCTCGACGCGGCGAGCGCGATGAAATGCGGCACGTAGCGAATCAGCGCGAGGTTCAGGTAGATCGCATCGTCGGCGCTCGCGCATCCGATGTGCACGTGCTGGCCGAACACCGTGAACTGCTTGGCGAGGAACCCGTACTTCTCCGACACCGACAGGAAGCGCTCGGTCGGGTAGATCTTGCGCTCGCTCCACTTCTGGAACGGATGCGTGCCGCCACCCGCGATCGCGACGTTCATCTTGCGTGCGTGCTTCGCCAGCACGTCGCGCGTCGCCAGCAGCTCGGCCAGGAGCTCGGGATAGCGGCGATGCACGGACGTGTTGATCTCGACCATGCTCTGCGTGATCTCGGGCTTCAGCTCGCCCTGCGGTGCCTCGCGCGTCGCGCGTCGCAGCAGGTCGTCGGCATCGGGCGCGAGATTGAAGTCGCGGGTGTTGACCAGCTGCAGCTCGAGCTCGACGCCGAAGGTCAGCGCGTCGGAGGAGGTGAAATCGAGGGCGGGCATCGGCGGATCCGGTCAGTCGCGTGCGCCGGGCTCGCCTTCGCCCGCGCGGATCAGAGCGAAGCGCGTCGCGATCGGGCCAAGCAGGTAGAGGATCGCGATGCCCGAGACGACGATCGCCGAAAGGCGCGCCCCGAAATCCGGCGCGATGTCGTAGATCGGCTGCGCCATGCCGATTGCCAGCCCGGTCATCGGCGTCAGAGCGAGGCTGAGCGTGGTCGCCTGCCGGGCCGAGATGTGCGCGGGCCATGCGAATGCGAACAGCGCGAGCGCCTTGCCGAGGCCGCGCGCCACGACGAACGCGAATCCGACCCAGGCGATGGCCCCGAACTGGTGCGGGTGCAGCGTCGCGCCCGTCAGCACGAACAGGACGACGAAGAAGAGCTGCGCGGCACGCCCGAAATCGACGTCGACCAGCCGGTGGTCGCGATCGAGGTTGCGCGCGCAGGCACCCAGCACCAGCAGCGCGAGCAGCACCGACAGGCGGCCCGCCTGGGCGACGCCGACGGTGACGATGATCATGCCGACGGTCAGGATGAACTGGGGCGCCTGCGACTTGCCGATCAGGCGCGCGAGCAGCGTGAGCACGCGGTAGGCGGCATAGCCCAGCAGGAAGGAGCCGGCAATGATCCAGAGCGCGCGCGCGACAGGGTTCCACGAGGCGCCCGTGGCGCGTGCCTCGATGAACGGCAGCAGCAGCGTGATCCCCAGTGTGGCGATGATGTTGTTGAGCGCGACGTGCCACAGCATGCGCCGCGTCACGGGGCCATCGGCCTTGAGCTCGCTGGTGACCAGCAGCACGACGGCCGGGGCGGTGGCGACGCCGATCGTCGCGGCGACGGCGGCCTCGAGCGTGTCGATGTCGCCGACGACGTGCAGCAGCGCGAACATGGCGGCGAACGACAGCAGGCTCTCGGCGATGCCCATCGGCAGCAGCCATCGGTCGTGGCTCGCCCACCTGAGGTCGAGTCTGCGGCCGAGGTCGAACACGATCAGTCCGAGCGAGAACTCCGCGATGACGCGTGACTGGGCGAGCACGCTCGCGTCGAGCCAGCCGAGCCCGCCGGGCCCGAGCAGGAATCCGGTCGCGAT
>JAJXTF010000327.1 GCA_021784125.1 Pseudomonadota bacterium | reverse complement strand
GTCGGCGGGGATGTCCTCCTCGCTGCCTTCGATGTTCTTGATCTCGAGCTTGCCGCCACTGAACTTCGCCTCGCAGCGCGCGACGGTCAGCGCGATCGCGCGCCCCTGGTCGTCCTTCACCACCTTTACCGGTGCGAGGCTGCCGCGGATCGCGATGCCTTCGGCCAGCGCCTGCTCGATTTCGTGCTTGTTCGCCTGCATCTTGTCGATGCCGAACACCGAGGTCAGCGTCACCTCGGCACCCTGCTTGACCGAAACTTCGGCGACGTCGTGCGCCAGCTGTCCGGCGATCGCGAGTTCCGGAAAGTCGGTGGGCTTGGCATGGCCGATGTGGCCCAGGCGCCGCGCCACCGTGGCGACGTCGATCGAGGTGTCGCCGCCGCCGATCACGACGACGCGCTTGCCGACGTGCCGCAGCCGGCCGTCGTTGAACGCCTTGAGGAACGCGGTCGCGGTGACGACGTTTGGCGCGTCGCCGCCGGGGGCCGGCAGCGGCCGGCCCGACTGGGCGCCCATGCCGAGGAACACCGCTTGGAAATCGCGGCGAAGCTCGTCCATCGTCACGTCGGTGCCGACGCGGCAGTTCAGGCGTACCTTCACGCCGAGCTCGAGGATCCGGTCGATCTCGGCATCGAGCACTTCGCGCGGCGTGCGGAAGCCCGGGATGCCGTAGCGCATCATGCCGCCGAGTGCCTCGTGCTCGTCGAAGATCGTGACCTCGTGGCCCTTCTTCGCGAGCTGGTAGGCGCAGGACATTCCGGCCGGACCGCCGCCGATCACCGCGATCTTCTTGCCGGTCGTAGTCGCCGGCGCGGTGAACTTCAGCCCGTTCTGGTTCGCGTATTCGCCGAGGAAGTGTTCGACCGAGTTGATTCCGACGTGGTCCTCGACCTCGTTGCGGTTGCAGCCGGTCTCGCAGGGCGCGGGGCAGACGCGGCCCATCACCGACGGGAACGGGTTCGCCTCGGTCAACCGACGCCACGCGTACTCCTGCCAGGTGACGCCCGCCGGCGGCTTCTCGATGCCACGGACGATGTTGAGGTAGCCGCGGATGTCCTCGCCAGACGGGCAGCTGCCCTGGCAGGGAGGCGTCGACTGGACGTAGGTCGGGCACTTGTGCGTCCAGCTGGCCTGGAAGATCTGTTCGCGCCACGACTTCCATTCGTGGTCGCCCTCGCGGTAGCGGCGGAACGTGAGCTTCTGCTCCTGCTGGGCCGGGGTGGTCGACATCGGGTTTCTCCGTGGGGACTTCCTAGTGCTTGGGGCCGAGGCGGATCGCGGTGCTGACGAGCTGGTGCACGCCTCCCACCATGGTCATCTTGAATCCGTAGTAGGGCAGGACCTTGGTGAACTGCGCCTTGCAGATTGCGCAGATCGTCGCCATGAAGTTGACGCTCTGGCCATCGGCGACCTCCCGCAACGCCTCCATCCGCGGCAGCGCGCCCTTGACGCGCAGGTCGAGGAGCTCGTCGGTCAGGAGTCCGCCGCCGCCGCCGCAGCAGAACGTCTGCTCGTGCGTGGTGCCCGGGGCCATCTCGACGTACTTGTTCGCGACCGCGCGGATGATCGCGCGCGGAATCTCGAACTGGCCGCCCGGCGCGTCACCCATGCGCGAAGCGCGGGCGACGTTGCAGGAATCGTGGAAGGTCACGACGCGGTGGTCGTTGGCCTCCTTGTCGAGCGTCAGCGCGCCGCGCTGGATCAGGTCCCAGGTCAGCTCGCAGATGTGCGTCGGCTGCTTGTAGCGCAGGTCGAGCTGGCTCTGCAGCTGGCGCGCGAACGGGTCGCTGCCGCCGGCGCCGATGCCGGCCAGGGTGTTCCACATGCTGTAGGCGACCCGCCAGGCGTGGCCGCATTCGCCGACGACGATGCGCTTCACGCCGAGATCGAGCGCCGCCTCGCGAATGCGCAGCGCGATCTTCTGCAACTGGTCGTAGTTGCCGATGAACAATCCGAAATTGCCCGCCTCCGACGCGCGCGACGACAGCGTCCAGCGAATGCCGGCCGCGTGGAAGACCTTGGCGTAGCCGATCAGGCTGTCGACGTGCGGCTCGGCGAAGAAGTCGGCGGACGGCGTGACCAGCAGCACCTCGGCACCCTTTTCGTCGAGGGGGAAACGCACGTCGGCCCCGGTTTCCTCCTTGACGTCTTCCTCGAGCCCTTCGAGGGTGTCGGCGAGCGCGGGTCCCGGCAACCCGAGGTTGTTGCCGATCCGGTGGACCTTGCCGATGATCTCGTTCGTGTACTTCTGGCCGAGACCCGCGGCGTCCATGATCTCCTTGCCGGCCATCGTGATCTCGGCGGTGTCGATGCCGTAGGGACAGAACACCGAGCAGCGCCGGCACTCCGAGCACTGGTTGTAGTACGAGTACCACTGGTCCAGCACTTCCTTCGTGAGGTCGCGCGCCCCGACCAGCTTCGGGAATACCTTGCCCGCCAGCGTGAAGTGCCGGCGGTAGACGCTGCGCATCAAGTCCTGGCGCGCGACCGGCATGTTGATCGGGTCGCCGGTGCCGAGGAAGTAGTGGCACTTGTCGGAGCAGGCGCCGCAGTGGACGCAGCTGTCGAGATAGACCTTGAGCGAGCGGTACTTGCCGAGGAGCTCGCCCATCTTGTCCAGCGCGCGCTCCTGCCACCCATCGGCGAGCTCGCCCGGGAAGCCCAGCGCCTGCTGCATCTTGTCGGTCGCCACGTACGGCTTCGAGCCGGCCATCGCCCCGGGGGCGAGGTCCGGCGACGCGAGCAGCGGGCGCAGCGGCGGTGCCTTGACGTCGGCAGCCATGGTCAGGATTTCGGATCGAGCCCCGCCGCCCACGGGGCGACGTGGCGGTGCTCGCGCGGGTCGTCGACCTGGTTCCGGGTCGGCGAGAAGAAGATCCCCGGGGCGTGAAGCAGTTTGCTGAACGGGAACACCAGCATCAGCAGCGCGACCAGCGACAGGTGCACGTAAAGCGGCGCGCCAGCGGGCAGCGGCTGCCAGTCGAAACGCATCAGCCCGAGGAAGAACGCCTTGACCGAGACGATGTCGGTGTGGGAGACGAACTTCATCACGAGG
>JAJXTF010000067.1 GCA_021784125.1 Pseudomonadota bacterium | reverse complement strand
TCGGTCTCGCAGGAGCAGATCCACGCCGCATACTCGATGGGCGCGACCAAGTGGCAGGTCATCTGGCACGTCATCGTCCCCGCGGCGATGCCGGAGATCCTGACGGCGATGCGCATCGCCATCGGCTTCGGCTGGACGACGCTGGTCGCCGCCGAAATGGTCGCCGCCAACACCGGCCTCGGCCAGATGGTCCTCAACGCCTCGAACTTCCTGCGCACCGACATCGTGATCATGGGCATCGTCGTCATCGGCGTCGTCGCCTACGCCTTCGACATGCTGATGCGCTACATCGAGCACGTGGCCGTTCCCTGGAAAGGCAAGCTCTAGGCGCGATCTGATAAGCTGCTGCGCGCCCCGATTTCATTGGAGCGGCCGCTGCAGCCCGGAGTGCCAGACATGCCGGCGCGGACGGTCGCCGAGGTCACGTCCACGTGTCACCGCTTGCGCTGAAGGTCCTTCCGTTCCTCGCCTGGCGTCACCGGGTCAACCGCGAGACGCTGCGCGCCGACGTGCTCGCGGGGCTCGTCTCGGCGGTCATGGTGCTGCCGCAGGGGGTCGCGTTCGCGACGCTCGCCGGCATGCCCCCCGAGTACGGCCTCTACGGTGCGATGCTTCCGGCGATCATCGGCGCGCTGTGGGGATCGTCCTTGCATCTCGTGTCCGGCCCGACGAACGCGACCTCGCTGATGGTGTTCGCGACGGTCGGCGAGCTGGCAGCGCCGTTCACGCCGACCTACGTGTCGCTGGTGCTGACGCTGAACCTGATGGTCGGGCTGACCAAGCTCGGCCTGGGCGTCGCCCGCCTGGGGTCGATGGTCAATTTCATCTCGACCGCGGTCGTGATCGGGTTCACGGCGGGTGCCGGATTCCTGATCATCGGCGCCCAGCTGCGCAATTTCTTCGGCATCGACGTGCCCCAGGAGCCCAGCTTCTTCGTCGGCGTCGCGGCCTTTCTCGGCCACCTGCGCGAGACCGACGTCGCGTCACTCGTCGTCGGCGTGCTCACGCTGGCCGCCGCGCTCGCCGGCAAGCGCTGGTTCCCGCGCGTGCCCTACATGATGACCGGCATCGTCGCCGGCGCGGTCGCGGCCATCCTCCTCACGCGGATGGGGTGGGCGCAGGTCGCGACGATCGGCTCGCTGCCCTCGGCGATCCCGCCCGGGTCGATGCCCGATTTCACCTGGGAGACCTGGCAGACGCTCGCGCCGCTGGCACTCGGCCTGACGGTCATCGGGCTGTCCGAGGCGATCTCCAGCGCACGCGCCGTCGCGCTGCGCTCCGGGCAGCGCATCGACGGCAACCAGGAATTCATCGGCCAGGGGCTCGCCAACATCGCGGGCGCGTTCACGTCGAGCTACCCGACTTCCGGCTCGTTCAACCGCACCGGCGCGAATTACGAGGCGGGCGCGCGCACGCCGCTCGCCTGCGTCTTCTCGGCGGGAATGCTGGTAGTGATCCTGCTGCTGGTGAAGCCGCTCGCGGCCTACCTGCCGGTGGCGTCGATGGCGGCGGTGCTGTTCATCGTCGCGCGCGGACTGATCGACACCGATGCGATGCGCCGCGTGTGGAAGACCAGCCGCGGCGACGCCCTGACGCTGATCGTGACCTTCGTGGCGACGCTGACCATCCGCCTGGAGGTCGCGATCCTGGTCGGCGTCCTGGTTTCGCTGCTCGTCTATCTCAACCGGACCACGCATCCGCAGCTGACGCGGGTGCTGCCCGACCGCGAGACGACGGCACGGCGCTTCATGCGCGTCGCATCCGGAGCGCCGCTGTGCCCGCAGCTCGACGTGCTGCGCGTCGACGGCTCGCTGTTCTTCGGTGCCGTGGAGCACCTGCGCGACGAGCTCGAAGTCGCGCGCCGCGAGCGCTCGGGCATCCGTCACCTGCTGCTCGTCGGCAGCGGCATCAACTTCATCGACGCGGCCGGCGCCGACCTGCTCGTTCACGAAGCGCGCACGATGCGCGAGGCCGGCATCACGCTGCACCTGTGCAGCCTGAAGCCGCAGGTGCGCGACGTGCTCGAGCAAGGCGGCCAGCTCGACGAGATCGGCCACGACAACGTCCACCGCGCCAAGGCCGATGCGCTGCATGCGATCTACGCGCAGCTCGATTCGGCCACCTGCGCGCTCTGCGCAGCCCGCGTGTTCGAGGAGTGCCAGACGACGCTGCCCGACGGCAGCCCGCGCGACCGGCCGCGGCCCGAGTTCTCCCTGCAGGCGCGCTGACTTCCCGCGGCCCGCGGGACGCCAGCGCCGGCCGGGACCCGACGGCCGTCGCCGCCGGATCCGCCCGCTAGTGCAGATCGATGCGCAGCACCTCGCCCCCACCCGCGGGGAATCCAAACCCGTGGTTCGATGCGTAGAGGTTCCCGTCGGGACCCATCGTCAGGCTGGTCGGGAGCATCATGCCGCTCGCGATCTCCCGGGCCTTGGCGAGATTCCCGGACTTGGGGACGCGCAGCACGCGCCCGGCGCAGGCCGCCGGGAAACCGCCGACGTTCTCGAGGACATAGAGCGCGCCGTCGGTGGCGACGAGCCCCATGATCGAGGTCAATCCCGAGAGGATGTCCAGCGACTGACCGCTCGGCGTCACCTTGATCACATGGCCCTGGAACCCATTCGCGAAGGTTCCGAGGGTGCCGACGTAGAAATTGCCGTCGTAGGCGATCGCGGTCGGGACGATGTGTCCGAACTTCGCCGAAACGTCGACGACGCGGGTGATCGTCCCGTCTGGGGTGATGCGGTCGATCTCACCGTGGTTGGGCTCCACCGCGTAGAGCGCGCCGCGCACCGCGACCATGCTGTACCAGGTCCCGTCGGGCTCGAAGTCGTCGGGCTCGGGCGCCGCGACCGGATGCTGCGCCTGGAATGCGCTCAGGTCGGCGATCAGCGGCGTGCCTCCGGCATCGATCCGCAGGATGCCATTGGGCACGTCCGCAACGCCGTGCGAGCACCCGGCACCCGACAGCACGGCATAGAGCGTGTCGCCGATGAATGCGACGTCGCCCACCCCGCTCACCAGATTGCCCAGGGTGATCGAGGTCTGGCTCGAGGGAAGTCCGTCGACCACCGTGGTGCGGTTTCCGTCGTGATCGATTCTCGAGATGCGGCCGGTGTAGCCCCCGGTGTATGGCCCGACGGGCGGAACGACCTGCGGGCATTGGCCCTCCGTGGACAGCGTCCCGCCGGTGCCTCCTTCGGCGACGTACAGGTAGCCGTCGGGGCCGAATTTAAGGCCACGCGGATTGTCGAGCCCGGTCGCCACCACGGTGACGTTCGGGGACAGCGTGCAGGCTCCCTGTCCGTTGACGATGGCCGGCGACCCGGCCCATGCCAACGCCAGCCCTGCGGCAATCAGCGTCAAGCGCTTCGTCATGATCTTTCTCCTGGTGGGCGGTTTGCGCTCCCTGCGCCCGTCTCGGTGCGGGCACGGCGGATGCGCCCGGTTGCGGGCTGCCGCCGCTGAACGCGGCATCAATTAGCAGCCCGTCTGCCCGATTGCGCAACAGTTAGGTGACGAAACCGTGGATTCGGGCGATGACTCCCGGTCAGCTCCGCCCGATGCGGCGACCGGCAGGCAGCGACGGGTCGCGTGGACGCGATGCGCTGCCCCTGCACGGCGACGGGGCGCTACAGGATGCCCCGCTCGGCGTAGGGCTCGTGCGCGGCGATCCGCGCATGGCCGAGCCGGGTCAGGTCCAGCGTCGTGTACCGGCCGTGCACGATGAGCTCGGCGATCGCGCGGCCGGCGGCCGGCGCGTGCATCATGCCGTGGCCGGAGAATCCCGCGGCGACGTAGAAGTTGTCCATGCGTCCGCCCCAGTTGCCGATGACCGGGTTGCCGTCGAGCTCGTTCTGCTCGTAGAGCCCCGACCAGCTGCGCCGGCAGCGGCAGGCCTCGAATGCCGGAAAGCGGTGCGCGAGCGCCGGCCACACGACGCGCTCGAAGTAGTCGTGGTCCACGTCGAAATCGTAACCCCTCGGCTGCGCCGAATCGACGAGCCCGCCCGAGTAGCCGCGTCCCTCGGGCCGGAAGGCCAGTCGCGCCGTGTCCTTGACGTAGGGCAGAGGCTCGATCGCGTTGGGCGTCTCGAAATAGTGCTCGAAGCGGCGCAGGGGCTCGATCGGGAGCGGCATGCCGACCATCGCCGCGATCTGCTGCGCCCAGGGGCCGGCGGCATTCACGATCGCATCGGCTACGACCGACCGGCCCGAGGCGAGCCGCAGCGCACGCGCGGCGGCGGCGTCGTGGTCGATGCCCACCACCCGATCCTCGACGTACAGGACACCCTGCGAACGCGCCTTCCTGCGCAGACCCTGCAGCAGGCCGGCCGGGTCGCACCAGCCGTCGTCGGGCGTGTGGACGCCCGCGGCGATGTCCTCGAGATTCATCGACGGGAACCGCGCGTGCAGCCCGTCGCGATCGAGGAACTCGGCGCGCACCCCGTGCGCGCGCTGGACCGCATGGTTGTCGCGGAGCACCGCGACGTCGGCTGCACCGACGATGAACAGGTACCCGCCCGCGCGCCAGCCGGCATGCGCCGGCTCGCCGTCGACGGCGAGCGTCCGGTCGGCCCCCGCGATGAACGGAATGCTGAAGTTCGACATCGCGATGTTCTCGGGGCATGAGAACTGCCTGCGCGCCCCGCCCGACGCGCGCGTCGTCGACGCGAATTCATAGGTCCGGTCGGGTTCGATCACCGCGACGTCGGCCGCGGGCGCGAGGCATTTGACGAAGTGCGCGACGGCCGACCCGACGATCGCCCCGCCGACGATGGCGACGTCCCACCTGCCCTTCGGGCCAGCGTCGCCGGCTGCGGTCATCGCTGACGCTTCAGGCGCGTTTCTTCACGCTTCGCGCACGCAGGTTCGGCATCGCGGCGATCACCTTCGCGCCGGCGACGCAATCGACGAAATAGCGCTTGCGCCCGCCGATGTCCTCCTCCACCAGCCCGTGGATGTCGGTGTCGAAGCCGGGAAAGCGCTCGTTGAAATCGCGCGCGAACTGCAGGTACTTGACGATCTGCCGGTTGAAGCGCTCGCCCGGGATCAGCAGCGGGATCCCGGGCGGATAGGGCGTCAGCAGCACGCTGGTGACCCGCCCTTCGAGCTCGTCGATCTCCACCCGCTCGATCTCGCGATGCGCCATCCGGGCGAACGCGTCGGCGGGCTTCATCGCGGGCTCGAGGTCCGACAGGTACATCTCGGTGGTCACGCGCCCGATGTCGTTCGCCTTGTAGATGCCGTGGATGCTGTCGCAGAGGTCGCGCAGCCCGATCTTCTCGTAGCGCGGATGCGCCTGGACGAACTCGGGCAGCACCTTCCACAGCGGCAGGTTGCCGTCGTAGTCCGACTTGAACTGCTGCAACGCGGTGACCAGTGTGTTCCAGCGCCCCTTGGTGATGCCGATCGTGAACATGATGAAGAACGAGTACAGCCCGGTCTTCTCGACGATGACCCCGTGCTCGGCCAGGTACTTGGTCACGATCGCCGCGGGAATGCCCTGGTCGGAGAAGTCGCCCGACACGTCGAGTCCCGGCGTGAGCACCGTCGCCTTGATCGGATCGAGCATGTTGAAGCCGGGTGCGATGTTGCCGAAGCCGTGCCACGTGTCCTCGGCGCGGATCATCCAGTCCTCGGGATCCCCGGGGCCCTCCTCGGCGAGCTTGTCCGGGCCCCACACCTTGAACCACCAGGAATCGCCGTATTCGTCGTCGACCTTGCGCATCGCGCGACGGAAGTCGAGCGCCTCCATGATCGATTCCTCGACCAGCGCCGTGCCTCCCGGGGGCTCCATCATCGCCGCCGCGACGTCGCAGGACGCGATGATCGCGTACTGCGGCGAGGTCGACGTGTGCATCATGTACGCCTCGTTGAAGCGGTAGCGGTCGAGCTGGCGCGTGTCGCTGTGCTGAACGAGGATCTGCGACGCCTGCGACAGCCCCGCGAGCAGCTTGTGCGTCGACTGCGTGGAGAAGATCAGCGCGTCCTTCGAGCGCGGCCGATCCTTGCCGATCGCGTGCATGCCCAGGTAGAAGTCGTGGAACGCCGCGTGCGGCAGCCAGGCCTCGTCGAAATGCAGCGTGTCGATCTTCGTCGACAACAGGTCCTTGATCGTGTCGACGTGGTACATCACGCCGTCGTAGGTGCTCTGCGTCATCGTCAGGATGCGCGGCTTGGTCTTGACGTGGCGCGCGAACGGGTGCTCGCGGATCTTCCTTTCGATGTTCTCCCAGCGGAATTCCTCCATCGGGATCGGGCCGATCAGTCCCATGTTGTTGCGCGTCGGCGTCAGGAACACGGGGATCGCGCCCGTCATCGTGATCGCGTGCAGCACCGACTTGTGGCAGTTGCGGTCGACGACGACGATGTCGCCCGGCGCGACGGTCGCGTGCCAGACGATCTTGTTCGACGTCGACGTTCCGTTGGTGACGAAGAAGAGCTCGTCGGTGCTGAAGATCCGTGCCGCGTTGCGCTCGGACGCCGCCACCGGCCCGGTGTGGTCGAGCAGCTGCCCGAGTTCGTCCACCGAGTTGCAGACGTCGGCGCGCAGCAGGTTCTCGCCGAAGAACTGGTGGAACATCTGCCCCACCGGGCTCTTGAGGAACGCGACGCCGCCCGAATGGCCGGGGCAGTGCCACGAATACGATCCATCGCTCGCGTAGTGGACCAGCGCCCTGAAGAACGGCGGCGCAAGGCTGTCGAGGTAGGTCCGGGCCTCGCGCAGGATGTAGCGCGCGACGAACTCCGGCGTGTCCTCGTTCATGTGGATGAAGCCGTTCAGGTGCCGGAGGATGTCGTTGGGGATGTGGCGCGAGGTCTTCGTCTCGCCGAACAGGAACACCGGGATCTCGGCGTTGCGGAAGCGGATCTCGTCGACGAACTCGCGCAGCTTGGCGAGCGCGTCCTGCGTCTGTTCCTTCGCGCCGGCGAATTCCTCGTCGTCGATCGACAGGATGAACGCCGAGGCGCGGCTCTGCTGCTGCGCAAGCCGCGAGACGTCGCTGTAGCTGGTGACGCCCAGCACGTCGGCGCCCTCGTCCTCCATCGCCTTGCCCAGCGCACGGATGCCGAGGCCGCTGGCGTTCTCGGATCGATAGTCCTCGTCGATGATGACCACCGGAAAGCGAAATTTCATTCCTGTCTCCGTCGGCACCGGCATCGCGGTGCGGAAGTAACGTCAGACTGGCGCGCGCGCCAAAGTTCCGCCGCCTGTGCCCCATAGGCCGCTCCGGGCCGCGCCCGGCGCGCATTGTGCGCCAACTTTAGCGGCACGCGCGACATTTTTGGCCGTCACCGATTGGCGACAGCGATCCCGACGCCCCATGCGAGCAGCGCGTCTCCGACCGGCCCGCGCAGGCGGCGCCCCCATCGCAGGTTGATCTCGGCGGCCATGGCCGCCGCGAGCGCCAGCATCCAGTCCAGGCTGCCCATCCCGACGACGAGGGTCACCAGCATCAGCGCCCAGCAGCAGCCGACGCAGAACAGCCCGTGGTCGATGCCGAGGCGGAGGCTCTCGATCTGGCATGTCGGACAGCAGTCGGTTCGTCTCCTCGCCGCGCTGGGAAATCCGGCGACGCGGAACCATCCTACGCTCCCGTTCCGGTGGTATCCATACGGGAAATCCCTCATCGGCGGCGCCGGCTTCGCCCCGTCCCGCGCTGTGCGCGGCGCGCCTTCAGGTGCCCGGGTCAGCGTCGACCGCCGGCGAGGCGGACCGCCTCCGGGCGCGCGCGAAGCCGCGCCATCGCCCATACGCCGATCGCCGGGCCGATCGCCAGCGGCGCGAAGGCGTAGCGCCAGCCGGCGGCGGCGACGAGCAGGGGCATCAGGTGGATCGTCGCCAGCGTCAGCGTGAATCCGAGCGCGGTCTGCACCGTCAGCATGGTCCCGACCCGCTCGCGGTCGGCGAGCTCGGCGATCGATGCGGAGAACTGCGCCGAGTCGGCGACGATGCTGATCCCCCAGACGATGCAGACGCAGACCAGCAGCGCGGGAGAGCCACCGTGCAGCAGCCCGATGGTCGCCGCGCAGCTGCCGGAGATTGCCATCGCAGCAATGGTGAGCGTGGTGCGGCCGAGCCGGTCGGCCAGCAATCCGGCACCGACCGCGCCGATCGCCCCCGAACCGATGGTCGCGAACGCCGCGAGCCTGGCATCGAACGCGGCGGCCTCCGCCGGCATCGTCTGCGCGAAGCTGGCGTTCAGGAAGACGCCGATCCACGCCCACATCGCGTAGAGCTCCCACATGTGACCGAGATAGCCGAGGTTGGCGAGCCGCAACGGCACGTCGCGCCAGGCGGACAGCACGGCGCGCGGGTCGATCCGCGGTGACGCTGCGCGATTGGGACCGAGGCGTGCCGCGCCGATGACGAGTGCTGCCGCGAATGCCGCGCCGGAAGCGCTGGCAACGGGAACGCGCCAGGTCTGGCCCCACAGTGCATCGAACAGGTACGGCGACGCCGAACCGAGGGTCAGCGCCCCGACCAGGATGCCCACCATCAGGCCCATGTCGCCGCGCGCCCAGGTCGACGCGAGCTTCATGCCGACCGGGTAGATGCCGGCCATGCAGATGCCGGTGACCGCGCGCAGCGCGAGCGCCCCCCAGGACGCGGGGTGGACCACCAGCAGCAGTGCGTTCGCGCCGGAAGCGACGCCGGCCGACAGCGCGAACAGCCGGCGGGGATCGACGCGGTCGGCAAGGCCGAGGATGGCGCTCGCCAGGCAGCCGACGACGAAACCCAGCTGCACGGCGCTGGTCAGCGCCGCCTGCTCGAAAGTCGAAAGCCGGAATTCGGCGGCAAGTGCAGGGAGCACCGCCGATGCGGAGAACCACAGCGACATCGCCGCGACCTGGCAGCCGGCGATGATGGCGATGGAGACGAACTTCCCGCCGAAGGAATCGGCATGCCCGTCCATCGCGTCCATGGCCTCCCTCCCGCTCCCGAAACCCTCCGGGCCACCGGTGCCTGCGCCGGAGTGCGGCGAAGCACGGGTCGTGGCGCCGGTCCTGCCGCCGGTCGCGGCGCCTGTCGCTAAGCCCCCGCCGCGGACTGGATCTGCATCAGGAGGTCGGTCTTGGACACCGTCCCGATGAGGCGCTGTCGCTCGAGGCTTTCCACCACCGGCAGACGCTCACCGTGGTGGGTGAAGAACTTCTGCAGCGCCTCGCCGAGCTTCATCTGCGGCGTCAGCAGCTGCAGGTCGGTGCGCAGCAGGTCGCTCGCGCCGGGCTCGCCGGGCGTCGCGCCGCCGAGCAGCCTCCGGTTCACGTCGTGGAGCGAAATCACGCCACGGTAGATGCCTTCGCCGTCGAGCACGAACAGGTAGCGCACCGGATGCTCGACGAAAGCGCGCCGGATGTCGGCGAATCGCGCGTCGATGCCCACGCAAGGCTTCGCTGGCTTGATCAGCTGCGCGATCTCGAGCGACTGCCAGGCGCTCTCGGTGCCCGTGCCCTTCTCACGCTGCGACACCGCCGCGTACATCGGCATGCCCCCGGTGGTCCGCGCGACGAAATAGGCGACGACGCAGGCGAGCATCAGCGGCAGCACGACCTCGTAGGAGAGGGTCATCTCGAAGATCATCAGGATCGCCATCAGCGGCGCCCGCGTCCCGGCGGCGAGCAGCGCGCCCATGCCGACGATCGCGTAGGCGAAAGGCTGCGACGTGACCGCGGGCCACGCGGCGTGCGCCGCCTGTCCGAACAGCAGCCCGAGCGCGGCGCCGAAGAACAGCGTCGGGGTGAAGATGCCGCCCACCGCCCCGGAGCCCATCGTCGCCGCGGTGGCGACGACCTTGGCGAGCAGCAGGATCAGCACGGCCGGCCAGAGCCAGTCGTGGTGCAGCAGCGAGTTGACGACGCTGTAGCCGTTGCCCCAGACCTCGGGGACGTACACGGAAATGCCGCCGACGACCAGCCCGCCGATGCCCATCCGCAGCGCGAGCGGCAAGGCGATGCGGGCGAAACCGCGCTTGGCGTTGTCGAGGAAGCCCAGGAACAGCGGGGCGGCCATGCCGGCGACCACGCCCAGGCCGAGGAACAGCCACAGCTCGCGGCCGGCGATCACCGGGAACGGCGGCATCTGGTACGGCGCGCCGTAATCGGTCAGCGCGCGCATCGAGACGTTGGCGACGACCGCCGACACGAGCAACGGCCCGAAGGTGTCCATCGCAATCGAGCCCAGCACGATCTCGGAAATGAACAGCGCACCGGCGATCGGCGCGCTGTACGCCGCCGTGATGCCCGCCGCGGCGCCGCAGGCGACGAGCAGACGCAGCTGCGGCGCGCTCTGCGCCCAGCGGCGGCCGAGCACGGAGGCCGTCACCGCCGCGAGCTGCACCATCGAGCCTTCGCGGCCGATCGACCCGCCCGACGCGACCGAGGCCAGCGACGAGAGGCTGCGCGCAATGCTCTCGCGCACCGGGATGCGGCCATCGCCGATGACGATCGCTTCCATGTAGTCGGACGCCGCATGCGCCCCGATGAACCGACGCGCGGCCTGCAGGATCAGGCCGGCGACGATGCCGCCGCCGGCGGGCAGGATCAGGCGCTGCCACCACGACAGCGACCGGGCGGTCTCGACCAGGCTCTTGCTGTGCTCGGACAGCAGCAGCTGAACGACGTGGATGCCCTCGCGAAAGGCAATGGTCGCCACCGCACCGGTGAAGCCCAGCACCGCCGCCCACACCAGGTTGACGTGCGACCCTTCGGCGCCGAAGCGCTCGATGCCCAGCAGCCACCAGCGCTGCAGCCGCGCGCGCATCCCCGGCCTGGAGGATCCCGTCGTGTCCGGTTCCGGCATCGTCGACCTGGTCGCCGTCAGCGCGTCAGCGGATGCGCGTCGCGCCGATCAGATCTTCGGCAGCGTGACGCCCTGCTGCCCCTGGTACTTTCCGCCGCGGTCCTTGTACGACGTTTCGCAGACCTCGTCCGACTCGAAGAAGATCACCTGCGCGACGCCCTCGTTCGCGTAGATCTTCGCCGGCAGCGGCGTCGTGTTGGAGAACTCGAGCGTGACGTGCCCTTCCCATTCGGGCTCGAGGGGCGTCACGTTGACGATGATGCCGCAGCGCGCGTAGGTCGACTTGCCGAGGCAGACCACCAGCACGTTGCGCGGAATGCGGAAATACTCGACGGTGCGCGCCAGCGCGAACGAGTTGGGCGGGATGATGCAGACGTCGCCCTTGAAGTCGACGAACGACCCGGCGTCGAAGGCCTTGGGGTCGACGATCGTCGAGTTGATGTTGGTGAAGATCTTGAATTCGTCCGAGCAGCGGATGTCGTAGCCGTAGCTCGAAGTGCCATAGGAGACGATGCGACGCCCGTCGACCTCGCGCACCTGCCCCGGCACGTACGGTTCGATCATGCGCGTCGATTCCGCCATGCGGCGGATCCACCTGTCGGATCGGATGGACACGGTTCGGCTCCGGGGCTCGGGCGGGCGCGCGGCGCGCCCGCCGCTCATGTGTTCTGGACGACGATGCTGGGAAACTTCGACGAGAAGTCCTCGGCCTTCTGGGCGACGGCGACCGCGACCTTGCGCGCGATCGCCCGGTACGCGTCCGCGACGGGGCCATCGGGATCGGCGACCACCGACGGACGGCCCGAGTCGGCCTGCTCGCGGATGTGGATGTCGAGCGGCAGCGAGCCCAGGAACGGCACCTTGTAGTCGTCGCACATCTTCTGCGCGCCGCCTTCGCCGAAGATGTGCTCGGCGTGGCCGCAGTTCGAGCAGATGTGGATCGACATGTTCTCGACGATGCCCACGATGGGCACGCCGACCTTCTCGAACATCTTGAGACCCTTGCGCGCGTCGATCAGCGCGATGTCCTGCGGTGTCGTGACGATCACCGCGCCGGTGACCGGGACCTTCTGCGCCAGCGTCAGCTGGATGTCGCCGGTGCCCGGCGGCATGTCGACCACCAGATAGTCGACCTCGCGCCAGTTGGTGTCCTTCAGCAGCTGTTCCAGGGCCTGCGTCACCATCGGGCCGCGCCAGACCATCGGGGTGTCGGTGTCGATCAGGAAGCCGATCGACATCGCCTGCACGCCATAGGCCTCGAGCGGCTCGAGCGTCTTGCCGTCGCGCGATTCGGGGCGCCCGGCGATGCCCAGCATCATCGGCTGCGAAGGCCCGTAGATGTCCGCGTCGAGGATGCCCACGGTCGCGCCCTCGGCGGCCAGCGCGAGCGCGAGGTTGACCGCGGTCGTCGACTTGCCGACGCCGCCCTTGCCGCTCGCGACCGCGACGATGTTCTTGACCCCGGGGATGAGCTTGACGCCGCGCTGCACCGTGTGGGACGTCGTCTTCTGCGTCAGGTTGACCGTGACTCGCGCCACACCGGGCAGGGCCGCGACCGCGTCGTGCACCATCCGGCGCAGCAGGTCGTGCTGGCTCTTCGCCGGATAGCCGATCTGCACGTCGACGACGACGTCGCCGCCCTGGACCTGGATCTTCCGGATCGACTTGCCGGCGACGAAATCCCGGCCGGTATTGGGATCGACGACTGCGCGCAGGCTTGTCTCGACGTCCGCTTCGTTCACTGCCATGGGGCGTTCACTCCGGGAAAATGGGCTCGGAAACCGCATCCGATCCAGCCCCTCATTCTAGCCGATCCGCCCCGGCGCGCCCGAAGGCCGGCGCGCCCGTTTGCTAGAATCCGACGCTTCCCCCAGCCGACGCCCTCCGCCCGACCGCCAATGCCCGTCCCGGCCCGCACGCTGTTCGTGACGACCGCGCTTCCGTACGCGAACGGTCCGTTCCACATCGGCCACATCATGGAGTACATCCAGGCGGACATCTGGGTGCGCTTCCAGCGGATGCAGGGCAATGCCGTGCACTTCGTCTGCGCCGACGACACGCACGGCGCGCCGATCATGCTGAAGGCCGAGGGCGAGGGCATCACGCCCGAAACCCTCATCGCGCGCGTGGGCGAATCGCACCGCGAGGACTGGAAGCGCTATCTGATCAGCTTCGACACGACGCACACGACGCACTCGCCGGAGAACGTCGAGCTCGCCCAGTCGATCTACCGGGCACTCGCGGCGCAGGGGCTGATCGCGACGCGGACGATCTCGCAGTTCTACGATCCGGTCAAGGGCATGTTCCTGCCCGACCGCTACATCAAGGGTACGTGCCCGAAATGCGGCGCCAAGGACCAGTTCGGCGACGCCTGCGAGGTCTGCGGGTCGACCTACGCGCCCACCGACCTGATCGAGCCCTACTCGACGCTGACCGGCGCCCGGCCGGAAATGCGCGAGTCCGAGCACCTGTTCTTCCGCCTGTCGGCCCCCGAGGTCGTCGCCTTCCTCAAGCACTGGACCGAAGCACCGGCGCCGGGCCACGTGCTGCAGCCGGAGGTGTTCAACAAGGTCCAGGAGTGGCTGGGCGACGACGGCCGCAAGCTCGCCGACTGGGACATCTCGCGCGATGCGCCGTATTTCGGGATCGAGATTCCCGACCAGCCCGCGGGCGCACCGCCCAAGTATTTCTACGTCTGGCTCGACGCGCCGATCGGCTACCTTGCGGCGCTGAAGAAGCATTTCGACTCGGGCGCCGCACGGGCACTGGGCGAGACCCGCGGCTTCGATGCGTTCCTCGCCGACCCCGCGGTCGAGCAATATCACTTCATCGGCAAGGACATCGTCTATTTCCACACGCTGTTCTGGCCGGCGATGCTGCAC
>JAJXTF010000326.1 GCA_021784125.1 Pseudomonadota bacterium | reverse complement strand
GAGGTTCATGTTTCCGGCGATCGGCTCGACGATGACGCCCGCGATCGCGTCGCGATCGGCTTCGAATGCGCGCTCGACTTCGGCGAGGTCGTTGTACTGAAGCACGATCGTCTCGTTGGCGATCGCCGGCGGCACGCCGGCCGACGACGGCTGCCCGAAGGTCAGCGCGCCCGATCCCGCCTTGACCAGCAGGCTGTCGCCGTGGCCGTGGTAGCAGCCTTCGAACTTGACGATCTTCGACCGGCCCGTGTGGCCGCGCGCGAGCCGCAGCGCCGACATCGTCGCTTCGGTGCCCGACGACACCAGCCGCACCAGCTCGAGCGAAGGCAGGCGCCGGATCAGCAGCTCGGCAAGCTCGATCTCGGCCTCGGTCGGCGCGCCGAACGACAGTCCCTGCAATGCCGCGCTGCGCACCGCCTCGACGACGGTCGGATGCGCGTGACCGAGGATCGCAGGGCCCCAGGAGCCGACGTAATCGATGTAGCGCCGGCCATCGGCATCCCACAGGTACGGACCTTCGCCGCGCGTGAAGAAGCGCGGCGTGCCGCCGACCGAGCGGAAAGCGCGTACCGGCGAATTGACACCGGCGGGAATGACGCGCTGCGCGCGTGCGAAAAGCTCTTCGTTGCGGCTCATGGTCGCTCGCTCGAGGTTCGTTTCGCGAACAGCGCGGCGATCGCCGCCGCTGCGCGCTCGATTGCGGGGAGTTCGTCGTGGGCGAACACGTCGCCGATCACCGCGACGGCGGCGGCCCCGGCGTCGATCAGCGTCGCTGCATTCGCCGCGGTGATGCCGCCGATCGCGACGACCGGCACCGGAAGCGTCGCCGCCCGCGCGAGCAGGGCCGGGTCGGCGCGGCGCGCCTCGGGCTTGGTCGCCGAGGGGAAGAAGCTGCCGAACGCGACGTAATCGGCGCCGGCATCGATCACGCCCTGCGCGCGCTCGAATTCGTCGTAGCAGGAGACGCCGATCAGACGGTCGGGACCGAGCGTGGCGCGTGCGCGCGCGACTGCGCCATCATCCTCGCCGATGTGCACGCCGTCGGCATCGACTTCGCGGGCGATGTCGACGTCGTCGTTGACGATGAACAGCGCGCCGCGCGCCGCGCAGAGGCCGGCGAGCGCGCGGGCCTGCTCGCGCCGCAGCGCGGGAGGCGCCGACTTGTTGCGATACTGGATTGCCGACGCGCCTCCCGCAACCGCCGCCGCCGCCTTCGCAACGAGCGCCGCGGTGTCGTGGAGATCGGGCGTCAGCGCGTAGAGTCCGGCCAGCCGCGCTGCGCGCGCCCGGCGCGGCGTATCAGTGCGTCCCTCGGGCATCGCTGCGGCGGGCGGGATCGGCCGGATCGTCGTCGGCCTTGGCCGCCGGCGCGTCTGCATCGCGCGACTCGCCGTCTTCGCGCGCCCAGAACAGGCGGTCCGGAATGTGCTGGCCCATGCCCGGGCGATACGCTTTCTCGAGCGCATGCCAGACGTAATCCTGCGCCTCGCGCACCGCTTCCGGCAGCTCGAGCCCGTTGGCGAGCATCGCGGCGATCGCAGAAGCGAGCGTGCAGCCCGAGCCGTGGTAGCTGTGCGGCAGGCGCGGCCACGCGTCGCTGCGCACGACGCCGCTCTTGCCGTAGAGAGTGTTGACGACCTGCACCGTCGCCTCGTGCGTGCCCGTGACGAGCACGTATTCGCAGCCCGCGTCGACGAGGCGCGCCGCGCAGATGGCGAGCGGGGGCTCGTCGTCACCGTCGACGTCGGCGAGCCGGCGCGCTTCCATGCTGTTGGGCGTCAGGATCGTCGTCTGCGGCAGCAGCACTTCGCGCAGCACGTGGACCATCTCGTCGGTCGCGAGCTCGTCGCCGCGGCCCGATGCGAGCACCGGGTCGAGCACCAGCGGGACGTCGGGATAATCGGAGATGATCTCGGCGATCGCGACCGCGTTCTCGACGCTGCCGATCACGCCAATCTTGAACGCATCGACCGGCATGTCCTCGAGCAGCGCACGCGCCTGGTCGGCGACCCAGTCGGCATCGATCGCCATCACACCCTCGACGCCGAGCGTGTCCTGCACGGTCAGCGCGGTGACCACGGACAGCGGATGGCAGCCCATGCTCGCGAGCGTCAGAAGGTCGGCCTGCAGGCCGGCGCCGCCGGAAGGATCCGACGCGGCAAAGGTGAGTACGATCGGCGGGAAGGCGGAACCGGAATCGGCGGGCATCCTGGACGCGGCAACGCCTTGGACGGCCGCGGTGTCGGTGGGGTTGCTACACTTGCGCATTCTACTCCACGCGCCGGACCCGACTCCCCCGCAATGAAAAAGTACATGTGTCTGATCTGCGGCTACATCTACGATGAAGCCGCAGGCGCCCCCGACGAAGGCATCGCCCCCGGAACGCGATGGGAGGACGTGCCCCCGAACTGGACCTGTCCCGAATGCGGCGCCCGCAAGGAGGACTTCGAGATGATCGAGCTCTGACCGCCATGCGCATCCTCCATACCATGCTTCGCGTCGGCGACCTGCAGCGGTCGATCGATTTCTACACCAACGTGCTCGGCATGCGGGTGCTGCACTCGACCGACCGGCCCGACCAGAAGTACACGCTCGCCTTCGTCGGCTACGGCGACGAGGCCTCGAATGCGGTGCTCGAACTGACCTGGAACTACGGCGTCGACCACTACGACCTCGGCAACGCCTACGGACACGTCGCGATCCAGGTCGACGACGCGAAAGCCGCCTGCGATGCGGTCCGCGCCTCGGTTGGCAGATTCGGCGGGGCCGTGACCCGCGAGGCCGGCCCGGTCAAGGGCGGCACGACGGTCATCGCGTTCGTGCAGGATCCCGACGGCTACAAGATCGAGCTGATCGAACGCCGGCCAGGCTGACTGGCGCGCCGGCGTGACCTCGTCGCAGGCACGCTCGAGCCTGCGGCATTCCCCGCCGACGCGTCACGACGGCGCGTCACGCCGACGCGTCACGACGGTGCGTCACGACGACGCGTCGAGCAGCCGCTTGAGATCGTGGGCGTAGACGTCGGGGCCCTGGCCGTACGCGACGTAGAGCCGCAGGCGCCCCTTCGGGTC
>JAJXTF010000325.1 GCA_021784125.1 Pseudomonadota bacterium | reverse complement strand
GCCGATGCCTTCGAGGTACCGCTGGCGTTCGTTCTCGACCCGGCGAATCACCAGCGCCATTTCCGGATGATCGGCGAGCTGCGCCGCGATTACTGGGCGATACCGTGGCTCGAGCGCTACATCTGGGGAGCGACGGCATCGATGCTGCTGATCCTCGAACGTACGCTGCGCACCGAGGACTGAAGGCCCGCCACCATGCTCACCCGCGAAGCACCCCGCAGCGGACATTTCCTCGGCCTGTGCGCACACGGCTTCCACCGCGTGGTCCATTACGAGTGGGGCGCGCGGGACAATCCGGCGGTCGTGATCTGCGTGCACGGGGTCGGGCGCAACGGTCGCGATTTCGACGTCCTGGGCGAAGCGCTGGCATCGACGCACCGCGTGCTGGCCGTCGACATGCCGGGACGCGGCGCGAGCGATTGGCTCGCCGATCCGATGGATTACGTCTTTCCCACCTACCTCGGCACGCTGACGGCGCTGATCGCGGCCAGCGCTGCGGAGCGCGTGTCCTGGGTCGGGACGTCGATGGGCGGCCTGCTCGGCATCGTCGCCGCCGCCCAGCCGAACACGCCGGTCGCGCGGCTGGTCGTCAACGACGTCGGCCCCCGGGTGGAACCCGCCGCCCTCGCCCGCATCGCGGAGTATTTCGGGTCTGACCCGGTTTTCGCGACCTTTGCCGAGCTCGAGGCCTACGTGCGCAACATCTCGGCGCCTTTCGGCCCGTTGAGCGACGCCCAGTGGGACCATGTCGTGCGCACCAACGCCCGGCAGCGACCCGACGGCCGCTGGGGTCTCGGCTACGACCCCCGCATCGCCCTGCCGTTTCGCGCGCAGCCGGCGCCCCCCGACCTGTGGCCGCTGTGGGACATGATCCGCTGCCCGACGCTGGTGCTGCGCGGCGCCGAGTCGGACCTGCTGTCGGCGGCGACTGCGGCCGAGATGTCGACCCGGGGTCCGCGCCCGCAGGTCGTCGAGTTCGCCGGCGTCGGGCATGCGCCGACCTTGCTCGATCCCGGACAGGTCGACGTCGTCGCGCGGTTCCTTCGCGACGTATAATCGGCGCGCCCATGCCTGACCGCCCGCCTCCCTCCACGCGCTGACGATGCCGCTCGCATTGCGCCTGCCGCCGCTCACCGAGCACCCGCCCCAGGCGCCCGAGACCCGGCCGTCGCGGGTCGCCGCGTGGCTGGCCGACGTCGTCAATCGCGAACCGGCACTCGCTGCGCGGACCGTCGGCGAGGCCCTCGCGGTCACGAACCGCGTCGCGATGGGGCATTCGCGGCGGCTCGACGTCTCCGAGCAGTACTGGAAAGCCGCGGCGCTGCTCTGGCCGCGCCTCGAGCAGCAGTTCGTCGTCGCATCGCATCCGCTGAAGGGCGAAGACCTCGAGGCAGCCAAGGCCGCGCTGACCCTCGCCAGCGAACTCTCGGTCGCCTACAAGCGGCTGCTCGCGCACGAGGCGGCCCGGCGCTTCACGTTCGGCGGGCCGCGCCGCATGGTGGCGCTGATCCGGCGCACGTTCCAGGCGACGCTGCGCGTTCTGACCAACAGCTACCTGTCGTATGCGCCGGTGCCCTCGCACACGTGGTTCGACGCGCACGACATCTACATGTACACCCGCGAGCGCAGGATCCACCGCCACCCGGTGACCCTCGACCAGCCCGAGGTCACGCTCGAGCGGCTCTACCTGCAGGCGTTGCTGCTGGCTCTCGCCAACCCCTATGGCTTCCTGCCGAGCCAGCTCTCGACCGTGCTGCAGTTCCTGCAGGGGAATGCGCAGCTGGCGAAGCTGACCCCGGTGCCGCCGGTGCACCGGATGGCCAAGGCCGTCGCGATCGTTCCCGTCGGCCACGACTTTCCGCCGTTCTCCGCCAACAAGGGGGGCGCGACCGAAGGCTCGAAGCTCTTCCTGCTGACCTTCGACCTTGCCTTCGAGCTGCAGGAACAGATCCGCGAGCTCGAGAACGGCGCGGGGCCGCGCGAGTTCGTCAACGACCTGCAGGCGCGCGAGCAGTACACGGCCCTGCTCAAGCGGCTGCTGCGGCAGTGGGCGATCCCGCCTGCGCGCCAGTTCAACCGCCTGCCTTCGCGCGCCCGCGTCGTGATGTGCGCGGGCCTGCCGGGTGTCTGGCAGTACAGCCGGCGCCTGAAGAACGCGGGCGCCGGCGCGGGCGCT
Organism: Pseudomonadota bacterium; assembly: GCA_021784125.1. GTDB lineage: Bacteria > Pseudomonadota > Gammaproteobacteria > Burkholderiales > Casimicrobiaceae > VBCG01. The sequence continues at coordinate 906 of JAJXTF010000325.1, read as the reverse complement.
GCGGTCCCGCCGATGACCCAGTGCCAGGTCGTCAACCACACGGCCGGCGGCTATGCGCTGCGGCAGGTCGATGCGGCGCCGGCGACGCTGCGCGTCGGTGACCTGATCGCGCTGCGCATCGAAGGCCGCAGCGGATTGCAGGTCGCGATGGTGCGGTGGTTTCGCAACACGCTGAACAACGGGATGCTCGAGTTCGGCTGCGAGCTGCTGTCGGATTCGCCGGAAGCTGCGGCGGCGGCCGCGGAGGACGCGACCGATGCCGATCTGCTCCCGGTCATCGTTCTTCCCGAGGACGACGACCCCGATGCCGAGAGTGCGTCGCCACAGCTCGCGGCGCCCGCCGGTGCATTCGTCCTCGAGCAGGCGGTCAGCCTGCGCCGTGGCAATGCCACCGGATTCGCCGTGCTGACCAAGCTGGTCGAACAGGGACCCGGATTCGATCTCTACGAGTTCGTGCCCGTCAGCTGATCGGCGCGGCATGCCTGCGCCCTCCATTGCAGCGAGCGCGCGCGTGGCCATCGCGGCGACCCTCGCTCTGACCCTGCTGGAATTGCTCTGGGAGATCGTGCTGGCGCCCCTGACGCCGCATGGCGCGTGGCTTGCCCTGAAGGCACTGCCGCTCGCGCTGCTGCTGCCGGGCCTCCTGCGCGGCGCGCGCAAGTCGCGCCAGTGGCTCGCGCTGCTCCTTCCTTTCTATGCCGCCGAGGGGCTGGTGCGTGCATCGGGCGAACCGGGCCGGCATGGCGTGGTCGCCGCGACCGCCTGCCTGCTCGCGGTGGTCGCGTTCGTCGCGCTGCTGCGCTGGTTCGGCCTGGAGAGGAAGCAGCGACCGGGCGCGTCCGGCGCGTAGCCGGGGCGCGGTCGGGAACGACCGCCGCGCAGCCAGGAAAGGCTCACACTCGCGAA
>JAJXTF010000324.1 GCA_021784125.1 Pseudomonadota bacterium | reverse complement strand
GAAGCAGCGCGAACGCCGATCCGGTGCCCGCGCCGAAACCGACGACCTTGCCGTGGAACTCGACCTTGCCGCCGTAGAGATCGGCGCTCAGCGACACCGGCTGCCCCACGCGCATGTGGGCGAGCTGCGATTCCTTGAAGTTGGCCTCGACCCAGACCTGGTCGAGGGGGACGATCGCCATCAGCGGCACGCCGGGGGCCACGCGCTGCCCGAGCTGCACGGCGCGCTTGGCCACGAAGCCCGAGACCGGCGCGGGCAATTCGGTGCGCGCGTAGGCCAGGTAGGCCTCGCGCACGCCGGCGGCCGCGGCGAGGACGTCGGGATGGTCGTCGACCGTCGTGCGATCGACGCGCGCGTGATTGACCGCCAGCGCTTGCTGCGCTTCGAGCAACGCGGCCTTGGCGCCGTTCACCGCGCCTTGCGCGTGCTGCAGCTCCTCGCGCGAGATCGCACCCGAGCCGGCGAGCCGCAGGCGGCGCGCCAGGTCGTCCTCGAAGCGCGACAGGTCCGACTTGCGCATCTCGACCGCGGCCTGCAGCTGCGCACTGGTCGAGAACAGGCCCCGGACGTCGCGCACGGTCCTGGCGAGCTTCGCCTCGGCCCGGTCGAGCGCCACCTTCGCATCGGCGCGGTCGAGCTGCACCAGCAGCTGCCCCGACTTCACGAACTGGGTATCGTCGGCGCCGATCGCCACGACGGTGCCGGAGATCTGCGGCGTGATCTGCACGACGTTGCCGCTGACGTAGGCGTCGTCGGTCGTCTCGTCCCAGCGCGCCGACCACAGCCACCAGGCGGCCCAGGCGACGCCCGCGAGTACGGCGACGCCGAGCACGATGGCGAGCCCGCGCTGACGCCTCGATTGCATCGTCGATTCGGCGGGAGATGAGGTGGCGCTGGTCATGAGTGAGTCTTTTCGCGATATCCGCCGCCCAGGGCGCGGATCAGGTTGATCGAGAGCGCGAGCTCGCGCGAACGAAGGTCGACGTCGAGGCTCTGCTGCACCAGCAGAGGCTGCTCGGCGGACAGCACCTGCAGATAGTTGCCGAGACCTTCGCGGTAGCGCAGCAGCGCGAGGTCGTAGGCATCGCGCGCCGTGGCGAGTGCCAGCACCTGCTGCGCTCGCTGCGCCTCGACGCTGCGGAACGACGCGAGCTGGTCGACGACGTCACGCAGCGCATCGGCGAGCGTCTGGTTGTACTGCTCGACGGCGATGTCGTAGTCGGCGTCGCGCAGCGCGAGGTTGCCGCGCAGCCGGCCCGCATCGAAGATCGGCAGGCTGACCGCGGGCCCGAGGCTCGCCATGCGGCTGGTCGCCGAAAGGAAGCCGGACGTGCCCAGGGTCTCGTAGCCGGCGAGCGCAGCGAGGTTCACGTTCGGGTAGAAAGCCGCTTTGGCGGCGGCGATGTCCTTCTGTGCGGCTTCGATGCGCAGCCGCCGCGCGACGATGTCGGGCCGGCGACCGAGGAGGTCGGCCGGGAGGACCGTGGGCAGCGCCAGCGGCCCGAGCGCGTGCGCCGCGGGGCGCGCGATCGCGAGGCCGCGGTCGGGGCCGTCCCCCACGAGCGCGGCGAGCTGGTTGCGCGTGCGGGTGATGGTCTCGTCGATCTGCACGATCCGCTCGCGCGCGGCAGGCAGCGCCTCCTCCGCCTGCTTCAGCTCGAGCCGCGAGTCGATGCCCGCGGCGTTGCGGTCCTGCGTCAGCGCGTAGACGCGCTCGCGCCGCTCCAGCGTCGCCTGCGCGATGTCGCGCTGCTGGTACGCGCGCTGCAACTGCACGTAGGCCTGCGCGACGTTTGCCGCCAGCGCGAGCCGCGCGGCCTCGGCATCGACCTCTGCCGCCCTGGCCTGTCCGAGCGCGCTTTCCCAGGCCGCGCGGTTCTTGCCCCAGAAGTCGATCTCCCAGTTCAGCGTCGCCTGCAGCTGGAGCTGCGTGTCCCAGCTCCCGCCGATTGGTGGCGGCACCAGCTTGGTCGTCGCGAACAGCTCGCGCGTCGCGCCGAACCCCGCGTCGACCCGTGGCGACAGCGCCGATTCGGCGATGGCCGCGTAGGCGAGCGCCCTGCGGGTCCGCGCCGCGGCGACCTTGAGCGTCGGGCTGTGCGCCAGCGCCTGGTCGATCAGCTGGTCGAGCGCGGGATCGCCGAAGGCCTTCCACCACCGGGCGTCGGGCCAGGCCGAAGGCGCCACCCTCGCCTGCGCGAAGGAGTGTTCGCTCGCGAGCGCATTCGCGCTCACCGGCGTCGACGCGGGCGCGAGCCCGCGCATGCTCGCGCATCCCGCGACGAGAAGCGCGAGCGAAACGGTGACGCTGCGAGTGATCCAGGAGCTCATTGACCGTCCATGTTTCAGGCGTTGGCGAGCATCCGGTGCAGCAAGTCCTCGAGCTGCCGGACTTCCGACTTGCTGAAGCCCTGCATGAAGCGATTGAGCACGCGCACCGCGCCCGCGATCAGTTCCGGATACACGGCCTTGCCCTCACTCGTCAACTCGACAATTACCTTGCGGCGATCCTGCGGACTGCGTACGCGGCGCACGAGTTTCTTGCGCTCCAGGCGATCGATCATCCGGGTCATCGCGCCCGGATCGTAGGAGACGCCGCGGCACAGCGTCGATGGCGACGCGGTCGCGCCGCCGGCGAGGTTCACGATCACCACGAACTGCGCCGCGGTGATGTCGAAAGGCGCGAGCTCGCCCTCCAGCGCATCCATCAGCGCGCCTTTGACCATGGTCATCAGCCGCCCGATGCTGGTCGACGGATCGAAGGTCTTCGGATCGTAGATCGCGCTCACGCCTGCCGTGCCTCGTCGCCGCAATTCCCTTGCCGGAACAATAACTGCCTAGGCAAGCACTGTCAATCCGGGCGCCTCGTGGGGCGGAGGGATCAGGTTCCGGCGAGCAGGAAATCGGCGAGCTCAACGAACCCGGCGCCGGCTTCTCGCGCGGTCATGTATGCGGGCGGGGTCGCGATCCGGTCGAGGAAGCGCCGCAGGTTGGCCACGCCCACGGCATTGGGAAAGAAGGCGAACATCGGCGCGTCGTTGGGCGAGTCTCCGGCGAAGACGAACACGTCGCGCCCGGCGTC
>JAJXTF010000066.1 GCA_021784125.1 Pseudomonadota bacterium | reverse complement strand
GTGATTTCTCGACTGTGAGCGTCATCTTCCGGATGCTGCCCTTGAAGTGGTTGTGGATCGGCGATTGCAGCTGGACCTCGTAGGTGCCGGGCGCGACCTTGAAGGGCTGCACCCGCCCGACGCCCTGGTCGCCGACACGGATCAGGATCGCCGGACGGCGATCGACCGAAGCCCGCGTGTACTGCGTCCCCGTCACTTCGCTCCAGGTCGGCCCCCACGTCTGGCAGCCTCCCAGAGCGAGCACCGCGCCGGCCATCGTCCATGCAATCCGATTCATGTGTGCCTCCCGTCGATTCGTTGCGGTCCGAGGGCCGCGCCGGCTGGTCGCGCTCCACGGCTCGCCCGGCGGGCGCACGTCGGTCCGCGTATGCTGATTGGGCAGCGGCGTCGCCGAATGGTTTCCGCGCCGGGCTACCCGTGCAGCCCCCGCAGCGCCTGCAACACGGCAAGCCGCGCCTGGGCATAGACCATCGCTTTCCACTCTGCGCGCTCGTCGTGGAAAGCCGCCTTCAGCTGGCGCTTGATCGCGTCGTGCGTCGCCTCGTCCGTTTCGGGATGGTTGCGCAGCCACTGGTCCGCGCGCAGCGCCTGCAGCGTCGCCTCGAAAGGCAGCGTCCCGTATTCCAGCGCGATGCCGGTGAATTCGACACCGGGGCAGGCGTCCAGCGCCGCGTGGAACGCCACGCCGGTGAGCGCCGCCGACGTCGAGGAACCATCGTAGAACGATGTCACGTCGCCGCCGTACCACGCCTTCGCTCGGGCGATCATCGCCGGGTCGGGTGGCCCCGAAAAGATCCGCTCGCCATGGCCCCAGGGTCCGAGGCCGGTGTGGAAATCGATCCAGCCCAGCTTCCGGCGGCGTGCGCCGTGCCGATGCAGGACATCGCGCAGGACGACGTTGCTCCACGCCGGCGCGACCCCCGCGTGGAACAGGCCGTCGGGCCGGTCGCTCTGGCCGCTGCTGACGGCCGCCTGCAGCGCGGCGCGGCCGTGGGCCGCGACGTACGCGGCGATCGCGGCACCGTTCTCCGGCGTCGGCGGCCAGCGGTCGGGCACCATCATCGCGTGCACCCCGGCGTAGGCCGCATTGGGCGCCGGGGCGGTCGAGAAATCGCGGAAATTGCGGTTGAGGTCGACGTTGTCCTCGTTGGTCCGGTGCAGCCGCGAGAATCCGTAGGGATTGACGGCGTGATGGAGCAGCACGGCGACGCCGCGCGCCTCGACGGCGGCGAGGATCGCCTCGTCGTGCAGCATCGCGACCTGGCAGCCCGATCCGCAGAATCCCTCGACACCGTGCATGCCCGAGGTCAGGACCAGCAACGCCTGTGCGTCGGGATCGCCCAGCAGAGCGATATCGGCCGACAGCTCCTCGCCCTCCGCGCCCCGCGCAGCCGGATGGACGTGGCGCTCGGTCGGAAGCTTCAGCCCCTCCGCCGCCGCGACGAAGCTGGCTCGCGCCTTCGCATAGGTCGAGGTGAAGGCTTCGGTGACCGGAATCACGGCTGCGGACCCATCGGTGCAGGTTCGCCGGCACGCCCGAGGGGCATCGCCCGCTCGGCCAGCGCCGCGAGGTAGCCGGCGCCCAGCGGGGTCACGCTGTCGTTGAAATCGTAGCGGCTGCTGTGCAGGAAGCATCCACGCTCCGCACCCCCCTGACCCAGCCGCGCGAAGGCGCCCGGCTTGGCCTGCAGCATGAACGCGAAATCCTCGGCGCCCATCGAGGGCTCGAGATTGCGCACGACGTTGTCGCGGCCCACCAGCGCCTCGGCGACCTCGGCCGCGAAGCCCGCCTCGACGTCGTGGTTGACCGTCGGCGGATAGACTCGCTCGTAAGCGAGCTCGGCCTTCGCACCGAAAGCCGCGGCGATGGATCCGACCAGCTCGCGCAACCGGCGCTCGATCAGGTCCTGGGTCGCCGGCCGGAACGTGCGCACCGTCCCGACCAGCTTCGCGTGGGCGGGGATCACGCTCATCGCCCCCGGATTGCCTGCCTGCATCGCGCACAGACTGACCACCGCAGTGTCGAGCGGACTCACGTTGCGGCTGACGATCGACTGCGCGGCGGTGATGATGTGCCCGGCCACCAGCACCGGATCCACCGCGATGTGCGGGTGTGCACCGTGGCCGCCGCGGCCGTCGATGGTGATCTCGATGCGGTCGGCAGCGGCCATGGCCGTTCCCGGCGTGATCCCGATGCGTCCGGCCGCGAGGGCGGGCCAGTTGTGCAGGGCGAACACGCGCTCGGCCGGGAAGCGCTCGAACAGCCCGTCGTCGATCATCGCCTTCGCGCCTGCGCAACCTTCCTCGCCGGGCTGGAAGATCAGGTAGGCGACGCCGTCGAAATTGCGCGTTTCACTCAGGTACTGCGCGGCCGCGAGCAGCATCGTCGTGTGCCCGTCGTGCCCGCAACCGTGCATGCGCCCGTCGTAGCGCGAGCGCCACGCGACGCCGGTTTCCTCCTGCATCGGCAGCGCATCCATGTCGGCGCGCAGGCCCACCCGCCTGCCGCTCCGGTCGCTGCGCCCGGGGACGACGGCGACGACGCCGGTGCGGCCGACGCCGGCGTGGTGCTCGATGCGCAGCGCCGTCAGGCGGTCGCACACCAGGCGTGCGGTCCGGTGCTCCTCGAAGCCGAGCTCGGGGTGAGCGTGGAGGTCGCGGCGCAGCCTCGTCAGCTCGTCGGTCCAGCGGCGGATGTGATCGACCGGCGAGACGCTCGTCATGGGGAAGGAAGCCTAGCATGGGCGGTCGCGCGCATTCGCGCCGCGCGCGACGCGTACAGGCAGATGCCGGCGGCCACCGATACGTTGAGGCTCTCGACACCGCCGGCCAGCGGTATGCCGACCAGGCGGTCGCAGTTCTCGCGCGTCAGCCGGCGCAGCCCCTGTCCTTCGGCGCCCAGCACCCAGGCCACGGGCCCCGAGACGTCGGCGTCGACCAGGCTCTCGCCGCCCGCTTCCGCGCCGAGCACCCAGATGCCCTGGGCCTTGAGCTCGCGCAGCGTGCGCGCAAGGTTCGTGACCGCGACGACCGGGACCGTTTCGGCCGCGCCGCTCGCCGCCTTCGCAACCGTCGCGTTGACGCCGACCGCGCGGTCCTTGGGAACGATCACCGCCTGGGCGCCGAAAGCGTCGGCACTGCGCAGGCAGGCCCCGAGGTTGTGGGGGTCGGTCACGCCGTCGAGCACCAGCAGCAGCGCAGTTTCGGTCAGGCCCGCCAGCACGTCGTCGATGGTGACGTGCGGGCGCCGCGCGTCGACGATCGCCACGACCCCCTGGTGGCTCGTGCCTCCGCCCAGCGCAGCGATGCGCGCCGCGTCCACCGCATGCACCGCTACGCCGGCCGCTTCCGCGCGGGCGATCAGCTCGCGCGCACGGGCGTCCCGGCGTGCGGCGTCGATGTAGATCGCCTCGACCGAATCGGCGCGCTGGCGCAGCCGGGCGGTGACGGCGTGGAAACCGAAAAGCGGACGGGTCGAGGGCATGGCTGCGGGCCGGCCCGCGATCGCAGGCGCATCTGGCAATTCTACTGGTCGTGGGGACCGCCGCCGGCGGCGCGCTCCCATCGTGGGGTCGCGCATGTGCCAGAATCGGCGCCACCGCCATGCCCTCGACGCTGCCCCACTGATGTCCGACCTGCGCCATTTCATCGAGTGGATGCTGCTCGCGATCGCGGCGCTGATGCCGATCGTCAATCCGCTGGGCGGGGCCCCCGTCTACCTCGCGAAGACGGTCGACCTGACCGCTGCCCAGCATGCCGACCTCGCGCGTCGTGTCGCGGTCAACTGCTTCCTGCTGCTGCTGGCGTCGTTGCTGGTCGGCACCTACGTGCTGGACTTCTTCGGACTGTCGATCGCGGTCGTCCAGGTCGCCGGGGGGCTGGTCGTCTGTTCGCTCGCCTGGTCGATGCTCTCCGCCGCCGACGAGCCGCCCGCTTCGGTGAAGGACGCGACCCGCGCGCTGACCCAGTCCGACCTCGGCACGCGCGCCTTCTACCCGCTGACGATGCCCCTCACCGTCGGACCCGGCTCGATCTCGGTGGCGATCACGCTGGGGGCCAACCACGCGCAGGGCATGCGCTCGCTGATCGTCGAGTCGCTCGCGCACACGGCGGGGATCGTCGTCGTCGCGGTCAGCGTCTTCCTGAGCTACCGCTACGCCGACCGCCTGCTGAAGCGACTCGGCCCGACCGGCACCGTCGTGCTGGTCCGGCTGTCGGCGTTCATCCTGCTTTGCATCGGCGTGCAGATCGGCTGGAACGGGGTGTCGGCGCTGCTGCGCAGTGTCGGCGCGCATTGATTCCGCCGCACGCCGATCACGCCGTCGATTGCGTCACCGACGCTGCGGCCGATCCTGAATCCGGGGCACTGGTCGAACGTGCGGAGGCTGCTATAATCGCGCGCTTCGTGCCGGTGTAGCTCAGTTGGTAGAGCAGCGCATTCGTAATGCGAAGGTCGAGGGTTCGACTCCTTCCACCGGCACCACCTCCCAGTCCTTCCCTGCCTTGGCTGTTCGCCCCCGGTCTCACGCCGCGCGCTGGCCGGCCTGCGCCGGCTGCGTCACTTCGCACAGCGGCTCGATCTGCGGCTGGGTGAGCGGCAGGCGCACCGTGAACCGGGTCCCGCGCCCGAGCTCGCTCTCGACGTCGATGCGCCCGCCGTGCTTGCGCACGATCGAGTTCGACACCGCGAGCCCCAGGCCGGTCCCCTGCCCGACCAGCTTGGTCGTGAAGAAGGGTTCGAACAGGTGGCCGAGGTTCTCCGGAGCGATTCCGCAACCGGTGTCCTCGATCCGGATCCACGCCTCGGAGGCGTCGGCCCCGGTGTCGATGGTGATCGTTCCGCTGTCCTCGATCGCCTGGCTGGCGTTGACCAGCAGGTTCAGGAACACCTGGGACAATCGCGACGGCAGGCATTCGATCTCGGGCAACTCGCCGTAGCAGCGCACGATTTTCGCCTTGTACTTGATCTCGTTGCGCACGATGTTGAGGGTGCTGTCGAGTGCGCGGTGCAGGTCGATCGTCTCCCAGACCTCCTCCGAGCCGCCGCGCGAGAAATCGCGCAGGTCCTGGACGATGCGCTTGACGCGCAGCAGGCCTTCGCGCGACTCGTCGATGATCGCGCGCACGTCGTCGCGCAGGAAGCCGAAGTCGACGCGGTTGCGCAGTACGCGCACCGGCTCCAGCGCCGCAGGCGCCGCCGCAGCCATCGCGTCGTCGGCCTCGATGTAGGCGCCGAGCAAACCGAAGAGGCTGGTCAGGTAGCCTTCGAGCGAGCCGAAATTCGACAGGACGAACGCCAGCGGATTGTTGATCTCGTGCGCGACACCTGCCGAGAGCTGCCCGATCGACGCCAGCTTCTCCGACTGCACGACCTGGTTCTGCGCATCCTCGAGCTGGGTGTTCATCCGCTGCATCGTCGCGTTGAGCGTCGACAGCTCCAGGATGCGGCCTTCGCGCTCGACGTGCATCCGGTGATTGGCCACGACCAGCGCCAGCAGGCTGGTGAGCGACTGCCCGCGGTCCAGATCCTCGGCCGTGTAGCGCGGACGGTCGGCGGCGCGATTGACCGCGACGGCGCCGATGGTGCGCCCCGCCACCCGCAGCGGCCAGCACATCGCCGAATTCGTCGCGCGCTGCCGCGCTTCCTGCAGGCGCAGCGGCAACCGCGTCTCCGCCGCCTCGCCGTTGACGAGCACCGGCTGACCGGTCGCGACGACGTGCCCGTACACGCCGACGCCGCGAGGCAGCGCGCTGCCGATCACCCCCAGCGGAAGGTCGGTCCCGGCGGCGATCTCGAGCTGGTCCTCGGTGCCGTCGACGATCAGGGCGATCGAGCCGCTCTCGGCCTCGAAACCCCTGACGATGTGCCCCAGGATCTCCTGCAGCACCTCCTGCGGATGGGCGCCGTTCGCGGCTTTCTGTCCGAGCTCGTAGAGCGCGCCGATCCACGCGATATCGGTGGTCCTGTCGGTGTCCGCGACGGTCGTCGTTGTCATGGGCTGTGGATGTCGTTGGGGTTGCGGCCGCAGCGCCGCACGCCGATTCCTGCCGGATGCCCGGGACCGGACACCGGCCGATCCGGCGCGCGGCCTGCGTCCTAGTCCTGCAGCAGCACGCCGCCGTCCTCGGCCCAGCGGACGCGCGTGATGCCCGGCGATTCCCGCTCGAGCCGCTGCAGCTCGAGCTGCTGCTCGGTAATGACACCGCGCTGCCAGCGCAGCTCGTCGGCAAGCCGCCGGTTCTCGATCAGCAGGTCGCGGTGGGCGAGCACGTCGCGAATCGCGGCCTTGAGGTCGGGATCGGACCACGGCTTGCTGACGAAGCGGAAGATGCCGGCCTGGTTGATCGCCCGGATGATCCCGTCGAGGTCCGTATAGGCGCTCATGATCATGCGGGCGGCATCGGGCTGCAGTTCCCGCACGCGGGTCAGCAGTGCCGCGCCGTCGACCTCCGGCATCCGGTAGTCCGACAGCACGAGCTCCACCCGGTGACCGGCGACGTACTCGAGCGCCTGCACCGGCGAGCTGAAGGTCACGACCGTCAGGTCGGAAAGGGCAGGCGGGATTGCGCCGTTCAGGAACATGCGACGCAAAGCGTTCAGGACATTCGGTTCGTCGTCGACGATGACCACGGTTGCCAAGGCTGACTCCTCGATTGGAAGCGCGACTGCGTTCCCGCAGCTCGCATATCGGGCGTCAATCGAGCAAGCCCCGTGCCATGGCTCGCCCGGACCGATGGACGTCGGTGTGCGGCGGGAGCTTGCCGCCGTTACGCGCTGTCGACCACAAGCGGGTCGATGCGGTCAGGGTTCCCGTTCCATCCGGGCCTGGTACGCGCCCTGCCGTGCGAGGCCGTTGAGCCGGGCCCGGCGATGGAAGGCCCGCTGCGCGTCCGCGACGTTCTCGGGCTTGCCTGCCCAGGCCTTCAGCACCGGCTCCTGCAGCGCCCGCCCATAGGAGAACGAGAGCGCCCAGGGCGCGTGCGGCCAGGCGACGTTGAGGGCATTCAGGTTGGCCGTCGCCTCTTCCGGCCCCTGTCCGCCGGACAGGAAATTGACGCCCGGCACCGCAGCGGGAACGGCCCGCTTCAGCACCCGCAAGGTCGCGGCCGCGACCGCCTCCGGCGCGGCTTTCGAAGAATGTGCCTTGCCGGGCAGCACCATGCTCGGCTTGAGCAACGTGTGCTCGAGTCGCACGCGGTGCCGATGCAGCGCGTCGTAGACCGCATGCAGGACTTCCAGCGTCACTTCCTCGCAGCGCTCCATCGAATGATCGCCGTCGATCAGCACCTCGGGCTCGACGATGGGCACCAGGCCCTCGGCGAGGCAGGTCGCAGCGTAGCGGGCCAGCACCTCGGCGTTCGCCGTGATGCCCAGCGGCGTGGGGTTGCGCGCTCCGATGGTGTAGACCTCGCGCCACTTCGCAAAGCGTGCCCCGAGGCCCCGGTAGGTCCTCAGTCGCGCACCCAATCCGTCGAGGCCCTGGGTCACTTCGTCTCCCGGGGCGCCGGGCAGCGGAATCTTGCCCTGGTCGACCTTGATGCCCGGCACGATTCCGGCATGCTGGAGGACATCGGGCAGAGGCCGGCCATCCGCTGCCCGCTGAGCGAGGGTTTCCTCGAACAGGATCACGCCGCTGATGAAAGCTTCGGTGCCGGGTGCCGTGAAGAGCATCGAGCGGTAGGCGCGACGGTTCTCGGCCGTCGATTCGACGCCCACCGCGGCGAAGCGCTTGGCGATGGTGGGCAGGCTCTCGTCGGCCGCGAGAATTCCCCTGCCGGCGTGAACGATGCGGGTGATCGTGGCCTGCAGCTCGTCGTCGATGCTCATGTAGTCGCTTCCCCGGACAGTCGGGAACCTCGCGGGCCCCCGAGGGCCCTTGCGCGCGCTGCTTGCGCTGTCCCGATTGCGGCGAGCTTACGCCGCGGACAGGTCCCGCCCTTGACCGAAATCAAGGGCGGCGCCCGCGCATTCCAGGCGACGAGACATGCGGCATCGGCAGCCACGCCCGGCCGTCAATCGACGATGCGCGGACCGGCGACGGTTGCGATCCAGCGTGCCGTCAGCTTCTCCTGCACGGCGTTCTGCTTGAGGCGCGCGTCGAGGGCGGGGAAATCCACCTCGTCGAGGGGCTGGTCCTGCTCGAAGCACGAGAACACGTAGCTCGTCCTGCCTGTGACCGGATCGCGATGCGGCTGCAGGCACTGGGCACAGATCTCCTTCATCATGCACTGCATCGGCGAGTTGATCGAACCGATCGCCTGGTGGCCGGGCGGGAGGTACGGTGCAAGCACCGTGTGTCGCGCAGCGCCCACCGCCGCCATCATCCGATCCGAGCCTATCGCGATGACGCGGCTGCAGTCGCCGAGCGGGATCGCCTGGGCCCCGAGCTCGCCGCTGGCGTAGGCGTGCATCGACTTGACGATGTTGCCGACGAAGGAGCGATCCTGCGGGCGCGTCGGCACGAAGCCGGGCCCTTCGTCGCAGCACCAGACGACGACGTCGGCGGCAGCCTCGATGTCATCGACCTTGTAGCGATCGACCATCCGCCGGTATCCGGCGAAGTACAGGACCTTCGCGCCAGCCTCGCGGAAGGCACGACCGATCGAGAACAGCACGGCGTTGCCCAGGCCACCCCCCACGAGGACGACGCTGCGGTCCGACCCGATCTCGGTCGGCGCCCCGGTGGGCCCCATCAGCACCACCGGCTCGCCCGGCTCGAGCAGCGCGCAGAGGTTCGACGATCCGCCCATTTCCAGGACGATCACCGACACCAGTCCGCGCTCGCGGTCGACCCAGGCGCCGGTGAGGGCGAGGCCTTCCATGGCGAGCCGCGTACCGCGGGACCTCGCCGCAAGCGCTTCGTAGTTCTGCAGCCGGTAGAACTGGCCGGGCTGGAATCGCCGCGCGGCGGCCGGCGCATGCACGACGACTTCGACGATCGTCGGCGTCAGCCGCAGGACGCGCTCGATCCGCGCGCGCAGCGCATCGTCCAGCATGGCGAAGAACGCGGCATCGCTGCGGCCGTCGGCAGCCTCGACGCGCGCGAGCATCCGGCTGACGATCGGATAGCCCTGCTTCGCGCTCGCCATCGCCTTGACGACGTTGCCCTGGAACGACGGATGGAGGTCGCCGAAGAAGCTCACCGCGCGACCGTCGTCGCGCAGCGTCGTCAGCACCGCGGGCCGTTCCGGCTTGGCGAGTCCGCGCAGGGGCCGCTCGACCCCGCCGTCCTCGTTGCGCAGCTCGAAATACTTGCCGTCGAGCCGGAAATGCGCCGCATCCTCGCGCGCCAGCACCGTGTTCGGCTGCGTGCCCGCGGCGATCAGGATCGTCCGCGCCGGCAGCAGCGCGCGGGGGCCCGCGCTCCAGTTCCCGTCGGCGTCGCGCTGCTGCTGCGACACGGTGAGGCCGATCGCATGCCCCGCCTCGTCGACCTCGACCGCCAGCGGGGTCAGTCCCTCGGCGAAGCGGATTCCCTCCTCCAGCGCCTTCTCGATCTCCTCGTGGTTCAGCGTGTACGCAGGACTGTCGATCAGGCGCTTGCGGTAGGCGATCGTCGCGCCTCCCCACGCGCGCAGCAGCTCGACGATCGCCGGCGGGCGGCCTTCCGCCGCGGCCCGCAACCGCTCGGCCCGGATCGCCCGTGCGTGAGACAGGAACTCCTCCGCGATCAGGAACTCGTGATCGGTCCACGACGCCTCGACCGCGGTGCGGCCCGCCTCGTCCACCAGCGCCTCGTAGCGCGCGAGGAATTTCTCGACCTGGACCGGGTAGTAGGCGAGCGCTTCGGTGGCGGTGTCGATCGCCGTCAGCCCCCCACCGATCACCACCACGGGCAATCGAACCTGCATGTTGGCGATCGAGTCAGCCTTGGCTGCACCGGTCAGCTGCAGGGCCATCAGGAAATCGGAAGCCGTGCGCACGCCCGGCGCGAGACCATGCGGCAGATCGAGCACCGTCGGGCGGCCGGCGCCGGCGGCCAGCGCGACGTGGTCGAAGCCCAGCGCAAACGCGCCTTCGGCATCGAGCGTGCCGCCGAAGCGCACGCCTCCGTAGAGGCCATAGCTCGCCCGGCGCTCGAGCAGCAACCGGATGACCTTGAGGAAGTTCTTGTCCCAGCGAACGGTGATCCCGTACTCCGCGACGCCGCCGAAGCCCGCCATCACGCGGTCGTCGAGGGGCTCCGTCAGCGCGGAGTAGTCCTCGACCGGAGCGAAGGCGACGCGCCCCCCGTCGCTGCCCACGCCCGACAACTCGCCCGGGAGCGGCTCGATCTTCAGGCCGTCGATGGCGACGACGGTGTGGCCGTCGTTCAGCAGGTGATGCGCGAGCGTGAACCCGGCCGGCCCCTGGCCCACCACCAGCACCCGCTTGCCGGTAGCGGGCAACGGACAGGGCCGGCGCAGGTTCAGCGGATTCCACCGGGTGAGCAGCGAATAGACCTCGAAGCCCCAGGGCAGCGCCAACACGTCCTTCAGCACCCGGGTTTCCGACTGCGGGATGTCGACGGGATCCTGCTTCTGGTAGATGCAGGCCTTCATGCAGTCGTTGCAGATCCGGTGTCCGGTTCCGGCCACCATCGGATTGTCGACACAGATCATCGCCAGCGCGCCCAGCGGCCAGCCCCCGGCGCGCAGCTTGTGGAACTCCGATATGCGCTCCTCCAGCGGGCATCCGGCAAGGGTGACGCCGAACGCCGATTTCCTGAACGGGTTCACCGGCGCGTCCACCCCCTCTCCCGCCTGCGGGAGAGGGTTGGGGTGAGGGCGCTTCTCGGCGAAACCCCGCGCACACGAATCCTTGCCCTGCTCGTGGCACCAGATGCAGTAATGCGCCTGGTCGAGCGCGCCGACGAGGTCGGTTCCACGGTCGGTCAGCGCAAATCCTTCGCGGCGGCGCAAGCCGTGTCCGGTGGGCAGCTGCAGAGCGGTCATGCCGTTCTGACCGATCGCTTCGACCGGAACGAGCTGCAGCAGGTCGAGCTTGCGCGGCGCGCGGAAGAGCACGCCGCCGCGGTGCGCCGCCCGGCCTGCGGCCGTGTACGCAGCCCACGCGGCATAGCGCATCGCGGCATCGAGCGCGTCGGCATGGGCCCCGCCTGCGTCGGGGGCCCCGGCATCGGATGTCTCCTCCTGCCAGCCGGCCACCGCCTGCGCGAACGCGAGCTCGAACGACGCCACGTCGTCGTGGACGCCGATCAGCGTTTCCATCCGCGCGCGCAGGGCGGCACCGTCGAATTGCTCGGCAGCCTCGGCCTTGTACGCATTCATCGCCTTGCGCTGGACGAACTGGCGCTTGACCGCGTACAGCGGAGCGAGCTCGTGATGCCGCGCTTCGAGCGCCCGCAGGGCCGGACCGATGCCGAACAGCTGCCCGAGGAAATCCTCCAGGTGCGGCGCGAGATCGATCAGCAGCGCGGACTCGTCCCTGGGGGCGAGTCCCGCCGGATCGGCACGTGCGGCGGCGAGTCGCGCCGCGAGGGCGGCATCGGTGTCGGCGAGGTGAGCGACGAACAGCGCGTCGATTCTCGCAGCGCCTTCCACCGTGTAGAGATCGGCAAAGATCAGTCCGTGGGCGAGGTTCGGCATGGGGGGGACGAGGCAGCGGGGGCGGCAGGCGCACAGCCTGCCGTTCACCGGCAAGCCCGCCATTTTAGCGCCGCGCAATTTGCTAACATCTCCGGCTCACGCGGGAGCCCCCGCCGGAGGTCGCATGTCCCGCCTCATCGCCATCCTCGTCCTCGCCCTCGGCGGCCTCGCCCCCGTCGCGCATCCCGCTGCGGCGCAAACGATCAAGCTCGGGGAGCTCAACAGCTACAAGCAGTTCCCCGCCTTCCTCGATCCCTACCGGAAGGGGATGCAGCTCGCCGTCGACGAGGTCAATGCCGCCGGCGGCGTGCTCGGACGCAGGATCGAGGTCGTGTCGCGGGACGACAACGGCGTTCCGGGCGATGCGGTTCGTGTCGCCGAGGAGCTGATCGCCCGCGAGCACGTGTCCCTGCTGATGGGGACCTTCGCGTCGAACGTCGGGCTCGCGGTCTCCGACTTCGCGCGCCAGCGCAAGGTCCTGTTTCTGGCCGCCGAGCCCCTGACCGACAAGATCGTCTGGCAGGACGGCAATGCCTACACGTACCGCCTGCGGGCTTCGACCTACATGCAGACGGCGATGCTCGTCCCGGATGCGGTGAAGACGGGCAGGAAGCGCTGGGCGATCGTCTATCCGAACTACGAATACGGCCAGGCCGCGACCGAGACCTTCAAGCGCCAGATGATCGCCCGCGCGGGATCGGGCCTCGAATTCATCGAGCAGCCGGTGCCGCTGGGCAAGATCGAGGCGGGTGCGGTCGTCCAGGCCCTGCTCGATGCGCATCCCGACGCGATCTTCTCGTCGCTGTTCGGCCCCGATCTCGCACGCTTCGTGCGCGAAGGACAGTTGCGCGGGCTGTTCAAGGACCGGCCGGTGTTCAACCTGCTGGGAGGCGAGCCCGAGTACCTCGATCCGCTGCAGGACGAGGCCCCGGTCGGCTGGTACGTGACGGGCTATCCGTGGTACGCGATCACCACGCCCGAGCACAGGCGATTCCTCGACGCCTACCAGGCGAAATTCCACGACTACCCGCGCCTCGGCTCGGTCGTCGGCTACAGCACCGTGAAGACGGCCGTGGCGGCGATCAGCCGCGCGGGCTCCACCGACACGCCGAGGCTCCTGGCTGCGATGCAGAACCTCAAGGTCGCCACGCCTTTCGGCGAGATCAGCTTCCGCGCCGTCGACCACCAGTCGACGATGGGTGCCTTCGTCGGACGCATCGGATTGCGCGACGGCAAGGGCGTGATGGTCGATTTCCGCTACGCCGACGGCAAGGATTACCTGCCACCTGACGACGTCGTGCGGAAGCTCCGCCCGGCCGGTCGCTAGGCGAGGCGCCTTCGGCCGCCGCGCGTGTCGCCCGCGTCGCTTGCGGTCCAGCTGCTCAACGGGCTTGCGTCGGCGTCGTCGCTGTTCCTGATCGCCGCGGGCCTGACGCTGATCTTCGGCGTCACACGGGTCGTCAACTTCGCGCACGGCTCGTTCTACATGCTGGGCGCCTACGTCGCCTGGTCGGCGGGCCGGGCGCTGGCACCGCTGCTGCCCGGCACGGCGTCGGGTTTCTGGCTGGCGGCGATCGTCGCCGCGCTTGCGGTCGCGCTGATCGGCGCGCTGATCGAGGTCGTGCTGCTGAAGCGCCTCTACGCCGCCCCCGATCTGCTGCAGCTGACGGCGACCTTCGGCATCGTCCTGATCGTGCGCGACCTCGCACTCGCGATCTGGGGGCCCGAGGACCGTCTGGGGCCGCGCGTGCCCGGGCTGGACGGCGCGGTGTCGATCCTCGGGCGCGCCGTCCCGCAGTACGACCTGCTGCTGATCGGTGTCGGACCCGTCGTCCTGGTCGCACTGACGTGGCTGCTGCGCCGGACCCGCTTCGGCGTGGTCGTGCGCGCTGCCGCCGAGAACCGCGAGCTCGCCGCCGCCCTGGGCATCGACCAGGCGAGGCTCTACACCGCGGTGTTCGCGCTGGGTTCGTTCCTGGCGGGCCTCGCCGGCGCGCTGACGCTGCCGCGCGTCGGCGCCAATCTCGGCATGGACCTCGCGGTGATCGCCGACGCTTTCGTCGTCACCGTGCTGGGCGGGCTGGGATCGATTCCCGGCGCATTCGCCGCCGCGCTGCTGATCGGGATCATCAAGGCGCTGTGCATCGCCGCAGGAACGGTCGACGTCGCCGGAACGACGATCGCAATGCCCAAGCTGACGCTGGTCA
>JAJXTF010000065.1 GCA_021784125.1 Pseudomonadota bacterium | reverse complement strand
ATCGCGACTGGCCATCGCGTGCTCGTAGAGAGCGCGACCCGCCGCGGCCGCCTGGCCGGCCGCAATGCGCTCGACGATGGCTCGATGCTCGCCCATCGACACCGGCAGCCGCCCCGCCTGGCCGAGTGATGCGCGTCGATGCAGGTGCAGTTCGTTGACCAGGCGCCGGTAGACCAGCGTCAGCTTGGCGTTCGCGGCCAGCTGCACGATGCGGTCGTGGAATGCGACGTTGGCATCGAGATAGCCGTCGACGTCGCCGCCTGCGGCGGCCTTTTCCATGCGGTCGACGAGGCCGCGCAGTTCGGCGATGTCGGCGGGCGTCGTGTTCTGCGCTGCACGGCGTCCGGCGAAGTCGTCCAGCACGGCGCGCAGCTCGAAGATCTGGTCGGCCTCGTCGACGCCGATCTGGCGCACGAACACGCCGCGGTTCTTTTCCAGGCGCACCAGCCCGGATTCTTCGAGGGCGCGAAAGGCCTCGCGGACGGGACCGCGCGAGACCCCGAGCATCGCCGCAACCTCGGTCTCGCGCAACTGCGCGCCCGCCGGGAGGTCGCCCGCGAGGATCATGCGCTCGAGCTCGCGCTGCACCAGTCCCGGCAGCGAATGGGCTTGGAGCAGGGTGATCGGGTGGTCCGCACCCATCGTCCCGGCGGGCAGCGGCTCCCTGGCCTTGCGACCGATGCCGCCGTCGATGGGGCGACCGATGTTGCCGCCGGCAGTGCGGCGCTGCGGATTGGATTTCAGCACGTTGTCATTAGACGCTGCAGGGTGTAGATTGTCAACAATCGGCAATCGCCGGATGCCGAAGGGGAATCGACCCCCGACCGGTCGGGGGAATTCCTGCCCGCGACGGCCGGCAACCGCTCCATCGGGGCCGTCGGTTGCAGGGGCCGAGTGCAGGCGTCAACGACAGGGACCAACTCATGGGCAATTTCAGTCGCGATCCGATCCTGCTGACGCCGGGCCCGCTGACGACGTCGCTCGCGACCCGGATGGCGATGCTGCGCGACTGGGGCTCCTGGGATTCGGCCTTCAACGCCGTCACCGGGATGGTGCGCGACCGCCTGCTGGCAGTCGTCGAGGCCGCGGGCTCGCACGTCTGCGTTCCGATGCAGGGCAGCGGAACCTTCGCGGTCGAGGCGGCCGTCAACACCCTCGTCCCCCGCGATGGGCACCTGCTGGTGCTGGTCAACGGGGCCTACGGCACGCGTCTCGCGAAGCTTGCAGGGATGATGGGGCGGCGCGTCAGCGTCCTCGAAAGCGCCGAGGACGTCCCCGCGCCCGTCGCGGCTGTCGACACCCGGCTGCGCGACGACCCGTCGATCACCCACGTCGCGCTGGTCCATTGCGAGACGTCGACGGGCATCCTGAACCCGCTGGCCGAGGTTGCCGAGGGCGTGGCGCGCGCGGGCAGGCGCCTGATCGTCGACGCGATGAGCTCGTTCGGGGCCCTGCCGATCGATGCGCGCAGCCTGCCTTTCGACGCCTTGATCGCCGCATCGGGCAAGTGCATCGAGGGTCCGCCGGGAATGGGCTTCGCCTTCGTCCGCAGGGATGTCCTCGAACGCTGCGCGGGCAACAGCACGTCGCTCTCGCTGGATCTGCACGACCAGTGGCACTACATGGAGCGGACGACGCAGTGGCGCTTCACGCCCCCTACGCACGTCGTCGTCGCACTTTCGGCCGCGCTGGAGCAGTTCGAGGCGGAAGGCGGACAGGCGGCGCGGCATGCGCGCTACGCCCGCAATTGCGAGGTCCTCGTGAGGGGCATGGAGGAGCTGGGCTTCCGCCCGTTCCTGAGTTCGGGCGTGCAGGCGCCGATCATCGTGACCTTCCACGCGCCGGCCGATCCGCGCTACGGCTTTCGCGAGTTCTACGATCGCGTCCGCGACAAGGGATTCATCCTCTACCCGGGCAAGCTCACGCAGGTGGAGACCTTTCGCGTCGGCTGCATCGGTGCCATCGGCCCCGACGAGATGCGCCATGCGGTCAACGCCGTCCGCGACACCCTGGTCGAGATGGGAATCCGGCACGCGGGCCCGGCCTGAGGACAGGGACGGAGCGGGGCAAGGGCTAGGTTGCATCCTCTCCCCGCGTGCGGGGAGAGGGCAGCGTGAGGGGCGCGGGCTCCCGCCGCAGCAGCGCCCGCAACGACGCGAGCTGCGCCACTTCGCCGGGCAGCGCCTCCCGGCGCAGCAGGAAGTCCAGTACCACCAGGCTCGCATCGACGGTGACTTCGTCCGGACCCGAGGGAATCGCGATCAATCGCGCGGCCTCGGGCAGGCTCACGCGGCGGTGCGACACGGCCTCGCCGTCCCGGTTGGCGGGAACGAAGCCGGGCGGCAGCCACAGATCGTGCACGAAAACGGTTTCGCGCTGGACGCCGTCGGGGTTGACGCGGCACACGTCGAACCTGCCGGCGGCGCGGGCCTGCGACGCGAGCTCGGCCGGGATCCCTGCCTCCTCCCAGGCTTCCTTGACGACGGTTTCCGCGACGCCGTGGTCCGCCGCGATCCCGCCCCCGACCAGGTTGTCGAGCATGTCCGGGTCGATCGCCTTGTGCGGGCTGCGCCGGGCGAACCACATCGTCGTGTCGCCCGCTGCAGCGACGACGCCGTTGACGTGTGCAGCCCAGGTCCTGATTCCGAAATAGCGCGCCGCTGCGCGCTCAAGGACGAAGGCGGGCGCTGCGCCGTAGCGCTCCGACACCGCATAGGGCTCGTCGCGCCAGGCGGTGAGCGCAGCCTCGCGGGCGAGCTCGCGGGCGACCTCCGCCATCGCGCGACTGCGCGAGCGCGCATCGTGCAGGCCGGGGACGAACTCGATCGCATCCCGGCCGACGGTGAAGACCTCGGTGAATGCGCGAAGCCGCTGCGCGCGCGCGGCGTCGACGATGCCGACGGCCTCGCCGTCGACCCGCAGCAGGTGGCCGGTGAGCGGCTCGCGCGCAAGCGCCGACCGGAGCCTCGCGGCGATGGCGGTTAGAATCGCGGCTTCCATTCGAGGGACCGAGCATGCCTGCGCAAATTCTCGACGGCAAGACGCTTGCCGCGCGCGTGACCGACGAGCTGCGCGCGCGCGTCGCCGCGTGCATCGCGGCGGGGCGCGCCGCACCCGGGCTCGCGGTGGTGCTCGTCGGCGAAGATGCGGCGTCGCAGGTCTACGTGCGCAACAAGCGCAGGACCACCGACGGCGTCGGAATGCGATCGCTCGCCTTCGACCTTCCGGCGAGCGTATCGGAATCCGAGCTGCTGGCGCTGATCGGTCGCCTGAACGACGATCCTTCGGTCAACGGCATCCTCGTCCAGCTGCCGCTGCCGGCGCATGTTTCCGCGGAGCGGGTCATCGAGGCGATCGACCCGAAGAAGGACGTCGACGGCTTCCACCCGTACAACATCGGCCGGCTGGTGCTGAGGATGCCGACGCTGCGCCCCTGCACACCTTTCGGCTGCATGCGGCTTCTCGCCGCAACCGGGGAAGATCTCGTCGGCAGGCACGCGGTCGTCATCGGCCAGTCGAACATCGTCGGCCGCCCGATGGCGCTCGAGCTGCTGATGGCGCGTTGCACGGTGACGATCTGCCATTCGGCGACGCGCGACCTGCCGGGCCTGGTGCGCCAGGCGGACATCGTGGTCGCGGCGATCGGCAAGGCCAATTTCGTCCAGGGCAGCTGGATCAAGGACGGCGCGATGGTCATCGACGTCGGCATCAATCGCGGAGCCGACGGCAAGCTCGTCGGCGACGTCGATTTCGAGGCGGCACGCGAGCGCGCCGGCTGGCTCACGCCGGTGCCGGGCGGCGTGGGGCCGATGACCATCGCGACGCTGCTCTCCAACACGCTGCAGGCTGCGCAGATGCAGGACGCCTGAGCCTGCGCTGCCTCGAGGCTAGCGTCGCTTCTTCTTGCGCGCGCGCGCCGCGTCGAGGAATTCGTTCAGGATCGGCGACCCGTCCAGATGATCGCCCCCCATGCCGGGGCCGAACATGAATTCCGGGTGCCACTGGACACCGACGACGTAGCTCGGGCCGCGCCAGCGGATCGCCTCGACGATGCCGTCGGGCGCCGCCTGCGCCTCGACGACCAGTCCGCGTCCCAGTTTCTTCACCGCCTGGTGGTGGATGCTGTTGATCAGCGCCTCGCTGCGCTCGGGATACAGCTTCGCGAGCCCGGTCCCCGGGACGAATTGCATCCGGTGGAACTTGTGCTCGTACTGCGTGATGTCGCGATGTGCCTGGGCCTCGGGGACCTGCGTCGGGATGTCCTGGTAGAGCGTTCCACCGAAAGCGACGTTGATCATCTGGCAGCCGCGGCAGATTCCCAGCACCGGCTTGCCCTTGCCGACGAAAGCTTCGAACAGCTCGATCTCGTAGCGGTCGCGGATGCGGTCGCCGATCCATTCGGGATCGCTTGCCTGCTCGCCGTAGGTCGGCGGTGCGATGTCCGCACCGCCCTGCAGCACCAGAGCATCCAGCGCCTCCGCATAGTGGTACAGGCGCATTTCGCTGCGCTTGACCAGGCCCTCGGATTCGATCGCCGGAATCATGAACACCAGGACGTTCTTGGACATCACCCACTGCGTGACCGACTGCTCGAGGTAGTGCAGGGTCTTGGTGTAGACGCCGCCCAGGCTGCGCGTCGCCTCGCCCGGATGGTGGATGCGCGCGGAAATGCCGATGAGCAGCGGCGTGGCCATGATCGGCTAGCCCGGTTCCGTCGGGGCCCGACGACCGGGCAGGCCGGCATGGCGCCCGGCGAAGGGGAATGCAGGACTGCGTTTCACGATGGGGGCTCTGGCGCCATCATACCGCCATCGCCTGCGGCACGGAGCACCGTCGCCGGTTGCGGGCGATCGGCTGGCACAATGGCCGTCGTCACCATCCTCGAAGCCATCGTTGAGCCCCGCATCCGCGCTCGTTGCCCTGCATGCCGCCGTCGCGCTGTTCGCGTTTGCGGCGCTGTTCGGCAAGTGGATCGCGCTGCCGGCAACGGCGATCGTGCTGGGCCGGACGGCGTTCGCGGCGCTGGCACTCGCGGCGACGCTGCGCATGCGAGGGCGTCCCGCGGGCAGGCCGACCCCGGCACTGGTCGGCAACGGGGCGATCCTGGCTCTGCATTGGGTGTCCTTCTTCGCGGCGGTCCAGTCGGCGAGCGTCGCGGTGGCGCTGCTGGGTTACGCGAGCTTCCCGCTGTTCGTGCTGCTGCTGGAGCCGCGGGAGGCGCCTGGTGCCGGGGTGATCGCGCCCGGCGTGATCGTCCCCGGCGCGGCCGCGTCCCGCGCGATCGGCCGCTACGCGACCGCCGCGCTGGTGATCGCGGGACTGCTGCTGATCGTCCCCGCGTTCTCGTGGTCCGATCGCGCGTCGCGGGGCTTGCTTTGGGGTCTGGTGTCGGGGTTCAGCTTCGCGTGGCTGACCGTGCGCAACCGTGCCCTGGTCGCGGACGACGTGCCGGCGCGGATCGCGCTGTGGCAGAACACGGTGGCAGCGGCCTGCCTGCTCCCCGTCGCCGCGCTCGACGGCGCCCGCGCGTTGCCGTCGGCCGGCGATCTCGCGCTGCTCGCCGTCCTCGGCATCGCCTGCACGGCGCTCGCGCACACGCTGTTCATCGCCAGCATGCGGCGGGTCTCGGCGCACGTGGCGAGCGTGGTCGCCGCGCTCGAGCCGGTGTACGGCATCGCGCTGGCGGCCTGGCTGCTGGGCGAGGTCCCCGACCTGCGCACGCAAGCCGGTGCCGCACTGATCGTCGCTGCGGCACTGGTCGCCTCGCGTCGCGCGTGAGCCCGGCGCGGGCCGATTGGCGCAGGTCGACCCGATTGGGTAGCATCGCGGCTTTCGGAGCTGCCCGATGAGCGATGCCCCACGCGACCGTCCCGCCACCCGCGTCGTCCACGTCGGCCGGGATCCGCAGCGTTTCCTCGGTGCGGTCAACACGCCGGTGTTTCGCGCCTCGACGATCCTGTTCCCGACGGTCGCCGACCTCGAGCGCGCATCGCGCGGCGAGTACGAAGGCCTGACCTACGGGCTGCACGGCCTTCCGACCGTCCATGACCTGCAGGTCGCGCTCGCGGAGATCGAGGGCGGGGCTGCGGCGCTGATGGTGCCCTCGGGGCTCACGGCGACGACCTTTCCGCTGCTGGCACTCGCCAATCCGGGTGACCACGTGCTGGTCACCGACTCGGTCTACGGTCCGACCCGCCGCTTCTGCGAGAACCACCTGCGCCGGCTGGGTGTCGAGGTCGACTACTACGACCCGCTGATCGGCGCCGGCATCGAGCGCGTGCTCCGGCCCAATACGCGAATCGTTTTCACCGAATCGCCGGGATCGCTGACCTTCGAGGTGCAGGACCTGCGCGCGATCGCCGATGCGGCCCACGCCCGCGGCGCAGTCGTCGTCCTCGACAACACCTGGGCGACGCCGCTGGGTTTCCGCGCATTCGACCACGGCGTCGACGTGTCGGTGCACGCCGCGACCAAGTACATCGGCGGTCATTCCGACGTCCTGCTGGGCGCGATCGTCGCCAACGCGAAGACGCTGCCCGCGCTAGAGCGTTTGTGGACAGACATGGGCGTGACCCCGTCGCCCGACGACTGCTTCCTCGCGCTGCGCGGCCTGCGAACGCTGGCGGTGCGGCTCGCGCGCCACCAGGCGAGCGCGCTGCGCATCGCGCATTGGCTGCGGGCCCGGCCCGAGGTCGACCAGGTCCTCTATCCCGCGCTGCCCGGCGCGCCCGGCCACGAGATCTGGAAGCGCGACTTCACGCTGGCCCCCGGGCTGTTCGGCGTCGTGCTGAAACCGGTGGCGTCGCAGAAGCTGGCCGCGATGCTCGACGGCATGCGGCTGTTCGGCATGGGCTGGAGCTGGGGCGGATTCGAAAGCCTGATCATTCCGACCTGGCCCGAGCGCGTGCGCAGCGCGACCCGCTGGCTGGCCGCCGGGCCCTGCGTCCGGCTGCACATCGGGCTCGAGGACCCCGATGACCTGATCGCCGACCTCGAGGCGGGATTCGCGCGCCTCGCGTCCTAGTTCCACGCCGCAATCGGGCCGCACCGCAATCGGTCCGCGGCCGCTCAGGACGGCGCGGGCGGCAGCGACAGCAGTTGCCGCGCTTCGGTCACTGTTGCGGGTCGCCTGCCGTATTCGCCGCACAGCGCGACGACCTGCTCGACCAGCGCCGCGTTCGAAGGTGCGAGCGTCGACTTGTCGAGGCGCACGTTGTCCTCCAGGCCCGTCCGGCAGTGGCCGCCCAGTTCCAGCGACCAGCGCGCGAGCGTGACCTGGTCGCGGCCGATGCCGGCGCCGGTCCAGGTCGCGGCCGGATCGAGGCGCCCGAGCGTCCTGACGTAGAACTCGAGCACCTCGCGGTCGACCGGCATCGCGTTTTTCACGCCCATGACGAACTGCACGTGCAGCGGCCCCGCGATCTTCCCGGCGCGCTGCATCGCCGCGGCCTGGAAGATCATCGACAGGTCGAAGGCCTCGACCTCGGGCTTGATCCGGTAGCGCAGCATCTCGGAGGCCAGCCAGTCGACGAGGTCGGGCGGGTTGTCGTAGACGCGCGTCGGGAAATTGACCGAACCGGTCGCGAGCGACGCCATGTCCGGCGCGAGGCCCAGCATCGCGCCGCGCTCGCGTCCCGCCCCCGAACGGCCGCCGGTGGAGATCTGGGTGATCATCCCCGGGCAGCGCGCGCGTATGCCTTCGAGCAGCCTGCCGAAGCGTGCGGGGTCCGACGTCGGCGATTCGTCGTCGTTGCGCACGTGCAGATGGACGAGGGTGGCACCTGCTTCGAAGGCCTGCTGCGTCGATTCGATCTGCTCGTCGACCGAGATCGGAACTGCAGGGTTGTCCTTCTTCCTCGGCACCGATCCGGTGATCGCGACGGTGATGATGCAGGGCGTGGTCACGGCGGGCCTCCGGGATTTTGGGGAGAGCGGGGCAGCATCTTCACAGCGAGCCGACGAGGTGGCCCCCGTCGACGGCGAACACCGCGCCGGTGGTGTAGGAGCCGGCATCGGAGGCGAGGAGCAGCAAGGCGCCGTCGAGCTCCTCGGGCCCGCCGATGCGTCGCTGGGGCACCCGCCTGATCAGCGCCTGGCCGGCATCGCCCTGGAAGAATTCGCGGTTCATCTCGGTTTCCACATAGCCGGGCGCCAGCGCATTGACCCGGATGCGGTGGCGGGCGAGCTCGAGCGCCATCGCGCGCGTCAGGTGGATCAGCGCGGCTTTCGACGCGGCGTAGCTCGGCACCTGCGCCGCGACCCGCAGGCCGAGGATCGACGCGACGTTGACGATGCTGCCGCCTTGACCCTGCGCGACCATGTGTCGCGCCGCCGTCTGGGCGACGCGCCATGCGCCGTCCAGGTTGACGTCCATGACCCGCCGCCAGTCGTCCTCCGTGTGTTCGAGCAGCGGCTTGGTGATCGCGACGCCGGCATTGTTGACGACGACCGTGATCGGTCCCAGCGCTGCCGCGGCCGCGTCGAACGCGCGCGCGACGCTGCCGGCGTCGGTCACGTCGCAGGCGAGGGTCACCGCCTTGCCGCCCGCCGCATCGATCGCCGACTGGACGTCGCGCAGGGTCTCGGGGCGCCGGGCGGTGAGGGCGACGCGCGCGCCGGCAGTGGCGAGCGTCTTCGCGAAATGGCTGCCGAGGCCGCCGTTGGCGCCGGTGACCAAAGCATTGCGGCCTTCGAGCTCGAGCTTCATCGGGTGTCCCGCAGCGCCTTGGGGTTGGAGATCGCCGTCCTGTCGGCGCTGCTGCGCGCCAGGTGGGCGATCAATGCGGCCTGCTGCGCCGGGTTGTCGAAGGCACCTGCGCGGATCGCCGCTGCCAGCGCGCGGCGCAGCGCGGCAATGTCCCCGTCGACCGGACTCGCCGTGGCAAGCAGTTCGCGCAGGCCCGCCGCTTCCGCGCGCAGTGCCTCGGCGTCCTGGTCGTGCTCGCGTGCGGCGATGGCCATCGCATTGGCCACCATCAATCCGGCATAGCGCAGGTCTTCGGGAAGGGCGGGCAGCAGTTCGGCCAGCAGCAGCTTGCGCGCGGTCGCGAGGAGGTTTGGGGCATCCGGAATGTCGCTCACCGGGGGACCCCTCCGGTCAGGTGGACGATCTCGTGCTCGAGCTCGTGGACGATGCGACCGGTCAATGCGAGCTCCAGTGAAGTTTCACCTTCAACGAGATGGCGTCGCGCCTGCTGCAGGGCGATCACGGCCCAGCGCAGATGCGCCATCACCTGCCAGTAATCGAGCTCGCCCCGGGTGATCCCGCGCGCCGCGCCCGATGCGTAGCCCTCGAGGAAAGCTTCGACGTCCGCGACACCTCCCGCTTCGCGCTCCGGGGCGCCGAAGCGCCAGCAACGCGCGGTGAACCAGCCGAGATCTTCGCGCGGGTCTCCCCAGCCGGCAAACTCCCAGTCGAGTACGGCTGCCAGGTGTCCTCGATCGACGAGATAGTTGCCGCTGCGGTAATCGCGATGGATCAGCGTGACCTCCACCGGGTCGGGGGCGTGGATCTCGCACCAGCGCAGCCCCCATTCGAGCGCCGGGTGGGCTTCGTCCATTGCGTCGAGGTAGCCGCGGTACCGGGCAATCGCGGCGCGCGCCGGATCGCGCGCCGGGGGCGGCAGGGCGTCGAGCTCGGGCCGGGGGGGCACGAGGGCGTGGATCCGTGCCAGGTTCGCGCCGAGCTCGCGCGCGAGCGCCGGTCCGTCGGGGACCAGCGCTGCGTCGCCGGTGACGCGGCGGGCCGCGGCGACGCCTGCAATGCGGCGCATGACGAAGAACTCGCGGCCGATGACGTCGCGGTCGAGGCAGAGGAACAGCGGTTGCGGTGCCAGCACGCCGGCGGCGTGGACTGCGCGCAGGACGGCGAATTCCTGCGCCCGCGACAGGCTCGCCGCGACGCCCGAAGGCGCATCGGTGCGCAGCACCAGCGCGTGGTGACCGGCGTGCGCGCCGCCGGCGACGTCGATGTCCAGTGCGAAATTGCCCTGGATCGCGCCACCCGGCAGCCGCTCGCAGCGGCCGATCCGGACCTGGTCGGCCTGCATCGCGCGTGCGAGCCAGTCCGCGAGCGCCGACGTCGGGAATGCATCGACACCGGACATTCAGGGTGACGGCGGCTTCGGTGCCGCCGCGGGTGGCGCCGTCGCGGCCGCCGTCGCGCCATGGCCCGGTGCTCCGCCAGCCCTGAGGATGCGCTTCGCCATGCTCCAGCGATGGACTTCGGAGGGGCCGTCGTAGATCCGGAACGCACGCAGGTCGGCGTAGATCCTGGCGACGATGGTCTCGCCGGTCACGCCCTGGCCGCCGAGGACCTGGACGCAGCGGTCGGCGACCCGTCCGACGGCTTCGGAGACGATCACCTTGGCGCGGCTCGACTCGTGCAATGCCAGCTCGCCCCGGTCGAGCACCCATGCGCAATGCCAGATCGCGAGTCGCGCGACGTGCATGTCCATTTCGTTGTCGGCGAGCATGAAGCCCACGCCTTCGTGCTCGCCGATCGGCTTGCCGAAGGCCTGGCGCCGCCGCGCGTAGCCGACGGCGATGTCGTGGGCCCGCCGCGCGGCGCCCAGCCAGCGCATGCAGTGCGTGAGCCGCGCCGGGGACAGCCGCAGCTGCGCGTAGCGATAGCCCTTGCCCACCTCGCCCAGGACATCGGCGGCGGGCACGCGCAGGCCGTCGAAGCGCACGACGCCGTGCCCGCCCGGGAAGCAGGTGTCGAGGCTCCACATCGATCGTTCGACGACGATGCCGGGGGCAGCCATGTCGGCCAGGAACATCGTCGGGCCGGCATCCTCGGCGTCGGCCATGATGATTGCGAGCGACGCACCTTCGGCGCCGGTGATGAACCACTTGCGGCCGTTGATCACGTACCCGTCGCCGTCGCGGGTCGCGGTGGTCATCAGCATCGACGGGTCGGAGCCGGCGCCCGGTTCGGGCTCGGTCATGCAGAAACAGGAGCGGATCTCGGCCGCGGCCAGCGGGCGCAGCCAGCGCGCCTTGTGCGCAGGCCCGGCGATCGCCTCGAGCAGGTGCATGTTGCCTTCGTCGGGCGCGAACACGTTCAGGGCGAGCGGCCCGAGCGGCGAATAGCCGGCCTCTTCGAAGGCAATCGCGCGTCCGAAATGCGAAAGGGCGAGCCCGCCGTACTCGCGCGCCACCTGCGGCGCAAGGAGGCCGGCGCGCCGCGCGCGGGCGACGAGCTCGCGGCGCAACGCTTCGCTGGGGCCATGCATGGGAGCGGCCGCGGAATCCCCGGCGTCGGGCTGCGGAGCGGATTCCAGCGGAATGACCTCGTCGGCGATGAAGCTGCGGATCCGCAGCTGCAGGTCGGCGAG
This sequence comes from Pseudomonadota bacterium, assembly GCA_021784125.1. Lineage (GTDB taxonomy): Bacteria > Pseudomonadota > Gammaproteobacteria > Burkholderiales > Casimicrobiaceae > VBCG01. Next base: position 2,471 of record JAJXTF010000065.1, on the reverse strand, counting down.
GTCGGGCGGGAGGGTGAAGTCCATGGTCAGCGTAGCCGGTCGCGCAGCACTTTCTTCTGGATCTTCCCGGTCGAGGTCTTGGGCAGCGGCCCGAACACCACGCGTCTGGGGGCCTTGAAATGCGCGAGCCGGCCACGCACGTGCTCGATCAGCTCGCGCTCGCTCGCGCTTGCACCCGTCTTCAGGGTGACGAAAGCCACGGGAACCTCGCCCCATTTCTCGTCCGGTCCCGCGACGACCGCGACCTCGAGCACCGCGGGGTGGTGGGTCATCGCCTGCTCGACCTCGACCGACGCGATGTTTTCCCCGCCCGAGATGATGATGTCCTTGGCGCGATCGCGCAGTTCGACGTAGCCGTCGGCGTGCATCACGCCGAGATCCCCGGTCCTGAACCAGCCGTCGGGGCAGGCCCTGCGCGTCGCATCCTCGTCGCGATAGTAGCCCAGCATCACGTTGTTGCCACGGATCGCGATCTCACCCATCGTCTTGGCATCGGCGGGAACGTCGGCACCTTCGGCATCGACGACGCGCAGCGGCTCCCCGATGACGTTGCACACGCCCTGGCGCGCCTTGAGCCGCGCCTGCTCGGACGCGCTTCGCGCGTTCCATTCACTGCGCCATTCGCAGATCGCCGATGGACCGTAGGTTTCGGTCAGCCCGTACAGGTGCGTGATGTCCATGCCGAGATCGGCCAGGCGTTGCAGCAGCGCCGGCGTCGGCGGCGCGCCGCCGGTGGCGATGCGCAGGCTGCGCTCGAGCCGGCGCGCATCCGGATCCCATGCCGTCATCGTCAGCAGCGTCGGCGCAGCGCAGAAATGCGTGACGCCCGATTCGCGCAGGTGCCGCCAGATCGCCGCCGCCTCGACGCGGGGCAGGCACAGGTGGCGCGCGCCCGTCGCGGTGACCGCCCAGGGGAAGCACCAGCCGTTGCAGTGGAACATCGGCAAGGTCCACAGGTAGACCGAGTCGCTGTCGAGGCGCATGTGCATCGCCATCGCCAGTGCCTGCAGGTAGGCGCCGCGGTGGTGGTACATGACACCCTTGGGCTGCCCGGTCGTGCCGCTGGTGTAATCGATCGCGAGCAGCGAGCGCTCGTCCTCGACCGGGCGCCGGTACGGCGCGGCCTGCGCGATCAGCGCTTCGACCTCGTCGGCCTTGCCTCCCGCCCGCCACAGGCGCAGCCGATGGGTTGCCAGCGCCTGGGCCTCCGCGGCGACGCCGGCGAGGCTGTCGTCGTGGATCAGCAGCGTCGCGCCCGCGTGCTCGAGGATGTATGCGACGTCGGCGGACGTGATCCGCGTGTTCAGCGCGACCAGCACCGCGCCGGCGAAAGGCACCGCGTAATGCGCGGCGAGCAGCAGCTCCGTATTCGGCGCGAGTACGGCGACGCGATCGCCCGGCGCAATGCCGGCTGCGGCGAGCGCACCTGCGAGCTTCATGCAGCGTTCGAGAAACGCCTGCCAGGTGAGCCTGCGCTCGCCGTCGACGACGCCGACGCGGTCGGGGAACACCTGGGCGGCCCGCTGCAGGAACGCCGTCGGCGTCAGCGGTTGGTGATCGAAGCGTGGTGGTGTCGGCATGCGTGGAAATGGGGATGTTCCGGCACCGTTTCTGCCGGCGCTGCACGCGCCGGCCGTCACGGGTGGGGCCGGTATGCTGTTGCGTATACTCGGCCCATCCAGTTCGGAGCGTCAAGATGATTACCGGCAAGACGACGTTGATCGCGCACATCGGCTATCCGACCGAAGCGTTCAAGGCCCCGATGATCTACAACCCCTATTTCGAGCACGCCGGGATCGATGCCGTCGTCGTGCCGATGGGCGTGAAGGGCGCCGACTACGCCGCGCTCCTGCGCAACCTGTTCCGCATGACCAATCTCCGGGGCGCCCTGGTCACGATGCCGCACAAGGTGACGACGGTCGCGTTGCTCGACGAGGTGACGCCGACCGTGCGCATCGCCGGGTCCTGCAACGCGATCCTCAAGCGTCCCGACGGCACGCTCTTGGGCGACATGTTCGACGGGGCGGGATTCGTGCGCGGCGCGCAGCGCAAGGGCGCGCGCCTTGCCGGCGCAAAGGTGCTGGTCGTTGGCTCGGGTGGCGTGGGGTCGGCGATCGCAGCATCGCTTGCGGCGGCGGGAAGCGCGTCGATCAGGCTGTTCGATGCGCATCCCGCGGTCGCCGACGCGCTGGCCGCGAGGCTGCGCGAGCATTACCCGGCGCTGGCGGTGGAGACCGGGTCGAAGGACCCCGCCGGCTGCAACGTCGTCGTCAACGCGACACCGCTGGGGATGAAGGACGGGGATCCGCTTCCGATCGATGTGTCGCGGATCGGCGTCGGAACCTTCGTCGGCGAGGTCGTGATGAAGGAGGAATACACACCCCTGCTGCGCGCGGCGATGGACAAGGGCTGCCCGGTGCAGGTCGGCACCGACATGCTGTTCGAGATGATTCCCGCCTACCTCGAGTTCT
>JAJXTF010000323.1 GCA_021784125.1 Pseudomonadota bacterium | reverse complement strand
GCGTGGGCGATTGCCGGCATCGGGGAAGTGTCGTTCATCGGGCCGTCCTGGGTCCGGGTTCACGCGGGCATGCGCCGCGACACCGGGTAGTCGCCGGCGCGGCGCAAAGCTTACGCCTGGAGGCCCTGACCGTCGGCGGGCGTTGGCGCGGGCTGCGGCCTACGTCGACCCTCAGCCGTGGCCGTCCAGCCGCGGCACGTAGCGTCCGGAAGCCACGAAACCCAGCCACGCGACCAGCGTGAGACTCGCCCCGGTGAGGAACGTTGCCGCCGGTCCGAAAGCCTGCCACAGCGATCCGGCGATGGCGCTCGCCGCCAGCATCGCGGCCCCGCCGGTGAGGTTGTAGACGCCGAAGGCCGTACCCCGCAGGTCGGGGGGTGCCGTGGCGGCGACGAGCGCGGAGAGCAGGCCCTGCGTCAGCGCCATGTGCAGTCCCCACAGCGCGGCCCCCGCCAGGATGCCGGGCACGCTGCCCGACAGCCCGAGCACGACGTCGCTCGCGATCAGCGCCAAGAGCCCCGCCGACAGCAGCCGTCCGCCATGGCCGCGGTCGGCGGCGCGTCCCGCGGGGTAGGACACCGCGGCATAGACGATCGACATCGCGACCATCACCCATGGCGCCCCGGTCTCCCCCATGCCGACACTCTGGCCGCGCAGCACCAGGAATGCTTCGGAGAACCGGGCGAGCGTGAGGACGAAGGCGATGGCGCTGACGACCCAGAAGCGCCGGTCCAGCCGGGACGCGTCGCGCCACGATATGCGCTTCGACGCAGGGGTCACGCGGCGCCCGTCGTCGTGCTCGTGGACGCCCAGCACCAGCACCGAAATGCAGAGCGCGGCCGGAATGAGGGCGATCCAGAACGCCGCATGGAAATTGCCGGCAAAGTAGCCGATCGCGCCGATGGCGAGCAGCGGGCCGCTGATCGCCCCGACGGTGTCGAGGGCCTGGCGCAGGCCGAAAGCGGCGCCCCGGATCTCCGGGGGTGTCAAGTCCGCGATCAGGGCGTCGCGCGGCGCGCCGCGCACGCCCTTGCCGATACGGTCGGCGAAGCGCGCCCCGATCACCCACTCCAGCGTCGGCGCCAGTGGAAACGCGAGCTTCGACACGGCGGCGAGGCCGTAGCCCAGCAGGACGATCGGCTTGCGATGCCGCAGCCTGTCGGACCAGAAGCCGGAGAACACCTTGACGATCATCGCAATCGCCTCGGCAACGCCCTCGACGACGCCGATGACCAGCATCGATGCACCGAGCGGGCCGGCCATGTACAGCGGCAGCAGCGCGTGGATCAGCTCGCTGGAGGTGTCCATCAGCAGGCTGACGAAGCCGAGCGCCCACACGCCGCCCGGGATCCGGCGCTTCACCTGCATCGGGTCATTTCCCAAAATCGAACGCCCCGCCGAGCTCGCGCGCCACCGGCCCCATCGCGGCGGCGACCCGAATCACACATCGCCGTCGAGCGTCACGCTCGTGCGCAGCGTGCCTGCACGCTCGTGGCGCGCGGTGATCCCGATGGCGTCGCCGGCCTTCGCGCGCAGGACCCATTCGACCTTCATCCTGTCGTCGGTCAGGTTGTAGTCGGGCCAGAACGAGACTCCGGTGTGCTTGTAGGCCTTGCCTTCGAGCTGTCCGACGTCGTCGCGCGCCTTGCCCGTCGCGAGGCTCGCTCCTGCCGGCAGGTCGATCTCGGCGACCACCCCGCGCACGGTCTTGCGCGCGAGCGCGCGCTTGGACACGTAGGTCGGCAGCCAGCCGGTGTTCTGGACCACCAGCGTGACCTTCCACGTGCCGTCACCCAGCGCCTGCGCTCCCGCATGCACGAGCTCGAGCTTCGGCGAGCACAGTGCCTGCCACAGCAGCCACTTCGGAAAGCGCGCGATCTCCTGCTCGAGCAGCGCCAGCGGCGGGTTGCCGAAAGCGTTGAAGCGATCCATGCCGCCGATCTCGACCCGGCCGAGCTGCGGGTGGTCGAAAGGCTTCCAGTCGCGGTAGGCGGCGCCACCCAGCTTCTGCTCGCTCCAGCGGAAGAGCTTCAGGTCGTCGTCGATCGGATGATCGCGGAACCAGTCGATGTACTTGTAGTTCTCGATGCCCGCCTCGCGCATCGGCGCCCAGATCTCGATGCACCACGAAAAGGCGCCGAGATGCTCGTAGAGCCAGTCGAAGGTGCCGCCGATCACCGACTTCGGGTGATAGCGGAACTCGTGATAGACCGAGATCGCCGGATAGCCGGTCAGCTCGGTCCCCTTGCCTCCGCTGCGCTGAAAGAACCACAGGTCCTCGGCATCCATCTCGTCGTCGGACAGGTGTTCGAAAGGCCGCAGCAGCACTCCGCTCCAGGTGTGGAACGTGTTGCCACCGGTGATGTTGGGGTGGCGAACGATGAAGTCGACGACCGCGCGGATCTCGGGCTCGGAGGTCGGGTACGGTCCCGCGCCCTGCTGCTCGAATTCCTGACGCCAGCTCGCCGGGAAGTTGCGGTTGAGGTCGAGCGCCTGCAGCGGACGCTTGATCTTCAACGTATAGCCGTCGTAGTTCTCGTAGCGGCCCTCGGGCATCACCCGATAGTAGCTGCCGCCGGTTTCGGTCGGATCGCGGCGCACCATCAGCCGCGGCTCCTGCGGGTGCGATTTCCACAGCCCGTTGGGATCGGGAATGCGCATCTGCAGGATGCGGCCATCGCCGTCGATGTCCTCGACGGCGAGGCCCTCGATCTCCTCCTGGTCCAGCGGATACGGACGCGTCGACGAGCGCACCCATTTCGGCTTGTCGGCGAGCGCCCATTCGGCGCCGTCGGGGTTGATCCGCGGACAGACGTAGAAGGCGCGGGTGTCGAGCGCGCGCGTGACGTCGGCATCCTTGCCGTAGCCTCGGACCAGCGTATCGACGAAATACAGCGCGGCCGCCGATGCCGCCACCTCGGTCGAGTGAATGTTGCCGTCGACCCAGAACGCGGGCTTGTCGCACGCCACGCCGGTCGCGGCGTTGGTCAGCGTCAGCACCCAGATGTCGCGGCCATCAAAACTCTTCCCGATCGACTCGATCGAGACCAGCGCGGGATGCTCGCGCGCGAGCGCATGCAGGAGGTCGG
>JAJXTF010000064.1 GCA_021784125.1 Pseudomonadota bacterium | reverse complement strand
GCCGCTTGTCGTCGTCGTCGTGTCGATGAACTGACAGTCGCGTGCCGACAGGAAGTACGTCGTTCCCACGGCCGGCGATTCGACCGACTCGATCATGCCATTCGCGCAGACTCCGTCCGACCTACAGATCTGCATGTCGTGGGTCGCGAGGCTGGCCAGCCGCGAATCGGGGACCGCCGCGAGGCCGGGTCCATGGACGATGTCGGAAACCGGGCCGCGCATGATCAGGCTGAATACGACGCCATCGGTGTTGTAGAGGAAGAACGAATAACCGTCGAGGGGCTGCGAGGTGCCGGGAAGGGGCGAGTCGTCACGGACGATGATGCCGCTCAGCGCCGGATCGTTGTCCGGCTCGCATGGCGCGCAGGTCGTGCCGATGAACACCTGGTACGCCAGCGTATTGGCGGTGTAGAAGTACTTGGATCCGCCGCCCGTGGTCGAAGTCGAATAGTTTTCCCCCGTAGTGTCGAAACTCACGAGGATTCGAAACGGCGCGTCGACGGTGAAATCGGCAGGCACCGTCCACCCCGGATCCAGGCTCGTCAGATGCCCCTTGAACTCCCACGTCGTCTGCAGCGCGTGGGCTGCCCCCGGAATTGCCAGAATCGCCCAAGCGAACACGACCGCCAGCCATCTGCGCTGCATTTGAGCTCCCCCTTGTTGGACTTATTTGACGCGGGGATCCGCCGTTGACGGCAGCGATCCGTCGCGCGCTACGCTTTCCCTGCTCGATGCTCGCACCGGTGCCCCGTCGACGCGCGGTCGATGCGCGAGCGTCAGGGCCGAGCGATCATTGAAGTTTCCGATAAGGCGAGTCAATACGGGCAGCACGTAGGCAGGTGGGGCAACCGACCGGCGGCGATGCAGCGAGCGCGCTGCAGGCTAATGCGGATTGCGATGGGCACGCGCTCGCCGGTGCTGGGGCGAGCGTGGCGCTAACGTGGCGCTAACGTGGCGCGCGCACGGTGTCGAGGATCGCTTCGCCGCTCACGGTCACCGTGACGTCGGTCGCGCCGGCTTCCACGGCGACGGGTGCGGCCGCCGTCGCGGCCATCCCCGCGGAGCGGAGCATCGGCGGTCGGCCGTAATCGCTGGTCTGGATGGTGACGCGACCGGTGCGCCATCCGCCGGCACCGAAACCCTGGGCGGCGGCCTGGGCACGCTGCTGCCATGACTTGATCGCCTGCTGGGTCAGCGCGTCTTCCTCGCTGCGCCGTGCCGCGGGGCTGACCGAGAAGTTCAGTCCGGAAAGCAGCATCCCTTCCTGGCCCTGCAGGCGCGTGACCAGCGCGGCGAGCGTGGCGAAATCGGCGCTGTCGAGCTTAAGCGATTGCGTCACGCGCCAGCGCGGCGGCCGGTTCGGCTCGTTGACCTGGTACGTCGTGTAGCCGGTCGTCGCCACGTCGACCCCGGCGACGGCCTTTGCCCTCGCCAGCGCCTTGCCCATTCGCGCATTGACCTCCCCGGATGCGACGGTTGCGTCGGCGTTGTCGGCTTCGGCGCGCAGATAGGCATGCATCCGGTCGTTGGCGATGCTGCCGGCCGCCGAGGCAGTCAGGGTCACGACCGGCTGCGGCGTGGGTGCGCCGTCGACGACGCTCTGGGCGAGGGTGCTGCCGGCGGTCCCTGCCATTCCGGCGACCAGACATACCGCGAAAATCGCGCGCGATGCGCGCCTGCGTGCAAGGAAAATCGGTCTCATGCTCACCTCGATTCGGGATTTGTGGCGGACACGACCCGCCGCGGCAGCGCCAGGATGGCGTCGCGGTTCGACCACGAGAAGCAGCGCGCCGCGGCTTCCTGCCAGGGCAGCCATGCGTGGCGCAGGTGCTCGCGCGGGGCGAGCGTCACCGGCACCGGGGCTCCCACGTCCAGGGCAAATACATGCTCCGTGTTGTGCGTGGTCCCGGGCGGATAGCGGTGGCGCCATTGCGGAAAGATCTCGTACTCGTTCGACAGCTTCCAGTCCACGACGCCGCCATGGCGCGCGGCGTCGATGCCGGTCTCCTCGGCGAGCTCGCGGGTCGCCGTCGTCCGCAGTGATTCGTCGTCGTCACGGCTGCCGGTCACCGATTGCCAGTGGTCGGGGAAGTCGGCGCGCTCGAGCAGGAGCACGCGCAGGTCCGCCGTATGCACGAGGACCAGCACCGATATCGGCTGCTTCCAGCGTAGCTGCAAATGCGGCGGATCGGTGGCTGGCGACGTGTTCATGGCGGGCCGGCGACGCGGCCGGCGACGCAGGCAGCCACTAGCCGACGAGCACCCAGAACGCGAGGTGCCGCTCGCCCCAGAACTCGGCTGCCTCGGCCAGGATCTCCCCGAGGGTCTCCCAGTCGTGCGGATGCTCCTTCCGGTAGTGGGCGACGTGCCGCAGATGGACGACGCAGCCCGTCTTGCCGAGCCAGTCGCGGTCCTCGAGCGAGTCCGCGAGCGCATCGAAATTGTTGCCGAAATGCTCGGGCAGCTTGAGCCCGTGTGCGAGGGCGGCGAACAGCGAGGCCTTGTCGACGGCGTGCGTGAGATCGGCATCGAGATAGCGCAGCCGGGCGTGGCTTGCGGCGGCCGCGATCGCATCGGCGTGCCCGTGGTACTCGATCACGCCCGCTTCGTCGACCTGCGTGAAGTCCGGCAGCTTCATTCGCGGATCCTCCGGAATGTCCGGTAATGATCGTCGGTGTAGTAGCAGATGTCGGGCGCGCTGCGCGAACCGCCGCAGATGATGCGCCGCGCGCCGCGGGTGCGCAGACCCGGCGTCACGACCGTGTATTCGTGATAGTAACCGCGCTTGTGCGCCGGCAGACGGCGTTCGCGGTTGCCGAAGGTGACGCCGTCGCGCTCGAAGCGGAACGGACCGCCCGCACGGATGCGCGCAAGGGTGTCGCGCGCCTGGGGCGGCAGCCGGTCGGCCGCGATCTCGCCCGGGATTCCCGGGCGCTCGCGGGCGTGCAGGGGCAACGCGCCCGCGACGAGCCAGAGTGCGACCGCGGCGAGCGCGAAGGCACTGCAGGCACGACGGGCGGCGACCGGCCAAGTGGGCATGGCCGCAAGTGTAGCGCGATGTGCGCCGCCAGCGCTTCCGTCAGGTAGGGGCTGCGCCGCTCGTCAGGCCGGGGCTGCGTCGCTCGTCAGGCCGGGGGCTGCGTCGATCGTCAGGCCGGGGGCTGCGTCGATCGTCAGGTCCCGGCCGCCTTGACCGCGTCGCTCGGGCGCACGCGGATGTGCAGGTCGCGCAGCTGCTGCTCGGTGACCGGTGCCGGCGCCTCGACCAGCAGGTCCTGCCCGCGCTGGGTCTTCGGGAACGCGATCACGTCGCGTATCGATTCGGCGCTGCACATCAGCGTGACGATGCGATCGAGTCCGAAGGCGATGCCGCCGTGCGGTGGCGCGCCGTAGCGCAGCGCATCGAGCAGGAAACCGAACTTCTTCTGCTGGTCCTCGACGCTGATGCCCAGTGCCTCGAACACGCGCGCCTGCACCTCGGGGCGGTGGATGCGCACCGAGCCGCCGCCGATCTCCCAGCCGTTCAGCACGACGTCGTAGGCCTTGGCGAGCGCATTGGCGCGATCGGTGGCGAGGAGCGCCTCGTGGCCATTCTTGGGTGCGGTGAACGGATGGTGGCGCGCCGCCCATGCGCCGGTCGCGTCGTCCTGCTCGAACATCGGGAAATCGACGACCCACAGCGGGCGCCATCCCGCTTCGACGAGGCCGCGCTGCTGGCCGATGCGCGCGCGCAGCGCGCCGAGCGCGTCGTTGACGACCTTGGCGCGGTCGGCGACGAAGAACAGCAGGTCGCCGGAGGTCGCGCCGCTGCGTTCGAGGATCGCGCGCAGGGTGTCGGGCGCCAGGAACTTGACGATCGGCGACTGCAGCCCTTCCTCGTTCGGCTTCGATGCGTCGTTGACCTTGATCCAGGCCAGGCCCTTCGCACCGTAGACGGCGACGAAAGGCGCGCAATCGTCGATCTCCTTGCGCGTCATCGCGCCGCCGCCCGGCACGCGCAGGGCAGCGACGCGCCCGTTCGGCAGGTCGGCCGCGGTGCGGAACACCTTGAAGTCGACGCCCTGCATCAGGTCGGTGAGCTCGGTCAGTTTGAGCGGGATCCGCAGGTCGGGCTTGTCCGAACCATAGTGCCGCATCGCGTCGGCGAAGCTCATGATCGGGAACGGGTCGGGCAGCTCGATGCCGAGCGCGTCGCGGAACATCGTCCGCACCAGGCCCTCCATCATCTGCCGTATCTCGAGCTCGTCGAGGAACGAGGTCTCGACGTCGATCTGGGTGAACTCCGGCTGGCGGTCCGCGCGCAGATCCTCGTCGCGGAAGCACTTGACGATCTGGTAGTAGCGATCGAACCCGGCCATCATCAGCATCTGCTTGAACAGCTGCGGCGATTGCGGCAACGCATAGAACTGGCCGTGGTGGATGCGCGAGGGCACGAGGAATTCGCGCGCGCCCTCGGGCGTCGATTTGTAGAGCACCGGCGTCTCGATGTCGATGAAGCCCTGCGCGTCGAGGAAGCGGCGCGCCGACATCGCGGCGCGGTAGCGCAGCATCAGGTTCTGCTGCATTGCCGGGCGCCGCAGGTCCATCACGCGGTGCGCAAGGCGCACCGTCTCCGACAGGTTCTCGTCGTCGAGCTGGAACGGGGGCGTGGGCGAGGCATTGAAGATCTCGATCGAGTGCGCGAGCACCTCGATTTCGCCCGAGACGAGGTTGGGGTTGACCGTGCCCTCGGGGCGGGGCCGCACCAGGCCTTCGACGGCGATGCAGTACTCGTGGCGAAGCTTCTCCGCGAGCCCGAAGCTCTCGGCACGATCCGGATCGAAGACGACCTGCACCAGGCCCTCGCGATCGCGCAGGTCGACGAAGATCACGCCGCCGTGGTCGCGCCGCCTGTGCACCCAGCCCATCACCGTGATCGTCTGGTCGAGGTATCGGCGGTCGATGCGCCCGCAGTAGTCAGTTCGCTTCAAGTCGATCTCCGGCAGGTACGGCAGTCAGTGGGCTGGATGGTGGAATGGGCATGCGCGCGGCGCCGCCGGCAGACGACACCGGCTGGCGGTCCGCGCCGGGTCAATTTCGGGTGTCCGCGTCCGACGCTGCGGGGGATTGCGTACCCGGCGCTGCCTTGCGCGCCCCTTGGCGCGGCGCGACGACGCCCATCGAGATGATGTACTTGAGCGCCTCGTCGACGGTCATGTCGAGTTCGCGCACCTGCGAGCGCGGCAGCATCAGGAAGTAGCCGCCGGTGGGATTCGGCGTCGTCGGCACGTAGACGCTCACGTGCTCTCCGGGCAGGTGCGGCGCCACCGCCGTCGCGGGGGTCCCGGTGAGGAACGCGATGGTCCAGCTCCCGGGACGCGGGAACTCGACCAGCAGCGCCTTGCGGAAGGCATTGCCTTTCTTGGACAGCAGCGTGTCGCTGACCTGCTTGACCGACGAATAGATCGACTTGACGAAGGGAATGCGTCCGAGCAGCGACTCCCATCCGCGGATCAGGCGCTGGCCGAAGAAATTCGCGGCGACGACTCCGGTGGAGAGCAGGATGGCGAGCGCGACGACGACGCCCAGCCCCGGTATGTCGAAGCCGAACAGCGCGCGCGGCTGCAGATTCGCGGGCAGGACCAGGAGGATCTGGTCGATCGAGGTCAGCAGCCAGTGGACGACCCAGAGCGTGATGCCCAGCGGCACCCAGACCAGCAGTCCGGCGATCAGGTAGCGCTTCATCGCAGCGGGCCGCAGCGGCCGCCGACACCGGGCGTCGCGTCCCGTGCCGCGTCCGAGTGGGCGTCGCGGGTCACGTCGAATCCAGTCAGGATCCGCTGCTGCCCGACGTCGTGCTGGGCGTCGTGCTCGTGGTCGAGGCGCTGCCGGTGCTGGTCTTGCTGTCCCCCGGCTTGCTGTCCCCGGACTTGCTGTCCGTCGACCCCGCGCCGGACGACGTGTCCGACCCCGCGCCGGTTGCACCGGCACTCGTGCCTGCACCCGCCGCCTTGCCCGCCGCAGTGCCCGTGGCCGGGGGCTTGCCGCCGCTGTTGCGGAAATCGGTGACGTACCAGCCCGATCCCTTCAACTGGAATCCGGCCGCGGAAACGAGCTTCCGGAGATCCGGCTTGTGGCAGGCAGGGCACTCGGTGAGCGGCGCCTCGGACAGTTTCTGCAGCGCCTCGAGTTCATGCCCGCAGGATGCGCATCGGTATTCGTAGATCGGCATGGTCCCGGTCGCGACGCCGTCCGCAAAAGGCTCGGCGAAGCATTTGATTAAAAAAGAATAATTATACCGCAACCGCGCATCCAGCGCAGCTGCCGATGCCCGGCGGAGCGCCGCGCGGGGAAGTGCGGTCCGCGTCCGGCAGGGACCGCGACGCGAGGGCGCTGCGACGCGAACGCCGCACTCGAACGCCGGCGATGGGCAAACTGACTTATCCTTGCGCCTTTGCGGCTTGCGCGGACCCTGATGGCGGATCACTGGACGTGGTGGATTCTGGCGGTGGCCTTGATCGGCGCCGAGTTGATGACGGGGACGTTCTATCTCGTCGCGGTCGGCATTGCGTTCGCGATCGGTGGCGTTGCCGCCTGGATGGGCGCTTCCACGCCCGTGCAGTTGCTGGTCGCCGGCGTGCTCGCCGTCGCCGGCGCGAGCTTGGCCCACTGGTGGCGCCGTCGCCATGGCGAGCCGCCGCGCCAGCCGGGCCTCGACATCGGCCAGGCCGTGCGCGTGCAGTCGTGGCGCGCCGACGGTACTGCGCGGGTCGACTATCGCGGCACGCAATGGGACGGCGTGCCCGAATCGGCGCAGACGCCGCGCCAGGACACGATGTACATCGTCGCGACGCGCGGTTCCATCCTGGTCCTCGGCGCGTCGCCCCCGTAGCTTCGTGGCGTCGGCGCTGCGCGCCGGACGCCAATCCGTCACCGCCATCCCGGAGGTCGCTCATGCAGGTCGGATCGTCGCTGGTCACGTTCGTGCTGTTCGTCGTGGTGCTGATCGCGATCGTGAAGACGATTCGCGTCGTTCCGCAGCAACGCGCCTGGGTTGTCGAGCGCCTGGGACGCTTTTATGCGGTGCTGCAGCCGGGATTGAACTTCGTCTTCCCGATCGTCGACCGCATTGCCTACAAGCACGACCTGCGCGAGATTCCGCTCGACGTCCCGCCCCAGGTCTGCATCACCCGGGACAACACCCAGCTGCAGGTCGACGGCATCCTCTACTTCCAGGTCACCGACGCACGGCTCGCGTCCTACGGCTCGTCGAACTACGTGGTCGCGATCACCCAGCTCGCCCAGACGACGCTGCGCAGCGTGATCGGCAGGATGGAGCTCGACCGCACGTTCGAGGAACGCGACCAGATCAATGCGGCGGTCGTCAATGCACTGGACGCCGCCGCGCCGAGCTGGGGCGTCAAGGTGCTGCGCTACGAGATCAAGGACCTGACCCCGCCCGCCGAGATCCTGCGCGCGATGCAGGCGCAGATCACCGCCGAGCGCGAGAAGCGCGCCGTGATCGCCACCTCCGAGGGCAAGCGCCAGGAGCAGATCAACATCGCGCAGGGGCAGCGCGAAGCCGCCATCGCCAGGTCCGAAGGCGAGAAGCAGGCCGAGATCAACAACGCGCAGGGGCAGGCGGCGGCGATCCTCGCCATCGCGGAAGCGAATTCCAAGGCCATCCGGCAGGTCGCCGAGGCGATGGCCTCGCCTGGCGGCATGGGCGCGGTCAACCTCAAGGTGGCCGAGCAGTACATCGCGCAGTTCGGCAACCTGGCCAAGACGACGAACACGCTGATCCTGCCGACCAACGTCGCGGACGTGGCCGGGCTGATCGCCACTGCGATGTCGGTCGTCAAGTCCGGCACGGCCAGCGCCTAGACGGACGGGGCATCATGGACATCGAGGGAAGCACGTTCGTCGTCACCGGCGGCGCGTCGGGGCTCGGCGCGGCGACCGCGCGCATGCTCGTCGACGGCGGCGGATCGGTCGTCATCGCCGACCTGAACGAGGAGGGCGCGCGCGAGTCGTTGCGCGAGCTCGGAGGCGCGGCGAGGTTCGTTCGCACCGACGTCGCCGACGAGGCTGACGGCAAGGCGGCGGTTGCGGCGGCGATCGCGGAATTCGGCGCCGTCCACGGCCTCGTCAACTGCGCGGGCATCGTCCACCAGGAGAAGGTCGTCGGCAAGGAGGGGCCGCACACGCTCGCGGGTTTCTCGCGCGCGATCGGCATCAATTTGATCGGGACCTTCAACCTGATCCGGCTGGCGGCCGATGCGATGGCGAAGAATGCGCCGAATGCGGGCGGCGAGCGCGGCGTCATCGTCAACACCGCGTCGGTCGCGGCGTTCGACGGCCAGATCGGGCAGGCGGCCTACAGCGCGTCCAAGGCCGGCGTCGTCGGCATGACACTGCCGATCGCGCGCGAACTCGCCCGCTTCGGCATCCGGGTGATGACCATCGCCCCCGGCATCTTCGAGACGCCGATGGTCGCGGGCTTCTCGCAGGAACTGCAGGATGCCCTCGGCAGGATGGTGCCTTTCCCGCCGCGGCTCGGCAAACCCGCGGAGTTCGCGTCTCTGGTGCGCGAGATCGTCGGGAACGCGATGCTGAACGGCGAAGTCATCCGGCTCGACGGTGCGATCCGGATGGCGCCGAAGTAGCGGCGCCAGGAACGACCGTGCCGGACCGCAGGCGCGGTCCGTCAGCCCGCCGAATCCGTCGCGTGTGCGCCGGCCCGGCGCGGCTCCTTGCGTACGATCCTGATTGCGGCCCAGCTCCATTCGCCGCGCTGCTCGACGAGCCCGCGCATCGCGACCGTGTAGATCGAGCGTGATGTCGTCAGGATCACCTCGCGTCCCTCGGCGTAGTCGCGCGTAGGCACGATGATCGTCTTCGTCAGGATCGGCTTGTGCGGCCGCGATGGCGGCGGAAGGTAGAGCCCTTCGATCTTCTGCAGCCGGGATGATTCGGATTCGCCGGCGGTGCGCGCTCGCTCGTCCCCTGCGGCGTCCGTCGCGTGCAGCGTGATCGCCTCGAAGCGCTCGGCGATCAGCGATACGCCGGCCTCGATCTCGCCCTGGGAGAGCCGCGTGATCCGGCGCACGACCCCGAGCCGCCACTTGGACACATCCGATTGGCGGATCGTGACCAGCGCGCCCAGCGTGAGCGTCCGACCTGCCTCGCCCTGCGTGAAGATTCGCAGCCCGGATACGCTGCGATCCTTGACCTGCCACATCGTGTGGTCCGCCAGCGCAAGCGTCGCGCACAGCGTGTCGCGGGATTCGCGCGCCGGCGCGGGCGCATCGGCTCTGCGGCCCGTCGAGCGGACCTCGACGACTTTGCTGAGCACGGCGTCGGAGTCCGTCGGCGCCTGCCCCTTGCAGAGCTGGTGGATCCGCGCGAGGCCGATCCGGACGCGCGCCGGGATCGAGCAGGCCTCGCGGGGATCGCGTCGCAGGTCGGTGCTGTCCGCGACCGGTACGAGGGCGCCACATGCGATCTGGAGGATCCGGATGCGCTCCCGCGTCGCGGGGCTGATGGATTCCTCGCTCGTCGAATCGGACCTGCGCAGCCGGGCGATCGTGAGGTCGAGCTGCGCTGCGAGCGGGGCCGTGTCGACGTAGCGCAGCACTTGGCCCGACTCCTGGCCGGTGCGGCGCGAAAGACCCGAGACGCCGCCTGCGTCGACGAAGAAATCGTCGACCGCCTCGGGCAGCGCCCTAAGCTTCAACCCGCGGCAGGACGTACGCAGCTGCGCGGCGACCCAGTCGAACTGCGCCGGCGCCAGATTGCCGCCGTTCAGCTGGTGCAGCAGCATCGTATAGACGTATTCCTGCTCGGCCGGCCATTGCCGGACCGCCGAATTCGATGCCTCGAGCGACGTCGGCATCCGGTGGACACCGAGCTCGCTCGCGCGCAGGTAGAGCCTGTGCAGCGCGGCCCACCTCGCGGGGATCCAGCGCTCGTGCCGGCAGAGCCGCAGCTTGGCATCGGTGCCGTGGTAGTGGACCAGCCGCGCGAAGATGACCGGGACCAGCGGCTTCCACGTTCCGTACGCCTTCGGTCCGAGCGCGGCGTCGAGCACGGCACCATAGGCGACCGCAAAGGCCTGGGTGAGGTCGAAGCACGCCTGCCAGAGGCGCGCCGAGACCGCCGGCGCCGACTCGAGGCTGGCGACGTACTGCCGGAAGAGCACGCGGCGATCCGCGGCGAGGCTCAGGTCGATGTGCAGCAGGGCCCGCCCCCGCGGCGCGTCGGATTGAGGAATGCAAGCATCGTGTGTCCGGGTCTTCGTCGGACGATGCCGCGATCGCGCAATGCGCGGCGGCACCGACGGGGTGGATGTCCCCGCAAAAAGCTACGGCACTTATGTCGAAACACGATTGGTTTAGTCCGCATGCACGAGCAAGACCGATGCCACGCCTTGCCCCGCGTAAAGCCCGGTGCGTAGAAAATCGTGGCGGACGCGGTCCGCGCGAGCAGGCTGTAGACGACGGCGCAGTTCGCGCGGCGCCGATGCGTGCGGCAGGCCGGCGGAGCGGTCTCGCGGCGCTGCGGAAGGGAGCGCTGCGCTAGTCGCGCTTCACCAGCGCGTAGGCGGCCGCGATCATCGACAGGAAGAACACGAAGGTCCAGCCGGCGATCGACAGGCCGAGGAACACCCAGCCTTTCTCGGCACACTCGCCGCTGCCCTCGAGGACCTTGCGGAAGACGTCGGTGAAAGGCAGCGTGTTCAGCATGTAATTCAGCCCCGGGCCGCAGGCGGGCACCAGGTCCTTGGGCAGCGATTGCAGCCATACCTGACGTGCGGCGAACGCGGCGCCCGCGCCGGCGGTGATCAGGGTAAGCAGCGCATAGAAGGTCGCGCCGCTGCGTCGCGGATTGTGGATCGCGGCGATCAGGAACACGATGCCGGCGGCGATGACGGCCACGCGCTGGAAGATGCACAACGGGCATGGCTCGGCGCCCTTGCCGTATTGCAGCCAAAGCGCCCATCCGATCAGCCCTGCGCAGACGGCGAAGCCGAGCAGGTAGGCGGGCCTGCGTGGAGGCAGCACGATCAGCGCCAGCGACGCGACTCCGATCGTCATGACCAGGATCCGGTAGGCGGCCTCGGACAGCGAGGGTTCGCTGCCGAACCAGCGGAACAGTGCCTCCTGGCCGACCAGTGCGATGGCGAGGATCAGCCCGGCCCAGGGCCAGGAAATGGCGGGATAACGGTTCATTGCTGTGACTTCTCCAGTGCCTGGTCGAGGTCCCACAGGATGTCGTCGAGCGTCTCGAGGCCGACCGACAGGCGGATCATTTCAGGGGAAACGCCGGCTGCACGCTGCTCGTCGGGATCGAGCTGGCGATGGGTCGTCGACGCCGGGTGGATGATCAGCGATTTTGCGTCGCCGATGTTGGCGAGGTGCGAAAGGAACTGCACGGCCTCGATGCAGCGTACGCCGGCTGCCGCGCCGCCTTTGACGCCGAAGGTCAGGATCCCGCCCGCCCCGTGGGGCAGGTAGCGCCGTGCCAGCGGGAACGCGGGGCTCTCCGGCAGCAGCGGGTAGTTGACCCACTCGACCGCCGGATGCTGCTGGAGGTGCCGGGCGACGGCCAGCGCCGATTCGCAGTGCCGCGGCATCCGCAGGTGCAGCGTCTCGATGCCCTGCAGCAGCAGGAAAGCCGACAGCGGCGACAGCGTCGGGCCGAGCGTGCGCATCGCTTCCATGCGCATCTTCATCGTGAAGCCGAAGTCGCCGAAAGTCTCGTGGAAGATCACGCCGTGGTAGCCGCGCGAAGGCTCGGTCATCTGCGGGAACTTGCCGTTGTCCCAGGGGAACCGGCCCGACTCGACGACGATGCCTCCCATCGTCGTGCCGTGTCCGCCCAGGTACTTGGTCAGCGAATGCACGACGATGTCGGCACCGTGCTCGATCGGTCGGCACAGGTACGGCGAGGCGAGGGTGTTGTCGATGACCAGCGGAACGCCCGTTTCGTGCGCGACGCCGGCGAGCGCGGTGATGTCGACGACGTTGAGCTGCGGATTGCCGATCGTCTCGGCGTAGAACGCCTTGGTGCGAGGCTTCACCGCACTGCGGAAATTCCCGGGATCGCCGGCGTCGACGAACGTCGTCTCGATGCCGAGATCGGCGAGCGTCACTGCCAGCTGCGAGTACGAGCCGCCGTAGAGCGTGCGCGCGGCGACGATGTGGTCCCCGGCGCGAGCGAGCGTGACCAGCGCCAGCATCTGCGCCGCCATCCCCGTCGATGCCGCCAGTGCCGCACGCCCGCCTTCCAGCGCGGCGACGCGCTCCTCGAGCGCGGCCACCGTCGGATTGGAGATCCGCGAGTAGACGTTGCCGAAGGTCTGCAGGTTGAACAGCGACGCCGCATGGTCGGCGTCGTCGAACACGAACGACGTCGTCTGGTAGATCGGCAGCGCGCGGGCGCCAGTCTGCGCGTCGGGAATCTGCCCGGCGTGCAGGCACAGCGTGTCGAATCCGAAGGCGTGGTCGGACATCGGGCAGGGCGTTCGAGTTGCCTGGGCGGGTCTACGAAACGACGGGCCGGCGCGACGAGATCACGCCGGTGTTGACGCCCACCCAATTGAGGCCACCCATGATCCGCGCATGCTCGATCTTGACGCAGCGGTTCATGACGACGTCGAGCCCCGCGGCCGATGCGCGCTGCGCCGCCTCGGCGCTCTCGATGCCGAGTTGCATCCAGAAGACCCCGGCCCCGATCGCGATCGCCTGGTCGGCGAGCGCGGGCATCTCGGGAGCCCTGCGGAAGCAGTCGACGATGTCGACGGGCTCGGGGATCGCGCGCAGGTCGGGGTAGCAGGTTTCCCCCAGCACCGACGCATACGACGGATTGACCGGAATGATGCGATAGCCATGCGCCTGCATGTACTTGGCGGCGAAGTTGCTCGGCCGATGCCACTGCGCCGACAGGCCGACGACGGCGATGCTGCGCGAGCGCGTCAGGATGCGGCGCAATCCGGCGATGTCGTCGACGATCGGCATGCGCGAACTCACCGCCCCCAGTTCGGGCTGCCGCTGTACGGATTCTCGCGACTGATCCTGCGCCCCGAGGAAACCGCGTTGTTCAGGCCCCAGGGCAGGCTCGGATAGTCGCCGGGGCCGAAGGTGCGGCAGGTTCCGCCGAAATCGGCGTCGCTGCAGAAGATCCAGAAACCCTGCTCGACGCGGATCGACTGCGCGCGGTCGTTGAAGCCGGTGTTGGCCAGGTCGCGCATCACGTCGTCGTTGATCACGTGCTGCTGGCCCTGGAAGTCGGGATTGCTGTAGAGGATCGCCCGCACCTGGCGCCCCCAGTCCGGCGGAAAGCGGCCGGGCTGGGCGAACGGTCCGCCAACGGGTCGCAGCGAGCTCAGCTCGCCCGACAGGTCGCCGATGGCGTTGTAGCGTCCGGGGCCGTACACCTCGCACGTGCCGTGGAAGTAGGCGTCGCGGCACAGCTCCCAGCGACCGGCGTTGACGATCATCGATCGCGCGCGGTCGTTGAAGTCCGAACGCTCGAGGTTGTCGATCGGACCGTCGAGCGCGAACTGGCGCCCCGCCTGCTGGAAATCGTCGAACAGGACGACGGCCGGGCGGCCGGAGGTGGCCGGTCCGCCCCGGCCGGCGGCCGAGGGCACGTAGCCGACCGGCCGTGCCGACGAGATCTGGTCCGAGAATCCGATCGATCCCAGTTCGCGGTACTCGCCCGGCTGCAGCGTGACGCAGCGGCCGCGGTAGTTCGCGTCCGTGCAAAGCTGCCACGCACCGGCGCGGATGACGACCGAGTTCGCGCGGTCGTTGTAGCCGGTGTTCGCGAGAT